>JBKGHK010000559.1:0-6773 GCA_046520375.1 Pyxidicoccus sp. 3LFB2
CCCAAGGGCGGGCTGGTGGCGGGGCAGAGCGCCTTCGTCACCACGGACGGCGCCATCCGCACTGCCACGCTGGCCATGCACATCAACCTGGGCAGGACGGGGCGCGACGCGGTGTCCGGCTCTCGGGCGCGGGTGCTGGAGCGGCTGCGGGAGCTGCTCTTCGACGCGCGCGAGTACGGCCGTCGCAAGGCGGACTACGAGCAGCGCCGCATGCGCGACGTGGCGGCGAGCCGGCTGGATTTGGAGGCCCTGCAGCCGGTGCTGGCGGGCCGGCTGCCGGTGGTGATGCGGGCGGACCGCGTGTCGGACCTGCGCGCGGCGCTGTCGCTGGCGAAGGAGTACGGGCTGAAGCTCATCCTCGCCGGAGGCAGCGAGGCGTGGATGGTGGCGCCCGAGCTGGCGGCGGCGAAGGTGCCCGTCATCCTCCAGCCCACGCAGAACCTGCCGGCGGACTTCGACCGGCTGAACAGCCGGGGTGACTCGGCGGCGCTGCTGCGTGCGGCGGGCGTGCAGGTGCTCTTCTCCGTGCTGGGCGAGCCCGCCATGGTGCGCACGCTGGCGCAGGAGGCGGGCAACGCGGTGGCGTGGGGCCTGCCGCACACGGACGCGCTGCGCGCGGTGACGCAGGACGTGGCGGTGGCCTTCGGCCTGGACACGGGGCGCATTGCGCCGGGCGCTCCCGCGGACCTGGTGCTGTGGAATGGCGACCCGCTGGAGCTGGGCTCGCGTCCGGTGGGCATGTGGCTGGGCGGCAGGCAGGTGCCGCTCACCAGCCGCCAGCAGGCCCTGTTCGACAAGTACAAGGTGCTGGCGAAGTAGCGCGCCGCCACCGGCGAAAAAAGAAGCGGCCGTCCCTCCGGCGAAGAGGGACGGCGCCGTGCCTTCAGGCTACCCGTGTGGGGTCAGTCACCCGAGTAGATTCCAATGGCGCCGGGCACCACCGTGCCGTTCTGCGTGTAGCCCTGGAAGGCCACCAGCATGCGGCGCCGACTTCCCGTGCGGTCCACCTGGATGTCCGGGACGCGCATGGAGGCCAGCTCCCGCCCGAACAGGGACATCCCGTAGCGCTCCACACCATTCTTCACGCGGCTGAGGCCACCGCCCCAACTGGTGCCCGCCCAGATGCTGTCGTCCAGCGGGTCCGCGGCGATGCTCGCGACATGAGGGGCCGCCAGCTCGTTCTTCAGCGTGCGGATGACCTCTCCGTTCTCGTTGAGCTGCGCCAGGCCGTTGCCGAAGGAGCCCACCCAGACGGTGGTCCCCACGACGGCCATGCCGGAGACCACGTCATCCGTGCGCTGCTCGGGGCGCGAGTACCGCTCCTCACCCACGGCGTCCTTCCAGATGTCGATGCGGTTCCAGGCGTAGTCGCCGCGTTCCGTCCACTCCTGGGCCCTCCAGAAGTTCCTGTCCGTGGTGCCGTAGAAGTACTTCGTCGAGCGGTTGGCGCCGCCAACCCAGACGTCCCCATTGGGCAGCAGCGCGAGCCCCCAGTACGCATCCGTCAGGAGCGCGTCCTTGACCCGCCACTTGCTGTAGTCCTTGCCGTGCTGCGCCTGGTCTTCCTTGGCGTGGGAATAGACATACGCATTGAGGGCCGGGTGGCTGTGCTCCTCCACGCCCGAGCAGGTCAGTTTCCCGTTGCACGTGGGGTTCCCCGGGAAGTGGGCGTCTCCGCGCGCAAAGCCATGGTTGGCACCGAACCAGACGCTGCTGTACTCGGGGTGCTCGGGGTCCGGCCACTTGTGATACACGATGCGCCAGACGTTGCAGAGCTTCTCGCGGCCTCGCAGCTCGGCGCTGACGACGCCCGGTCCCGACGAGATGTCGTAGTGCACCACGTCCAGGGTGCCATCGGCGCGCAGGCTCACCCGGTCGGCGTCACCGCTCTTGTAGCGGGCCGGGTCTGGCGACGGGCCATCCCAGTTGTTCTCGCAGTGGTTGCTTCCGTCACCCGGCAGGCCCTCGTAGCCCACGAAGACGGTGCCGTCCCAGGCGCCGGCGACCGAGATGACCTTGAGGTACTTGGGCCCGGGAGGCACGCTGCCATCCGGCATGTAGCCATACGGGCGCAGCCCCTCGGCCATCGTGAAGCGCCGGAACTTCGTCTCCCCCTTCTTCAGCAGGAAGAGGCCCTCTTCACCGCCGGCCACCCAGATGTTGCCGCCCTCGTCGGCGCTCACGCCATGGACGGCGAGCGGGCCGCCCTGCTCCCGGCCGTAGAACTCCCAGTTGGCCGCGGCGGGCAGCGGATAGTTCGCCACGACAGGGCCCGCGTCCGGCGTCCCGGAGTCGGGCGTCCCGGAGTCCGGCGTGCCCGAGTCGGGCGTGCCGGAGTCAGGCGTGCCGGAGTCGGGCGGCGTGCCCGCATCGGGGATTTCACCCCCGCCATCCGGCGGATTTCCCCCCGCGTCCGGCGTCCCGGCGTCCTCCCCGGGCGGCCGGACGGCTTCTGGAGGATCTTCGACCACGGGGTCCTTCGAGTCGGTGTCGTCTCCCGAGCCACAGCCCACCGCCGTCCACATCGCGCCCGTCAACAAGAGCGCGCCCGCCCAACGCCATCCGCGCGTCATCCGCCACCATCCCCTGCGAAGAACCTTCGAAACCGGCCGCCCTGGACGGGCGAACCGTGTCCGCGCCCCTCCTTCGCAATCCGGATGCCAGCCCCGACTGTCCCTGAAGGGGGGAGCACCGTCCGCTCCCGGACAGGCGGTGGGCAAACGCTTTCCCACCGTGTGCACGTGGTTGTCCCGGCCAGCCCTGGAAACGTGCTAGGCCGTGGGCGGAATGGGTGGCAACGACGCGCGAGGCCGGACGCCGCTTTCCCTGGTGGGGCAGGAGCCGGACCTCCTCTTCTACACGCGGCAGGCAACCGAGCACGGCGCGCCCGTGCTGGTGCTGGGCGCCGCCAATGGCCGCGTGGTGTGGGCCCTGGCCGAGCATGGCTTCACCACGGTGGGGGTGGACCCGTCCGAGGTGATGATCCGCTCCGCCGAGGAGCGCCGCGCCTCGGAGTCCACCGAGGTCTCCAACCGCGCCCGCTTCCAGGTGATGGACCTGCGCGCCTTGCGGCTGCCGGACCGCTTCCCGCTGGTGCTGGCCCCGCAGCATGCGCTGGGGCTGATGCCGGGCAATGACGACCTGGAGGCCTTCCTGGCCACGGTGCGCTACCACCTCGCGCCCGGCGGCACCTTCGTCTACGACGTGCTCAACACGCCCCGCGAGCCGGTGCTCCCCCGCGACGACGAGGAGCCCGGCGCCGGCCTGGAGCCGCGCCGCCCGCTGTTCGCCCTGCACCTGCGTGAGCGCAAGCAGCCCGGAGGCCCCAGCCCCATCCGCCGCCTCAAGCTGCGGCACTTCTCTCCGGAGGAGCTGGACACGGCGCTCAACGCCGCCGGCCTCACCCCGCGCGAGCGCTACGGCCGCTTCGACGGCAAGCCCTTCGACCTCGAGGACTCGCGCCACATCGGCATCGCCGGGCCCTGAGCACGGCCCCGGCTCCCAGGCTTCCGGGGCCCGGGAAGGCCCTGCGTCAGCGCTCGAAGCGGTAGCCCAGGCCGCGCACGGTGAGGAAGTGGCGGGGGGCCTCGGGGTCCGGCTCGAACTTCAGCCGGAGCTGGCGCATGAAGTTGTCCACGGTGCGCGCGCTGCCCTCGTAGTGGTAGCCCCACGCGCCGGACAGCAGCTCCTCGCGGGTGAAGGTGCGCCCCGGGTGCCCGAGGAAGTGGGCCAGCAGCTTGAACTCCTGCGCCGTCAGCTCCACCTGCGTGCCATTGCGCGCCACGGTGCGCGCGGCCATGTCCACGCTGACGTCGCCGAACGTCACCGGCGCAACGGCCGCGCCCACCGTGGGGTAGCGGCGGCGCAGCACGGCCTTGATGCGCGCCAGCAGCTCCTGAAGGCCGAACGGCTTCACCACGTAGTCGTCGGCGCCCAGGTTGAGGCCCAGAATCTTGTCCGTCTCCATGCCCTTGGCGGACAGCACCACCACGGGGGTGTCCCGGCCGCGCTGGCGCAACTCCTTGAGGACCTCGTAGCCGTTGAGCTCCGGCAGCATGAGGTCCAGCACCACCAGGTCCGGCGCCTCGTCCAGCGCGCGCGCCAGCCCCGTGCGGCCGTCCTGGGCCTGGAGCACCTCGTAGCCCTCGAAGCGCAGGTTCATGGACAGGCCGGCGAGGATGGACAGGTCGTCCTCCACCACCAGGATGCGCCGCGTCGTCTCCGTCATGCCTTCCCCACCGGCAGGTGGATGGTGAACCGGCTGCCCTTGCCGGGCTCGCTCTGCACGCTGATGCGTCCGTTGTGAGCCTCGATGATTCGCCGGGCGATGGCCAGTCCCAGTCCGCTGCCCTCCGTGCGCCGTGTCAGCAGGTTGTCCACGCGGTAGAAGCGCTCGAAGATGCGCTTGCGCTCCTTCGTGGCGATGCCCACGCCATTGTCCTCCACCGACAGGTCCACGAACTTCCCCCCGGCGCGCGCGGACAGGGTGATGCGCCTGTCCTCCGGGCCACTGTATTTGTAGGCATTCTGCAGCAGGTTGAGCAGGGCCCCGGCGATGGCGTCCTTGTCCACGTCCAGCCGCGGCAGGCCCTCCTGCACGTCCACCTTCAGGTCCACGCCGCCCTCCAGCCGCTGGGCGCGGAAGGCCGCCACGGCCGACTCCACCAGGTCCGCCACGGGCAGGGGCGCGCGCTGGTACACCTTGCGGCCCCCCTCGATTCGCGCCCAGTCCAGCACGCGCTCGATGAAGATGGACAGGCGCTCCGTCTCGCGCGTGAGCAGGGTGAGCACCTCCTGCATCTGCGCCGGGTCCTTCAGCCGGCCCAGGGCGAGCGTCTCGATGAACATGCGGATGGAGGTGAGCGGCGTGCGCAGCTCATGGCTCACCAGGGACACGAAGTCCGTCTTCATCCGGGACAGCTGCGCCTCGCGGTAGAGGGCCCGGCCCGTGTACGCCACGCCGAAGGTGAGCGTCAGGTAGAACAGGCCCAGCAGCACGCCGTACACCACGCGGTTGCGCGTGGAGGCGCGCGCCACCGGGTCCTCGCCGGTGGGCAGCACCACCAGCCGGAAGTCCTGCAGGGGCGGGTCCAACACGCGCTCGGCGAGCCCCACCGGGGCCAGGGCGCTGGCGCGCGCCTGCGCCACCTCCGACACCAGCTTGCCCATCAGCCCGCCCTCGCTCACGACTTCGCGCGGCACGGGCAGCAGGGTGAAGAGCACCGGCTCTCCGGACACCACGCGCGAGTCCACCCGCTCGGCCAGGAGCGCCTCCAGCGCCCGCACCGACAGGCGCACGCCGCGCACCTCGTCGCCCCGCCGCTCGGCGGACACCAAGAGCGCGCGCCCGCCCGTGGTGAGCGAGAAGACGGTGGGCTCGGTGGGCACCGAGCCGGCCTCCGGGAGCACGGCGGTGAAGGCCTCCAGCAGCTGCGGGTCACTGGTGTGGACGCGGCCGCCCTCCACCCGGAAGGTGCCGTCGGACTCCGACACCACCCGCCCATTCGGCAGTTGCAGGCGCAGCGTGCCCGCCTCTTCCACGAGCTCGGCCGAGTTCAGCGCCCGGGGCAGCTCGGCGGACAGGGACTCCAGCGTGCCGCGCCAGGCGGACTCCAGCCGCTTCTCCACCGCGGCGCGCTCGTTGATGATGGCCACCACGCCGAAGCCGGACAGGCCGGCGGACGGCACCACCACCAGGACGATGAGCAGGGCGAACGTGCGCCGGAAGTTGAGGATGACGGGGGGAGAGCGCGCCACGACCCCTCTCCTTTACTCCTACCCGGAGCCACATGCTCGTGGCGTTTCACCCCCAGGGCCCCCCGGACTGTCCACCGCCCATACCCGGGGTGCGGAGGCCATCGACTTCCGGGGCCTTCTGGTGCAAGCATGTGGGCCTGCGGGGGAGGCGAGCGACCAGGGCCGGCCGCCAGTTCCCCCGTACATGACGCAGGTGTCCCGGAGTCTGGCACGGCGGGTGGGTGTGGGCCGGGGCGTCGCGAGGAGGACATTCCAAATGAGACGGCACGTACTTGCCGCGGTGCTGGCTTCGGCGCTGGGTCTGGCCGCGTGTGGTGAGCGCCAGGCGGAGCCGACGTGGAACAACGCGTCGGGCTCGGTGGCGCTCAGCCGCGATGACGCCTTCCTGTATGTGGTGGACGCCGACAACGGCGTGCTCGCGGTGGTGGACACCGGGCGCGGCGAGAAGGTGGGCGAGGTGAAGGTCGGCCGCGGCCCCGAGCGTGTGGTGGTGGGCCCGGACGACACCATCTACGTCTCCAACCGCGCCGAGCGCACCGTGTCCGTCATCCGCCGGGGTGACTGGAGCGAGGCGGCGCGCATCTCCGTGGGCGTGGAGCCCATGGGCCTGGCCGTGACGCCGGGCGGGGACACGCTCTACGTGGTGAACAGCACCGCGCTGGACACCACCCAGCACGGCACGCTGATGGCCGTGGACACGCGCTCGCTGTCGGTCCGCTGGGAGCTGCCGGTGGGCGAGGAGCCGCGCGGCATCGCGCTCGTGGACGGGGGCAAGCGCGCGCTCATCAGCCTCTTCCGCCACAGCGACCTGGTGACGGTGGACCTGTCGGACTCGGGCCGCCCCGCGTCATGAAGGAGCGCACGGACCTGTACGCGCGCGCCAACGTGCGCGACACGGAGGCCGCGCCGGACCCGATGACGGGCGTGGTGACGAACATCACCTTCCGGCCGCGTGGCATGGCGGACGTGGTGCTGACGCCCAACGGCGAGCGCGCCCTGGCCCCGGTGCTGTGGGC
>JBKGHK010000055.1:0-25444 GCA_046520375.1 Pyxidicoccus sp. 3LFB2
GCGCTGCCGGGGCCCTCGGCGCGCCGGTCGCGGGCCGCCTCGCGGACCGCTTTGGCCCCGAAGTCGTCACACGCCTGGGCGCCGGACTCACCGCCCTCTCGTTTGCCACGATGCTCGCGCTGCCGGGGCTCGAACCGGGCACCCAGCTGTGGCTGCTCGCCGCCAGTGCCATCGGCTTCGACCTGGGCGCGCAGATGACGCTCGTGGCGCATCAGACGATTGTCTTCGGCATCGACCCCGCCGCACGCAGCCGGCTCAATGCGGTGCTGTTCGTCTGCATGTTCATCGGTATGTCCATCGGCGCGGCGGGTGGCAGCCTCGTGCTGGCCTGGTGGGGATGGGTGGCCGTGACACTGCTGGCGACCACCTCGGCGCTGGCAGCCTTGCTGGTCCGCCTGTTTCCGAGCGCACGCACGGTTCGCTGAATCACTCCGGGTCTCACGGGCCTCGGAGTCCACGTAGACCCTTCCGTCCCACGCGCTGCATCAATACATGCGTCGCGGTGCTCGCCGAGGGGCCAGCCAGCGCCCGATGCCCCTGATTCGCGGTCGGGGCAGGGCGGTTGGTAAGGTCGACGCTCATGGGGTGACGTGCATCCCTGGGGGGCGACCGTGAAACACATCAGTCCCCGCCCTCCGTGCGTGCGAGCACCTCCATTCCTCGAACAAGGGCATGACCATGGGCACCGTGACTGTCGGCGGAGCGAAGTACTCGACCGGGGACGAGACCCGCTTCAAGGAGGACGTCGTCCTGAAGCTCGGGGACCAGGCGAACAGGATCAAGGACCTGAACGTCATCACGGATGACCTGATCCACGAGGGGCTGCGCTTCAAGGACTGGCCGGCACTCCTGCAGGAAGTCCACCTCCGCAACGTCGGCTACCAGGCCGCGAACGTGATGGAAGCGCTGATGAAGGAGCACACCGAGCGGTACACGAAGGCCCAGGAAGCCATCAAGGCGTTCAACAAGGAAGCCGACGAGACCTGGGCGAAGGAGGTCCTGCTCGAGCCTTCCAAGCGGGTGAAGTACGCGGACTCGGGGGCGGTGGCCAGGGCCAAGCTCTTCTTCGCGGACGAGGCGATGGAGAAGGCGGACGTCATCACCTGGGGGCCGGCGTCGTTCACCGACAACACGACGCTCTCCTATCGCCCGATGTTTCAGTGGATGGTCAAGGCAGTGACGGACCGTGAGCCCAGGAAGATGAACTGCTGGGAAGCCGTCTTGTACTCACTCGTGCAGACGAAGCTCACACCTCCCTATTACATCGCCCTCTCCAACGCACCGTCGCGAGCGAAGCATGGGGACTATGCGGAAGACCCCATGTACTCCGGCTCCTTCCCGAGCCGCCTGCAGTCCGGGCTCGTGACGGCCATGGACTACTTCTTCTGGGCGTACGACCCCGCCGCGCCGGACAAGAACCCCTGCTACATCCGGTCCGCCACGCCGGTCGAATTCCAGGGCCGGAAGGTCCCCACCACACGCTGCGCGTGGATTCCAAGTGACTGGATCATCCCGCGGGGGCGCGTGCTCCTCTTCGGCATGGGCGATCACGTGGCGCTCTCCACCGGGAAGCTCATGGAGATCAAGAGCCCGGCCGCGCGACAGCATTTCAACATGACGCAGGGGCACGGGATGCTGGAGCTCGACGCCAGCACCGGCACCATCGTCGAGACCACCATCGAGGACCTGTACGCCGACAGGCCCACGTACCTCCGGGGCATCGTCGTCTCGCCGTTCCCCATCTACACCGAGCTGCTGAGGCAGACCTTCAATGTCCCAGGCCGGCTGAGCCCCGAGCGTGAGCGGCAGATCGCTCAGATGCGGATCTCGCTCGAGCAGGACTACCAGCAGCTCTACGCGAAGAAGAGCGCGGACGTGAAGGCTCGCTATCGGGAGCGAATCCAGGCCAGTGAAACAAAGCTCAACCAGCTGAGGGCGGAGCTCGCCAAGCTGCAGAGCAACGCCGATATCAATGCGAAGCAGACCGCGATCAGCCTGGAGCAGGGCGCGCTCAGGCAGTCCACGGCGCGCGAGGCGGCGGATCTGCGGGCGGTGGAGAGAGAGAAGGAGGAGGCGATCAAGGACGAGCTGAACACGCTCATCGTGAGCACCTTCAAGATCGAAAAATACCCGCTCAATGACATCCAGGTGCCCGTCAACATCTCGAAAATCGATCCCTACAAGGGGCAGGTCAAGTTCAGGGACCCGACGCCGCTGCGCCCCGTGGATGTCGACGCGGTGAATTAGCTCCCCGTCCAGAAAGGAGGATCGAAACCATGTCGCTCGCCTACGTGCTCCAGCAGTTCGATGCCATCGGTCCCATGGGGGCCCGCCACTCCATCAAGATCGACCAGGCCTTCATCGGCTCGGCGGAACTCGCCACCATCCTTCGCTCCGCGCTCGACGTGGAGTCCCTCACCATCGACACGGTCACCGAGAAGACCGCCCGGACCGCGGAGCGCCTCGAGCTCTTCGGGACCACGACGCTCAATGAGCTGAAGGACGTCCAGGTGTCCTTCCTGGCCCGGGAGCGCGAGGGAGCGCTCTCGCTGGTCGTGGAGCTCCAGCTTCCCGCCGGTTGGTCCTTCTCCAGCGTCCTGCCGAGCCTCCCCGGCCGCGCCGGCACGTACCAGAGCCCCACCTGGGGCTCGGCTCTCCCCGAGCCCCACTTCCTGAAGCAGCTCTCGATGGGCGCCGGCCGGCTCATCGTCAGCAGCGACGCGTACTTCGACGAGCGCTACGCGTGCGACGTGGTGCCGGGGCTCAACTTCGTCGGAGAGCTCTATCCCTTCTCCGGCGCGCTGCGGACGGTGGGGGCGCTCGTCAAGCAGGACGACCCCATTCCGCTCGTCGGGCCGCTGAAGGAATTCCGGAGGGTGTACGACCCGATGGCGTTCCTCGGGGCACGCCTCAAGGCTCCGCTCGTTCTCGGCACCTCGAGCCTCGGCCCCCTGACGCTCAACAAGTCGTTCGTCTACCTCAAGGCCGCGGTCGACGAGTTCCAGCAGGACCCGGTGGTCACCGCCACGCAGGCGCCGGGAATCTACCTCCTCGTCGACGCCGAGCTCGGAGGGCGTCCGCTGGAGATGGTCGGCAGGTACGAGTACTCGGCCAGTGACAGTGAGCTCTCCCTGCACGGTCGGTTCTCCGACTTCGCCGTCGCCGGCTTCTCCAGCCTGTCGCAGACGGTGGGGGTGGAGGGCTTCGACGACGACCTGCCCAAGGACTTCCCGGCACCCGAGGGAATCTCCCTCACGGAGTTCGGCACCACGCTCGACCTGGATGACGCCTCCGTCACCGCCTTGATGGTCGGCATCGGGTCGAAGACGCACTGGGAGCTCTTCCCGGACGTGATGACGCTGAAGGAGGTGGGCTTCACCTTCTTCGTGGGCAACCCGTTCGAGAAGGCCCGGACGCTCACCACCACCCTCACCGGGCTGCTGGCGTTCAAGAAGTTCAGCCTCGCCGCGTTCGGAGAGCTGCCCACGTTCCGCATCGGCGCCGGCCTGCCGGCGGGGGAGACCCTGCCGCTCGGCGACGTCATCGAGTCCTTCCTCCCGGGGGAGACGGACCTCCCGCCCCTCACCATCACGCGCCTCCGCGCGACCGCCACGCCCGGGGAGAAGGCCTTCTTCCTCGACGCGGCCATCGAGGATCTGCTGTCCATCCCCGTCGGCGCGACGGCGTTCGAGGTGACGGGCCTCTCGCTCCTCGTCGACTACAACAAGGCTCGCGGCAGAGCCCGGGGCATCGTGACGGCCCAGATGGCCATCGCGGACGCGGTGGTCGCACTGTCCGGCGAGGTGAACAACGGGCTCACGCTCGCCGGCAGCCTGTCCCACTTCGAGCTGAAGACGTTCTGGTCCCTCGTCACCAACGGCGAGGCGCTGCCGGACGAGGTGCCCGACATCGTCTTCGAGACGCTCTCCTTCCGCATCAATACGAAGACCGGCGCCTTCTCCGCGTTCGGTGACGCCTCGGTGGAGTGGGAGCAGCTCACCGCGGAGGGGAGCCTCAAGACGAACGTGCAGTTCTCGCTCAACCGGAACGTCTCCGGCGAGGCGGGCGCCCGGGTCTCCTCGTTCAACGCGAGCCTGAGCCTCCAGGGCCAGGGCCCGGTGCCGGCCGCCGAAGGGCTCGCGCTCGAGGCCTTCAACCTCCTGTTCAGCTACCAGACCGGCGGCAGCTGGCAGCTCTCCGGCGGGGTGCGTGCCGAGCTCTTCGACACGACCCTCGACCTCCAGGCGGGCTACGAGACCACCCAGGGCATCCAGCGAATCAAGTTCCGCGCGATGGCGTCGCCGGAGAAGACGCTCATCGACCTCGACGGCGTGGGCTCGTACTCCTTCGCGCAGTTCGACCTGCTGCTCGACCGCCGGGGCGTCGAGGGCGGCAAGAAGAAGACGTACTTCGACCTCCGCCTGGCCTCGACGCTGGAAGTCGACACGCTCTTCAAGCTCGGCGGCTACCTGGGCATCAGCAGCACCGCCGAGGGGAAGAAGGCGCTCGTCTTCAAGCCGAACCCCGGTTCCACCGCATTCGACCTCGACTTCCCGACGGGCGAGGGGCTGGGCTTCCGTGGCGAGCTGTTCGAGGTCGGGCTCGTCAAGGAGTCCGCGAGCGCGGGCTGGAGCTTCACGGGGACGACCTTCCTCGGCTTCACCGGCATCTCCGGCGGCCTCGCCCAGGTGCTGCCCTCCAAGGTCCAGGCGATGCTCGTCGCGGGGAAGAATGAGGCCCGCCTCTCGGCGTTGAATGTCTCCAGCCCCATCGATGTCGCGCTGCCGAAGGCCAATGGCAAGGACCTGGGCAAGGTGGTTTTCCAGCTCACCGAGCTGGGCATCGCCATCAAGCCGCAGCTCGGGCTGGTGCTCGAAGCCGGGCTCGGGCTTCCGGCGGAGCTCAATACGTACCTCGGCGCGCAGTTGTTCCGCGTCTACCAGCCGGGCAACCCCCTCACCCTGGCCCGCACCCGGTTCACCATCTCGGGCACCGGCGTGGCCATGCAGTTCCTCAGCTCGCCGTTCACCGGCGCCAACACCACGGTCGTCAACAACGAGGCCTGGTTCGACGTCGACTTCGGCCAGTACGGTGCCGTCAGCTTCAAGATGCCGACGTTCGTCTATGACGGCGTCTCGCAGTACTTCGAGGCGGGTGGCGGGCTGAAAGTGACCCGGCCGCTCGCGCTGCCCCTCGCGCCGCTCAAGCTCTTCCTGGAGGCCTGCGGGGGGAAGGAGATGGCGGACCTCTTCCCGGACAAGCTCCCCATCGAGGGGCTCGACCTGGTCGACAAGAACAATGACCTGAAGGTCGATGAGCTCGTCACCTTCCTGAAGAAGGCCGGGGGTGTCCCCAACGAGGTCGTCACCGCGCTGAAGCAGACCGGCAAGGTGCTCAATCGCTTCCCGGACGGGTTCAAGCAGTACCTCAAGCTCGAGGTCCCCGAGCAGCTCGAGTTCAAGTTCGGCTTCTCCCCGGCCGGCCGCATCAGCCTGGGGATGCTGGCGCCGAAGAAGCCGGTGCGCGTCCTGTTCCCGTCCGTCGTGCAGAGCTACGTGCCCATGCCCGGGCTCACCGGCATCGAGGTGCGGAAGTTCTCCGTGGGCACGCTCCTGTCCGGCTCGCTCTTCTACGGCGAGGTCGACGCGCTCATCGACCAGTTCGACCTCCCGTCGCTCGCCGTCTCGCTGATGCTGCCCCGGGACGAGAGCTTCCCGCTGCCCACGTCGAATCAGCTGCAGCGGCGCATCATCCTGGATGACGTGTTCTGCATCATCCCCGTGTCCCAGGGCCTGCCCGTCCCGCTGCCCGTCTTCTATGACGAGCTCGGGTTCGAGTACCTGGGCATCGAGGGACTGGGGCTCCAGGCCCACGTGGGCTTCCCGAAGCCGCGGCTCGACGGCGCCGCCGCAGTCGCCATCTTCCAGGCCTTCAGCGCGTTCTTCAACGACCGCAAGGTGCTGCTCGACCCGAACACGCCGCCGGGTGGCGTGGAGCTCGCGTTCAACTTCCATGACGAGTTCCTGCAGTCGCCCGAGTACCTCGGCGGCGGCCTGCTCGGGACGAAGGGGAAGAACGTCAAGGTCGGCTCGTGGAAGTACATCGCGGCGTTGATGAACTTCGGGAAGACGTTCTCCATCAACGACTGCATCGGCTCGATTCCCATCGAGAACCGGGTCGGGAGCGCCGAGTACCGCTTCGCGTTCATGAAGTTCGACGCCGACTGGCTGCTCACGACGCCCGCCGAGTTCCGGAAGGGCGCGTTCAAGCAGTTAAAGCTCAGCGAGAGCGACCGCGACGACTTCATGACCGTGCTGCCCTCGGTGGCGAGCACACCGACGCAGGGCCAGCAGGGCAACGAGGAGGGGCTCGTCGCCTTCGTCCGTGGCGAGGCGGACCTCGAGTTCATCCGCATGGAGGCGGCCTTCGGGCTCGCCGCGTCCGGGGCCATGGGCTTCAACACGGGGTTCAAGATTGGCGGCACCTTCGGCGTCTCCGAGCTGGAGCTCTCCGGCGCGGTCATGGTGAACGCGCCGCTGGCCACGGACCTCCCTGTCATCCAGGTGCTGCCAGCGGCCACGGCCGCTCCGAGCGCGGCCCCGGGTGTCCAGGCGCTGTCCTTCAACGGCAAGGACACCTGGGTCGAAATTGCAGCGGCCGACAGCCTCGTGCTGCCCGAGTACACCATCGAGGTGTGGATCCGCTCGGCCAAGGACCAGTCCGGGGAGTGGGCCGATGTCTTCGGCGTCGACACGCGGAAGGGCGGCCTCTGGAGGAACCACCTCCTCGCGGTCAACTCGAAGTCCGGCTTCTACCACCACCGGTTCACGGACGCCGGGGGAGGGAACTCAGGCCCGCCGAACACGCCCAACGGCACCGTGAGCTGGGGGCAGTGGCAGCACGTGGCGCTGACGAATGACGGTGTCACCGCGAAGACCTACGTCGACGGGAAGGAGCTCTCCAGCGGCCCGGTGAATGGGGCGCTCGTCACGTTCAAGGACTCCGTCTGGGTGGGCAAGGTGTCCCCGCTAGGGTCCCCCTGGAAGGGCGAGGTCGCCGAAATCCGCATCTGGAAGCGCGCACGGAGCGCCGCCGAGATTTCGGGCAGCATGTCCGAGCGCATCGCCGCGGACCGCCAGGACCTCGTCTCCCTGTATCGCTTCGAGGGGGACTCAGGGACCCGGGCCATCGACCTCTGCGGCCGGAACCACGGCGCCCTCACGAACACCCGCTTCGTCCCGTCCGACCTGCGGCTGCGCAACCCCGCCCGCGTCGAGACGCAGGCCTCGGCGGAGTCCGCGAAGCTGCGTCACGACGGACTCGTCCTCGACGGCAAGAGCGACGCCGCGTTCATCCCGCAGTCGGACCGGTTCAAGACGGGCCAGTACACCATCGAGGCGTGGGTCCGTCCCGACAAGGACCCCACGGGCTCGTGGCAGTGCATCTGGGGCGGCAGCGGGAAGGCGCCCAAGCTCTACGTGAGCAACAATGGGATTGTCTCCCATCGCTGCACCGCGCGCGTAACGACGACGTCCGTGACGACCAAGACCGTGCAGACCCCCTCCACCAAGGTGGCGGGGATCACCGTGCCCGGCGTCAGCGTGCCCAAGACGACGGTGCAGACCACGACGTCGGAACAGGCCAACGTTCTCAATACGGGTGTGGGTGCGCTCCGGTTCGGCGAGTGGAACCATCTTGCCGTCACGAACGACGGCAAGACGTGCACCGTCTTCGTCAACGGAGTCCTCAGTGCCCAGGGCGGGATGCCGGGCGAGCTCGTCCCCGAGGCCGCGTCGGTCAACGTGGGCCGCAGCGGCGATGCCAGCGCGCAGGCGTCCTTCCGCGGCAGCATCGACGACCTGCGGTACTGGTCCGTGGCCCGGACGCCGGCCCAGATTGCGGAGGGCATGAACCTGCCCCTCACGGGGAAGGAGGCCGGGCTCGTCGCCTACTACAACATGGACCACACCGCCGGGACGCAGCTCGTCGACCTCGGCGCGAACAAGCTGCACGGCGTGGTCAACGGCGGCCAGTGGGCGCTCGCGGCGGCTCCCAAGACGCCGGCCCGGGCGGCCATCCAGCTCCAGGGCCATACGCACCTCAAGGTGGCCGGGCGCCAGGTCATGCGCGGAGACCTGAAGCTCGTCGATGACCAGTTCTGGTTCAGCGGCCAGCTCGACCTCTTCCCGAAGGACTGGCCCCTGTCGGTGACCGGCTCCATCGAGGGGATGGTGAGCAAGCAGCGCTTCTATCTGCAGGGAGAGACCCGCAACGCGCTCTTCGGGCTCGCCCTGTCGCAGTCGCGCCTGGTCATGTCCAACGACCAGCTCCGGCTGGAGGGCCGGTGGCTCGGCTCGTACCTGTTGCTCGACGTGTCGTGGGACAAGAACGACCCTGTCTTCAAGGGCTCCGCGGGGTTCAAGGCGTCGCCCCGGCTCGACTTCGGCGCGGTCCGCATCGGCGGGGTGAAGGTCGCGAACAACGTCAGCATTTCCATCGACGTGCTCGCGGATGTGTCCGTCGTCATCTCCCGGAAGGGCTTCGCGGGCGACATCACCGCGAAGTTCAAGATCAACGGGAAGGGCTTCGAGCTGCGCCTGGGCATCGACATCCCGCCCTCGGACTTCGAGCAGCTCATCAACTGGATCAAACAGAAGATCATCGACGCGCCCGAGAAGTACCTCGAGCACCTCTTCGGGGACGCGGCGGCATGGCTCAAGAACGTGGGCAGTGGTGCCATCGACTTCGCGAAGGACTCCGGCGAAGCCATCGGCAAGGTCCTGAGCTCCGGCTACAAGGTCACCCGGGAGACTGCGGCGAAGTTGATGAAGGAGGCCAACTACGCCACCGACCAGGTCGGCTCGGCCTTGAGCAAGGGGTACAAGGCGACCGAGAAGGAAGCCACGGCCGCGTTGAAGAGCGCCGCCTATGCGGCGGAACAGGTCGGCGGCGCACTCAAGTCGGCGTACGGCACGTCCGCGGAGCAGGCCACGAAGCTGCTCAAGGGCGCGGACTATGCGGCGGGCCAGGTCGGCAATGCCCTCAAGTCGGCGTACGGCACCGGCGCGGAGGAAGCCGCCCGGTTCCTCAAGGGCGCTGACTATGCGGTGGACCAGGTGGGCAATGCCCTCAAGTCGGTCTATGGCACCAGCGCGCGTGACGCCGCCCGGTTCCTCAAGGGTGCGCGCTACGCGGTGGAGCAGGTGGGTAACGGCCTCAAGTCGGCCTACGGCACCGGCGCGGAGGAAGCGGCGAAGCTGCTCAAGGCTGCTGACTTTGCGGCGGACCAGGTCGGCAATGCCCTCAAGTCGGCGTACGGCACCGGTGCGGAGGAAGCCGCCCGGTTCCTCAAGGGCGCTGACTATGCCGTGGACCAGGTGGGCAATGCCCTCAAGTCCGCCTATGGCACCAGCGCGGCGGACGCCGCCCGGTTCCTCAAGGGGGCGGGCTATGCGGCAGACCAGGTGGGCGGCGCCCTCAAGTCGGCGTACGGCACCAGCGCGGAGGAGGCCGCCAAGCTGCTCAAGGGCGCTGGCTATGCGGCGGACCAGGTCGGCAATGCCCTGAAGGTGGGCTGGAGCTGCTCGGCCGATGCCGTCGGCAAGGCGCTCAACGGGGCGGAGTACGGCTTGAATGAGGTGGGCAACTACCTCAAGAGCGGGTTCAACCTGGGCCCCGACGCCCTTTCGAATTCGCTCAAGTACGCCGGCTACGCGTCGAAGGACATCGGCAAGCTCTTCAAGAGCCTCGGCAGTGAGTTCTCCAAGGTGGGCAACAGCCTGGATCCGACGAAGTGGTGACCTCGCGTGCGGGCAGCCCTCGCGCTGCCCGCGCGTCAGGTGAGCAGGCCGCGCGGTGGTGGCTCGGCGGAGTCGTGCGCGAACTCCGCGAGCACGATGGCGAGGCGCCAGGGCCGCTCCGGCGCGGCGGTGTAGCCGAGCACGGCGTGCGGAACGTCGCCGGAGAGCCGGCAGGCGCGGCCGGGCTTCGGTGTCACGAGGACGCCCTGGTGGCGTTCGACGGTCCGTCGCGCACCGTCGCGCGGCACGGGCTCGGCATCATCGAAGGCGCCGACAGGAAACACGACCAGCTCACCGCCCTGCGCGTCGGTGGGGAAGTCCAGGAACACCACCGTGGTCCAGCGCGGCGTCGAGGAGCCGAAGCCGTCACCCAGCCAGCGACGGTCGACGTGGGGACGGAGCAGGAAGCGGTCCGGCGCGGTGGGCGGCGTCTCGTTGACGGCGAGGACGTAGAGGGAGTCCGCATCGCCGGCGAAGCGGGCGAACAGCCCGGCCAGCGCTGGCAGCTCGGCGCGGAGCCACTTGTGGCCTTCGGCGCCTCCGCCTACCTCCAGCAGCAGGCCCCGGGTCCGCGGGTCACTCTGCGGTACGGGGTGGGGGACCAGTCGGGGCCGCAGTGCACGCGCGAGCGCGGCCGGGTCGGAGATGGCGCTGTCATCGACATCCATCGGGGGCATGGTGCGAGGCGTTGCGATTCGGGGACACTAACAGCATGGAGCCATGGACCGCGAAGTGGCTGCTCGGGCAGCTCGGAGCCGAGCTTGGCGGAAGGGAAGTGGACCTCGAGTTCTCGCTCCGCCTGACGCAGGGCCGGGTCGAGGACCAGGGCCGCTTCTGTTGCTGGCTGGCGGGCGACGAGCCGCCGGACTTCACACCCATGGCGCGTGTGCTGGAGCGACTGGCGGCGCCCGGGGCCGTGCGTGCCGCGCAACGCGAGGCGGAGCTGCCCGTCCGCCAGGGGCTCGCGGTGGCCTTCACCGAGGACGGGCCCGAGCTGCGGCTGTACCTGCATGGCCGTGAGCCTGCGACGCTGGCCGACCACTACCGGGCCTGGCGTTGGCGGCCGAGCGGTGAAGCCCGGCGCTCCCGATACACGTTCCACTTCCTGCCGGAGACCGCCTCGGGGCTCCGGCCGTCGCACCTGGTGCAGGACTCACTGCGCCCGGCCTTCGAGCGACTGACGCAGGAGGAGCGGCTTCGGCAGGGCTCAGGCTTCTGGCTGCGCGAGGGGAGCGACGGGCAGGTGGAGCAGGTCGACCTGGCGTTCCCCTGGTGTCCCATCGCGGGAACGCTGGAAGGGCTGCAAGCGCTGGCCAGGGAGCTCGGGGTACCGGCGGGGGAGGGCTCGCGTTGGCAGCAGCTGCCCATCCGTCATGTCGCGGTGCGCGTCGGAGCGGGGGCGCCGCAGGTGACACTCTACGCCGCGGCGTCGCTGGAGGATGCGTGGCCCGACAGCGAGGACGCGCTCCAGGCCCGGGTCCGCGAGGGGGCCCTGGTGTTTCACCGTGAGGTGGAGGCGTCGGTGTATCGGCGCTTGCCCGTGCTGCCGTGGACCGACTCAGAGCCCACCGATCTGGATGCGTTCTATGGCGGCGAGGTGAAGACCTGGCAGGCCGTGCTCGGGCCGGAGCTGCACTACCACGCCGGACTGTTCGACACGCCCGAGCTCGACGCGAGCGACGCGGCGATGGACGTGGCGCTGCGCCGGGCGGTGAGCTCGCTGTACCCGTTCATTCCGGCGGGCGGGCGCATCTACGACGTCGGGTGCGGCTGGGGCGGGCCGCTGGCGATGTGGATTCGCGAGCTCGGGTGCCGGAGTCTCGGCCTCACCATCAGCCGGAACCAGTTCCAGTACATCGCGGGGCTGGGGCTGCCGGTCCGCTGGGGCGATGCCGAGCAGACCCTGCCGCCCGGCCACTTCGACTGCGCCATCCTGCTCGAATCCCTGAGCCACATCCGCGACAAGGCGCGCCTGCTGCGAGTGCTACGGGTGTTCGCGGGCCGGCTGGTGATGCGCGTCAACTGTCAGGACGGCTCGCCCGCGAGCTCGGCGTTCGGTGGGACGATGCACATGGTCAGCTCCGGGAGGCTGCGCGAGCTGGTGGAGGGCGCGGGCTGGAAGATTCGTCATTGGCGCGACTGCCGCCGCGAGGCCCTGCCTTCGGT
This sequence comes from Pyxidicoccus sp. 3LFB2, assembly GCA_046520375.1. Classification (GTDB taxonomy): domain Bacteria; phylum Myxococcota; class Myxococcia; order Myxococcales; family Myxococcaceae; genus Myxococcus. Next base: position 11,967 of record JBKGHK010000055.1, read on the forward strand.
GGCCGTGTGGCACCGGCGCCTGCAAGCCGTGCCCGTGGGCGAGGACCGGCATCTCGAGACGCTTCGGGCCTGGTGTGAGCGGGTCATCACGGCGCCCGAGGAATGGGGGGAGCTCAATCCGCTGATTGAAGTGGTGGCGGATTGACGGGCCGGGGGGCTGGCGGTGCGAACTGAAGGCGCTTGGCGTGTCGTGCGCCTGCCCAGGCGGCCCAAAGTCGGGAGGCGGCAGGAGCGTGGGCATTAGGGGTACCGGGAACCGCCACGACATCAATTCGATTGCGAAACAAACGAGACGGGCTCGGGCAACAGGTCCTCGCGCACTGTCTCCTCCAATTCGTTGATCATCTGTGAGGAGACCTCTAGTGCAGCACTGTACTTCTGAATATAGCCGCCAGAGTAAGGATCGACGGAAAGGACGAAGCAATGCGACTCCGCGCCTGCGCTGCACTTCTGCTGTTCCTCTCGGCGTGCGCTACATCGGCACCGAGCCCAACAGAGCGCGTGTCCCGGAACCCGAGGTTCGCCAACCTTCAGCGTGCGGCGACGCTGCCGTGGAAGGATGGGGGGCGCTGCGCCGCCCGTGAGGCTTCCCAGCCTTGGCCCGTGTTAGCGGAGCGGTGCTATCAGGTCCTCGACCATGACCGGGTCCGGTTCAACGATACGACGGGAAGGTGCGCCGTTGCCTCGGCGGGCACGGCTGCCTTGGGACTCGGCCTTTGTGTCCTGGCGGCACCGGAGATCGTTGTGGGCGCGGTGATCGTCGTTGGCGTGGTAGTGGTGGGAGTCATCATCAAGGAAGCGCTGGACGCGTATGAGCTGAGAGGGAATAGCAGAGAGGAAGTCGAGCCCGCGTCCCAAACGAAGCCCACCCCGCAGGGGTCCTCAGCGAATCGGAAGCCCAAGCCCGAGCCATCAGGGCAAGACGGGTTCCCCCCGGTGCAGACTGAGCCACTGGAGCGCGAGCGCCGTCCTGAGTGCAGGCCCGTCCCGGTGCCGCACGCAGGCAAGGATGCCCCGCATAACGAGTGTGCCGACAAGTTCCCGCCCAACCGTTATCCTGGAATGGACGTGCTCGTTGACGGTGTACGCTTCGATGCGCTGCAAGTCGGCATGCGTGTGCTGTGGGAGATCAAGACCCATCAATTCGACACGTACACTGACTTCATCCGGAGGCGGGAGATTGAGAAAGAGTTGGAGCAAATAGAAAGGGAGAAAGACGCAGCGGCGACATGCGGATATGGCTACGTGATTGGGGTGAGCACCCAAGCGCACAAAGACGCGTTGCTGCGAGCGGACCGATTTCTCAACGTCGTCGTCACAGGATGCAAACGATGACCACTCGGAAACGCCTCGATCTGACCGTCTACGCGCCAGCGCTCGTGGCCAATGACGGCCGCACACTCTCTGCCGTCCGTGGTATGGAACGGGCGCTGCCCGGCTTGCGCCTGAATTGGGAAGTAGGCAAAGGAGGGCGCCCCATCGAGTTACCGCAACGCGACGCCTGGCTCGTTGATGCGACAACACACGGAAAGCTCCCGCTCCTGTGCAATGGCGACGAGAGCTACCCCGTGACGGTTTCGGGCAGGGGGAGATCGGGACGCCTCGGCCCGAGCGGTCAGTCGCTGCTCGACGTCCATGCGGAGTTGCCGCTAGACGCGGCCGTTATCGCGGCAGCAGGGGAACTGCTGGAGCGTGTAGCGGAGGGCGCTTGCGCGTTCTGGGGGCATGCGACGCCGGATGACGCTGCGTTGGACATCGCGTATCAGACAGCTCCCACGCTGGACGGGCCGCCGTCCCCGCGTCGGGGGCTGCCTGCCCTCAAACTCCTAGAACAGATTCGCGCACCAGAGATTCCCTACTACCTCGGGTGGCTGAACTACTGGTCTGCTGCTGCCGCGCAGGCCATCGGGTTCCCGGATCACTCGCGCGACGCGGACCTGCTTTCTCGGTCGCGGCGCACGGCATCGGGTGGCTGGGTCGTGCAGCTCACGGATGCACCGCTTGACCTGGACAACCCAACCCACCTGGACGCGCTCCTGCGTGCCTATGAGCGCTTCCCGGAGATCGGCGGTCGCGCAGTGCCTTGACCCTTCCGTCCGGCGCGGCTTCGATTCCCGCCGCCTCCACTGCAACCTGCTCGCTGGGGAGACGCCTGCGCTGGAACCAGTGGAGCAGGCCGCACAGGACGCTCCGTCGCCAGTCATGGCCGAGCCCGGGCAGGCTACACTGGCCCGGTGAAAGCCACTTCGGCGGAGCTCCTCGAGCGAGCCCTCGACGCCTTCGTGTCCCATCGCGAGGAGGAGTCGCTCGCGTATCTGTTCAAGGCCTGGGACCGCCTCCGCGCGGAGCGCCTGGCCCCGCTCATCGAGCGCCTCTCCGCGCGCTTCACCGCCCGGCTCACGCCTCCAGAGAACAGCCCCTGGCGGCGGATGAGCCCCGTGTACGAGACCATGAACCTGCCCAGGTACATCGAGCGGTTCAAGACCTCCGACGACCGTCGCCCGCCCAAGCCCCTGGATGCGGCCACGGCTGCGCACTGTGAAGACCTGGAGCGCGCGCTCTCCGAGCGGAAGACCGCCGAGGCCCGCCTCAGGCCCACGCTCGAAGCGCTCTTCGCTCGGGTGTACGAGAGCCCGGACGACGACACCCCCAGGCTGGTGCTGGCCGACTGCCTGATGGAACTGGGGGCGCCCCGGGGCCGGCACATGGCGTTGGAGCTCGGTCCCAACTCGGGCGAGGAGGATGCCACGGGCTGGTGAGAAGCGACGTCATGGCTGTTCCCCCTCGGGCCCTATGCCGACCCGCCCAACTGGTCCGGCTTCGAGCGCGGCTTCCCCGCCCTCGTCAGCCCCCGCTTCCCAACTCAGGGGCCGTTGGAGCCACCGGGCAAGGCCTGGGCCACCGTGCGGGAGATTGCCCTGGACGCGCTCGAACTCCCGGAGCCCCGGCACCTGCTCGAATGGCTCATGCACCCGAACCTGCGTCACCTGAAGGCCCTGATTCGGGTGCCGCCCCGGCTCGTGCGGGAGCTGTGCAAGTGGCCGCTCCCGGTGAAGCGTGTCGGAGTGGTCAGCCGCGGTCCGGACAACGGGCTCTGGGCCCGGACACCCGAGATATTCACCTGGCTGGAGGCCCTGCCTCACCTGGCCCAGGTGGAGGTCAGCCCCGCGTTCCCGAAAGACGTGGCCCTGTGCGCCAACTCCTCGCTCGCCACGCGCCTGGAGCGCTTCGAGGCCCGGGCCCCGGAGCTGTGGTCGCTCGTGGCGAGGCCCTCCGGTGAGTTCGTGGTGGAGGCCTGGCTGCAGCGCGCGGAGCACACCCACGACCTGGCACGGGCCCTGCGCGGAGCCGCGGGTTTCGGGAGCGGAGCCCTGCGTCTCTACGTGAAGCCCGATGTCGGCCCCGCGGACCGGAGCACGCTGAGGAAGGCGGCGGTCCCCTACGTGCCTGTCGAGTGGGCCTGACGCGGGAGGACTCCGTGGCACTCCATGGGACATGGCGCACTCCGGGTGGCAGGCCTCTGGCTTCGTCAGGGACCTGGGCAGCCGGGAGTCCAGCGTCCATCGATGTGGGGGCCGTGCCAGCGGAAGGTGTAGCGGCCGGGCAGGGTGGGCACGAAGTAGAGGTGTGCTTCCGCTCCGTTCTTGCGCTTGGACTCGAGCGCGATGGCGCTCTGGAGGTACGCGGGCGAAGGGCAATCCAGCGGGCCCTGGCGCGGAACGGACCCATACTCACAGGACCAGCGAGCGTCGGTCCCTTCCACCGCGATGCAGCGCTCCCCCTCGGGTGGGGACTCCTGGCGGGGGCCCTGGCCCGTCTCCAGGTGGAGGCGGACGCCTGGGCCCAGCGCGGCCCAGAAGCTCAGGGTTTCTCCACCGGGCCACTCCGCCCGCACGAGGACGAACCCCTGCAGCGACGTGCCGACCTCGAAGCCCCCGGTGCGTGACGCCCAGCCAGAGACCTCCTGCCCGTCCACCCAGAGACGCGGAGGCGCGTCACCGTCCACGGTGAAGAGCGCGGGGCCTTTGCTCCTCTCCGCGTGCGCCCGGGCCACGAGGTCCAGCGCCTCGGCCTCCTTCGGGCGGAGCCGCTTCGTGAGCAGCAGGGAGCGCAGGGCGCTCTCGACACTCCCATCGAGGTCCTGCCGCGCGGTGGCGAGGAGCGTCACGGCGGCCGCACGCTGGCGCGCTGGCACGTCGCCGCGAGCCAGCAGCGCGAGGAGGAGCTGCTGCCAGCCCATTGCGGGACGCGGGCGCGTCAGGGTGTTCCAGGTGCGCTCGGTCGTCCCCTGGGCAATGGGCAGGTCGAACTGGAAGGGCCACGAGGACTGCTCGGCGAAGAGGCTCGCCTGGGGCCGTCCGGCCTCGCGGCGCCAGGCGACGGCGAGGTGCGGGACGCCGGTGAGCAGGAGGGACTCGCTCTTGGCGCCAGCGGACAGCCGGAGCTCCACCCGCCAGGGCCCTTCGAAGTGCAGCACTCCCTCGTCGGCTGTGGGTGGATCCGCTCCGTACTGGCGCGGCGTGAGGCAGGCGCCCGGCTCCAGGGTGAGCGACGCGGTGAGCTGGAATGGCTCGGGCACGGCCAGGCGGAGGTTCCAGGCAACAGGAGGGCGCGGTGGCGCGAGATAGCGTCCCTCCGTGCCGGACCACGAGAGCTGTTCCCAGTCGAGCGCGCCGATGATGCCTGCGGCGTCCGGGCCGAGGCGGCTCCGGGCCCAGCGAACAAGCGTGGGCTGGGAGGGGACGCCTTTCTCCTCAGGAAAGCCGTCCACGGGCTCGCAGGACGTGTCGGTGGCCCCATCGGGGGCGGCGGTGAGCAGGGCCAGCAGGAGGAACAGGGACACCGGGGACTCGCCTCGCCGGAGGAGTGGAACCCCCCGGAAGGTACCACCGCGTCCAGCATGCCGTGTCGTGAAGCGCCCGCCCTCGGAGTAGGGCGGGCGCTCACGTCAGGGCCTTCAGTCCAGGATGCGGTACTTGTGGTGCGAGTACTCCGCGGCGAAGGAGTCGGTGAAGCGGCCACCGGAGTAGGGGATGGTGCGGCCCTCTCCAATCACCTCGATGGTGCCGCTCGCGGGGAGCTCGGCGGGGAGCGTGAAGGTGTACGTCCCGCTGGTGAACTGCCGCTTCTGCATGGCGAAGACGTAGGCGGCGCCGTCGCGGTACTTGAGCATCGTGCTCAGGTTGGGATGGAACTGCCACACGTAGGACTGCGTGTTGAGCACCCGGGCCAGCGACTTGATTTCGGCGTTGACCTTCTTCACCCGGTCCCGCGTCGCCTGGTAGGCCGCGCGTGTGTCATTGATGACATCCACCGTGGACGGGTTCGCGGTGCTGTTGGAGAAGACGTGCGAGAAGTACGCGACGGCGCGCGCCTCGTGGATGAGCGTGGACCACACCGCGCCCTCCACCTGATTGGCATTGATGACGCGGCCCTGGCCCTGTCCGCCCAGCTCGATGACGACGCCCAGGGGAATGCGTGGGCTGCCATTGTTGCCATCGGACGAGCCGGCCCGCAGGTTCGTCATCAGCACTTCGCCGTAGTTCGACGCGCGGCGCACCTCGGCGGCAGGGATGCCGAACCAGTTGACCGCCTCGGCGCCGATGTTGTCGTCCGTGTAGAAGTAGATGTCTCCGGTGACCATGCCGAAGCGCCACTTCGCCCGCGGGTCCGGACCGTCCGCGCCGTTGAGGCCGATGGACCGCTGCTCGTCCGACCACCACATCAGCGCGCCCTTGCCGACGTTGGCGTAGATGAAGGCGCTCGGGTTGTTCACCTGCTGGTACAGGGCGTTGTAGATGGTGAAGCCGCAGCGGCGCGGGTCATCCGGGATGCACACGTCGTAGGTGGCCACGTTGCCCGTCCACGGGTCCCACCCCGGGCCCGCCCACATGTCCGTCTCGTCATAGAAGCTCGTGCCAACGGCCTCGCTGCCCGAGGTGCTGCCAGAGAGGTTCCAGATGCCGTACTGCCGCATCCAGCCCGCCGACGAGGCATTGCCGGCGTACGTCTCCAGGAACGTGTTGATGCCGTGGTCCCTGTTCCCGATGAACCGCCACGCCTCGTCGACGTACGCACCCCAGTAGGCAATGGGGAAGAAGTCCTCCGTCGGCCAGGGCGTGCCGGCCATGGCCGGGAAGCGCGCGTAGAAGGAGGGCCCGCCCTCCCAGGGGACGCGGGGCAGGCTCAGCCCACCAGGCGGCGGCTCCGAGGAGGTGGTGGCCGAGGCCGTGTTGGACGCGGGGCCGACGTTGCCAGCCGCGTCCCGGGCCCTCACCGTGTACGTATAGAGCGTGGACGCCGCGAGCCCGAGGTCCTTGTAGGCCAGCGTCGAGCCCGAGACGGAGGTGACCTCGGCGCCGTTGCGGAAGATGACGTAGCCCGTGACGCCGATGTTGTCGGTGGCCGCCGTCCAGGTGAGCTGGATGCTGCCCGGCGTGGAGGCCGCGGCGGTGAGCGCGCCCGGAGCGGAAGGAGGGCTCGTATCGGCGGTGGAGGTGAAGAGCACGTCCACGAAGTAGTTGGTGCTCTGGTAGCTCTGGGTGGGGAAGCCGCCGGTGCCGTAGAGGTAGACGCCGTTCTGTCCATCCACCCCGGAGGCCAGCGCCGTCAGGGGGCCGTTCGACGCTCCCTGGTTGGCGAAGAAGTTGCTCGTCGCGGAGTAGCGGCCGCGCGGTGCGAGGTACGAGGCGACGTAGGTGGTATTGGCGGTGATGCTCACGGGGGAGGCGAAGCGCACCGTCTGCCATCCGGTGGCCGTCTCGTTGGTGAACGTCGCGAAGGCGAGCCGCTGCCCGGAACGGCTCCAGAGGCTCCCCACGTGCGTCCCGCTGTTCGCGGAGCTGCCCTTGTAGAAGCGGATGCCCGCGACGGTGCCCGGGACGGAGGCGCGGAACTTCACGCCCAGCTCGACGGAGGCGGTGTCGGGGTCCTCGAGGGTGGACGGCGTGACGCTCGTGGCGAAGATGCTGATTTCGGTCGCGAGCTCCGCCGGAACGGCGCCCTTCTCCTCGATGGAAGGTGTGCCTTCCGTACAGCCTGTCACGAAGCCCAGTACCAGCAACCACAGCAGGCGCTGGAGGCGATGGTGATACTGAATCATGTCAATTCTCCGGTAACGTAATTGCATAAGCAACCTGCCGTTTATCCGGGAATTGATAGGGATTGATACAGAAATCGAAGAAGCTCGGGCGCCACGCGTGTGGGTGCGTAGTCAGAATGTAGAAGTACCGCCTGCTCACTCGTCGCTGGAAGGTCGCCTGAGCCTCTCTGGTCCGGGTCTGGCCACCGCGTCCAATTGCCGGATTCAGCGCAAAAGCCGAAATCAGTAGCTTTCGTGGCTCCCTGGCCGGTAGTAGCCGCGCAGGCACCGGCTGGCGCGCTCCGGCCCTGGCCACACCGACTGTGGGAGACACCGCATGAAAAGCCACCTTCGCCTGGTCCTGGCGCTCACACTGGGCCTGTCCACGCCCGTGCTCGCCCAGACGTGGAATCCCGCCGACGTGCTCGGCCCCGACGGCATCGTCTATCCGGACTGGACGCGGTCCGGTGTCCCAGGCGGCATTCCGGGCGCGCTGCCCGCGTGCGCCGCCATCACCAGCCATGGCGCCGTGGCCAATGACGGCCTCGACGACACGGCTGCGCTCGAAGCCGCGGCGGAGGCCTGCGCGCAGGCGGGCGGAGGCGTGGTGAGCCTCCCGGCGGGCACCTTCCACCTGGACCGGCCGGCGTTCATCCGGCGCTCCAACGTGGTGCTGCGCGGCGCGGGCCGGAGCACGACGAAGCTCCTCTTCCGCTTCGCTCCGCCGTCCAACGACGTCGCCTTCTTCCTTCCGCCCGGCATCTCCAACCAGACCCTGGCGAACAACCACTGGCTGGAAATCCACGCGGACCCCAGGGAGCTCCAGCGCCTCACCATCAAGGTGGGCGGGCAGGTCGTCAACCAGAAGCTGCGCTCCAGCGGCCACTGGGGGGCGTCGTTCTCCCTGCGCACCAACGGCGCCTCGCTGGCCGCCAGGGTGGGCCATGGCACCGGCAGGCAAGTCGTGGCCGAGGCCGAGTACCCGGGAGGCGTCGTCCGCACCCGGACGCTCACCGTCACGCTGGAGAACCGGAGCGACGCCAACGCCATCCCCGGCTCGGGGCACCTGAGCGCCATCAACTTCCTCGGCGCGGGCCGCACGGGCGGCACCTTCCTGCTCGACGTGAGCGGCCTGCGCGGAGACACCCAGGTGACGCTGCCCCCCGGCCACACGGTGGTGGCCGGCGATTATCTGGAAATCTTCGCCCCGGCGACGGCGGCGTGGAACGCGGAGGTCCGCAACGCCTGCACCACGAGCACCAACTTCCGCCGCTACCAGGTGAGGGCCACGGTCGTCAGCGGCCAGGTCGTCACGCTCAACCAGCCGCTGCGCATCGACTTCCCCAAGGCGGACGGCAGCTACGTGCAGAAGCTGGTGCCGCTCACCGGCAACGGCGTGGAGAGCCTGTCGCTGGAGCAGACGAACGACGTGTGGACCAGCGGCATCCTCTTCGCCTGGTCCTGGGGAAGCTGGGCGAAGAACGTGCACGTGAAGAAGGCGGGCCGCTTCCCGCTCTACTTCAACCCCGGCAAGTTCTGCGAGATTCGCGACAGCGTCTTCGATGACGCGTGGTTCAAGGGCGATGGCGGCACGGCCTATGTCGGCTTCGAGTACGCCTATGACTGTCTGATGGACGGCGTCACCACGTACAAGATGCGTCACGCGCCGCTGGTGCAGTGGTCGGCGGCGGGCAACGTGGTGCGGCGCAGCACCTTCTTCGACAGCGACGCGCAGTGGCACGCCGGCTGGACGAACGAGAACCTCTTCGAGCAGGTCACCGTGGAGGCCAACCGTGGCCACGGTGCCTATGGCTACGGCATGTGGGCCTCGCCGCCGGAGGACACCGCCCACGGACCGAACGGACCGCGCAACGTCGTCTACAACTCCGACGTGACGTCACCGAAGGCCGGGGTCTGGCTCGGGGGCATGAACCGGGGCTGGGTCTTCGCCCACAACCGCATCCAGGCAGACACGGGCGCGGGCCTCTTCGCCAAGGACAACAGCGGAGGCCACGTGCTCGCGGACAATGTCTTCGTCCTCGGGGGGGCTGGCTCCGGCGTGCGGCTGGAGACGTCCGACTGCACCGGCGTGTCACTCACCGGCAACCACTTCCAGGGTTTGACGGGGGCGGCAGCCCTCTCCAGCGGCCAGGCCACTCCGGCCGTGCTGCGGGACAACACCACGGCTGACACCTTCGCCCCGGAGGGCTTCACCAACCCCGGCTTCGAGGGCGGCTGGACGGGCTGGACGCAGGAGGCGAGCGACAGCGGCATGAGCGTGCTGTCCACCTCCGCGGCCCGCACCGGTGGCAGGGGCCTGCGCGTGACGGATGGCAGCTCCACGCTGGGCTCCAGCGTGCTGTCCCCCGCGTTCCCCGTGCAGGCGGGCGGGGTGTACGGCGTGCGCTACTGGCAGCGCATCCTCAGCGGCGGCAGCGGGGGCATGGGCGTCTATCTGCGCTTCTACGACGCGGCGGGCCGCGAGCTGGCGGCCTACCCGCACGGCCTCGCCTCCGGGAGCAACTGGCAGCAGGTGCTCCACCGCGACACCGCGCCGGCCGGCTCCGCCACGGCGCGCTTCTGGCTGCACTCCTATTCGCACGGTGTGTTGACGGTGGACTTCGATGACTTCGAGTTCGGCGCGCTGCCCCATGAGCTGCCCAATGGCGGCTTCGAGAATGGGCTGAGCCAGTGGGACACAGATGGCGACAATGGCATGAGCGTCGCGTCCGGCTCCGCCGCGCACAGCGGTGGGCAGGGGCTGCGGGTGAGCGACGCCAGCACCACGGTGGGCTCCTCGCTGGCCTCGGCGCGGTTCCCCGCACAGTCGGGCTGGACGTACCAGGTGCGGTTCTGGGCGAGGCAGCTTTCGGGCAATGGCGCCGCCGTCTATCTCCAGTTCTTCGACGCCAACCAGCAGCGGCTCGGGGCTCCGCTGAAGCAGCTCCCCCCGGAGTCCAGCTGGCGGGAGTACACCCTGCGGGCGGATGCTCCGGCCGGCACCGCCTCCGTGCGGGTGTGGCTCCACTCCTACGCCGCCGACCAGGTGGTGGCCGACTTCGATGACCTGGTCTTCGCGGCGCTGCCGCCCCGGCCCCGCCCGGCCGTCGCCTCCATCTTCGAGTGGCAGCGCACCCCCGTCTTCCCGCTGGCCAACCCGGGCTTCGAGTCCGGTACGGCCGGGTGGAGCATGTCCGGGGACCTGGGGCAGAGCGTGGCCACGGCGGCCGCGGCGCGCTCGGGCACGGCGGGCCTGCGGGTGACGGACACCTCCACGTCGGGCCAGGGCTCCTCGGCGTTGAGCGAGCCGTTCTTCGTGCAGCCGGGCAGGAGCTACCGTGTGGCGTTCTGGAGCCGCTTCGTCTCCGGCAGCGGCCTGGGCGTGTACCTGCGCTTCTACGACGCCTCGGGCGCGGAGCTCAGCGCGGCCACGGGCAACCTCACGGTGCCCGCGGGCACCACGGCCTGGAAAGCCTTCCAGCTCGACAGGCCCGCTCCCGCCAACGCCGTCACCGCCCGCATCTGGATTCACAGTTACATCGCGAACGTCGTCACCGCCGACCTGGATGACTTCTCGTTCCAGCGGCTGTGAGTCTGGGCCCTCCTCTAAACGTCACTCTTCTTCGACCTGGGACACCTCATGAGAATTCCGTGGGTAGGTGCAGTCTTGTTGGTGGCGGTGCCGGCGCTCGCGCAGGTGGACCCGCAGCGAAACCTGGAGCGCATCGTCGCGGAGCGCTCCGCGTTTCCCCCCGGCACGCGGGTGGTGGGCGTGCAGTTGGAGGACGCCCGGGTCGTGGTGGAGCTCAGCTCCGACGCCGTCGCACGGGGGCTCGGTGAGGAGCAGGCGGACGAGATGACGCGGGAGCTGTTCGCGGGCCTGGACTTCTTCACCGGGGTTCGCGAGCTGGAGGTCCTCGTCGAGGGCCAGCCGCTCTGGACGTACCTGCCGCCGTCCTCGGAGCCCCCCGCCGCCCAGGCGCGCAGCCTCGCCCCCGCGCGGACGCCCGTGGATGCGCTCTCGCTGGAGCTCCAGGGCCGGAAGATTGCCCTGCACCCCAGCCACGGCAGCTACTGGGACGCCACCTCCCGGCGCTGGTTCCGTGCGCAGCGCACCTTCACCGGCCCCAACCCCGCGACGGGGCTGCCGCCCGACTGGACGGGCAGCACGTACACCCCCAGCGACGAGTACTTCTGGAACCGTGGCTTCCAGTGGGGCTCCATCTACGAGGACGACATCACCGTCCACGTGATGCGCTTCATGAAGGAGTACCTGGAGTCCTCCGGCGCGCAGGTGTTCGTCACGCGCGAGCTCTCCGACGGCGCGGGCCTCTACGACTACAACCGCTTCGGCTATCCGAACGCGGCCTTCCCGCTGCCGAAGAAGCAGGTCGCCGCGAAGTATCACCTCGAGGAGCAGGGCGCTCCCCGCTGGGTCTGGGATGAGCCGACCCTGGCCGACCAGCGCGACAAGGACATCCGGGCCCGTCCGTACTTCGCGAACCACGTCGGGGCGGACCTCTCCATCAGCCTCCACACCAACGCCTTCCCGGAGGGCGCGGCCCGGGGCACGGAGACCTACTGGTACACGGCGAAGTATCCCCACCTGGAGCCGGACGCGAAGCGCTTCGCTGGCTTGCTGAACGAGGGCGCGGTGAAGTCCATTCGCGAGTACTTCGACGACAGCTACGGCCGCCAGGCCTATGTGAATCCGTACCCGGCCGGTGGCGTCCCCGAGTGGCCCTACTACGCGCCCTATCCGTCGCCCTTCGACTACGGCGGCTACAGCCGGTGGAATGACCGTGGGGTGAAGACCGCCAACTTCGGAGAGATTCGCGAGGCGCAGATGCCGGCGGCGCTCATCGAGCTGGCCTTCCATGACAGCTGGAAGTGGTACCCGGACAACCTCTTCCTCCAGGACCCCATCTTCCAGGCGACCTCGGCCTGGGGCATGTACGAGGCCGTCTGCCGCTACTTCGACATCGTCCCCAAGCCGCGCCTCGCCTCGAAGCTCGTGGCGGGCAACGTGCCGGCCCTGGTCGGCCCCGGCCAGGCGCTCAGCGCGTCGGTGACGTTCCAGAACGAGGGCATGACGTGGAACTGGGGCCGCCGCTGGACGAATGGCGCGTACGTGCCCTACACCGTGTGGCAGTTGCGCGTCCTGGAGGGACAGGCGGAGTTCTCCGCGCCCGAGCGCAGCTCCATCGGCGAGACGGACATCCTGCACCCGGGAGACACCCGGACGTTCGACGTTCCGCTGGTGGCTCCCGCGGTGAGCGGCCTGTACCCCCTGCGGCTGAGGATGACGAAGGCGGACGCGCGCGGTGGGGACTTCGGAGAGGAATTCTCCGCGCTGGTGCGCGTGGATGCGGACCCTCCGGCCATCTCGGTCGCCTCGCCCGGCCTGGAGACCTACCCCTACGGCACGCAGCGCATCGCGTTCAGCGCCGAGGACGCGTGGAGCGGCGTCGCGGAGCTGACGGCCACGCTCGACGGCGCGCCCGTTACGTCGGGTGAAGACGTCGTCGGGCTGATGCCGGGGGAGCACACCCTCGTCGTCACCGCCAGGGACGGGCTGGGCAATGCCACCACCGTCACGCGCACCTTCACGGTGGTGAATTCCTCCGGGCTGGTGACGGGCACGGGCTGGGTGGGTCCCACGCGGAGGAAGGCCAGCTTCAGCGTAGAGGTGCAGGCCGCTCCGGGCGCCTCCCAGCTGCTGGGCCACTTCACCTTCTTTGACCACGACCTCCGGCTGACGCTGCACACCGTCCAGCTGCAGGCCTTTGGCCTGTCGGGGGGCACGGCCACGCTCTTCGGCACGGCCACCGTCAACCACGAGCCCGGGCACGGGTTCCGACTGGAGCTGACGGAGGGCACCAACGGCAAGCGTGGGCGCATCCGGCTCGTGCTCGACACGGGCTACCGACTCGATGCGCCGTTGGACGGCGGCTACGTCAGCATGCTGTCCATGGATGGGGCGCACCCGTAGCGCAGGGAGAAGCGCGCCTGACGCGAGGGGAACCGGGGCAGGGAAGAGATCCGCAGGTCCTCCATGCCCCGGAGCCGCCTCCTGATTCCTGACAGGTTTGCGCACACGGTATGCTAGGTTCTCACGATATCCAGGTATGGCCGGGAGGCTGTACCACGCTCACCAGGAGGGTTTCGTGCGAATGCTGCACCGTCGTGGAAAGGCCAACCCAGTCGCGTTCGGGATGTCGCCCGCTGCGTGGAATCGGTGGGTGGCTGCGTGCATGGCCGCTGGGGTGATGCTGCTCCCCCACCAGGAGGCCCGGGCCCAGGAGACAGGCGGGACTCAGGGCGGGGCAGCGCAGGGCACCAGCGAGCCCACCCAGGCCGGAACGACGCAGGGCGGAGCCGCGCAGGGCACAGCGAG
>JBKGHK010000560.1:0-6766 GCA_046520375.1 Pyxidicoccus sp. 3LFB2
GGAAGGACGCGGAGCTGGCCTTCTCCACCGCGCCGCCCCACGCTGGGCGCCATCGCAGCCGCCGTCTTCCTGCTGGTGGCCGTGTCCATCGCCAGCTTCACGCCGTCGTTCCTGCTGTGGGTGGCGGCCACCGTCGTCTTCCTGCGGGACGCGGCGGAGCGCGGGGAGCTGGGCCCCTTCGAGCCGGGGCTGCTGTGGCGCGGCTGGGGCCGGCGCGTCGCGGTGGTGGGCGTGTGCTTCGCCGCCATGTGCATGGCCGAGGACTGGGACAACCAGTACCGGACCTCCGGCTACAGCCACAGCAGCTCGTCCTCCAGCACGTACTACAACTCCGGGGGCGACCTGATGGAGCGCACCGTCACCACGCGGGAGTGGGTGCCCGGCAGCACCTTCGGCGGTGACACCAACGCGTGGAACTACGGCCAGGGACTGCCCGCGCTCGGGCTGCTCGCGCTGCTGGCCCTGCTCGCGTGGAAGGGGCCCGGGCACCCGGTGCTGGAGCGGGTGGCGCCGCTGGCGGTGCTGGCGCCGCTGGGGCTCTGGGCGCTCTCGCACATCATCGAGAACCGCGGCTATGCGAGTGGGGCCGGGGGCAGCGTCACGGAGGCAGGCGGCCCCTGGTACTTCTTCCTCGGGCTCATCATCGCCGCCGTGGGCGTGGCGCTGCAGGGCCGCCGGACACTCCCGGCTGCTCCGGGGGCAGCGCCCGCGCGCCCCTGAAACGACAGCACCCGGGCGGCCGTGAGGCCCCCGGGTGCCGGTGCTTCATCTAGCGTGCGAAGGCTAGTAGTTGCCCAGCAGCGACACGCCCGAGTAGGCCGTGTAGCCGCGGATGTTCACGTAGTACGTGCCCGCCGTGGTCTTCGCGGCCAGCGAGCACGACTCGGCGTTGCCCGAGCGGTACGGGCGGCAGTCGTACGTGGAGGTGGTCGGCGCGGAGTTGAAGCGCACGTACAGGTCCGCGTCGCCCGTGCCACCGCTGATGGAGATGGTGGACGCGGTGTTGGCCGGCACGGCCAGGGTGTAGTTCGCGGACACGGAGCCCGCGGCGCCGGACAGGCCCGTCTTGGGCACGCCGCGCGTCAGCACGTTGCCCGTCGGGGGCGGCGTACCGGTGGTGTACACGCCCGTCAGCGTCACGCCGGAGTAGGCCGAGTACGCGTTGAGCATGACGTGGTAGGTGCCCGCCTGGATGTTGGTGATGGTGCACGTCTCGGCGTTGCCACCCTGGTAGGGGCGGCAGTCGTACGTGGCGGAGTCCGGCGCGGCGCCGAAGCGCACGTACAGGTCCGCGTCACCCGTGCCACCGGCGATGCTGAACTTCAGGCTGGTGGCGCCCGAGGGCACGGCCAGCGTGTAGTACTTCAGACCGCCCGCGCTGTCGGAGAGGTTGGACACCGGGACGTTGTTGGTCAGCGGGGTGGAGGTCGGCGGCGGGAGGGTGACGCCCACGCCCACCGCTTCCCACGCGGCCTTCACGGCGTTCTGCGTGGCCACGTCGTAGCCCAGGTCCACGGCCGCCTGGATGGTCCACGTCTTCGCCTGCGCGAAGTTGGTGGAGGCCGTGAAGAGGTCGGTGTTGGCCTTGTACCAGATGCGCCCGGCCTTCTCGACGCCGATGGCCGGCACGTTGATGGTGGAGCGGCCGCGCGGGTGCAGGCCACCCTTGGACAGCAGGGCGAAGGCCAGGTTGGGCACGCCCGAGCTGTAGTGCACGTCGGTGCCCGACGTCACGTTGGGCGCCCAGTCCTTGGACACGCCGTCCTTCACCGGGTCGTCCATGTAGCGGAGCGCGTCGCCCGCGGTGCCCGGCGTCCAGATGTCCTCGCCGACCGCCCAGATGTCCGTCGCGGTGCTCCAGGTGCCCGACTGCCAGCTCTCGCAGATGGCCGCGAAGGTGTCGGACATGGCCTCGTTCAGGCCGCCGGACTGGCCGGAGTACGTGAGGTTGGACTCACGCTCCGTCACCGCGTGCGTCAGCTCGTGCACCGTCACGTCGGCGTCGCGGCCCAGCTGGCCGGAGTTCACCCCGTCGCCGTCGCCGTACACCATCTGGGTGCCGTCCCAGTAGGCGTTCACGTAGTTGCTGCCGAAGTGCACGGTGCTGGTGAGGGTGATGCCCGCGTTGTCGTACGAGTCGCGGTTGAACAGCGTCTTGTAGCAGTTGTAGGTGAAGCCCAGCATGTCGTAGTTGATGTCGACATGGGCGTCGCCCACGGGGGCCTGGCCCTCGCTGCGGCGCAGGGTGCCCGGCGTGCTCTGGCCGTTGTTGGCCGTGTACACGCGGCGGTTGAGCGCCGAGTGGATTTTCGGGTGCCGGGCGACGAGCTCACCGCCGCGCGCGTTCACGTACACCAGGTCCACCAGGGGCATGCCCTCGGGCTGCAGGCCCGTCACGCGGACCTCCCAGGCCAGGTGCAGCTTCTCCGCCTCGTCGCGCACGTACACCAGGCGCGGGGTGCCATTGGCGGTGATGCCGGTGCCGGCCGTGGCCCGGACCGCGGCCTGCGCCGCCGCGCTGGCGGCCACGGTGGCCTTCGCGGGCAGGTTCACGCCGTCACGGGCGGAGCCGTTGGCCAGGTACACCGTGCCGTTGGGGCGCACGTGCACGAGCAGCTCGCCGTTGACGACCTCGAGGCCGTTCTTCGTCTGCAGGTAGCGCAGGTGCTGGTTGCCCTGCTCGTCCGTGCGCGCGCTGCGCAGGTACAGGTCCTCGGGGTTCAGGCGGAACACGGGCGACACCGCCGCCAGCGCCGGAGCGGCCGAGACCGCCGCCTGGCCGATGGCCATGCCCGACACCGGGCGGTCCACCACACCGAGCTCACCGCGAATCGTGGAGGGGATTCCGTCGGGGTGCACACCCGCGACGCCCGCCTTGCCCAGAGTGCCCAGCGAAGCCTGGATGTCCTCGCCGGCCTTCTCCTGCCCGTTCTGCGCTTCGTCACCCGCCGCCGGGTCCACCGTGCCGCATGCGGTCAGCGCCAGGCCCAGCCATGCCGCACCAAACTTCTTCAAGACTCGAATAGCCAACGAAATACCTCCAGGGGAGAAAGGCCCGCTATTCGTGACACAGTTGGAATACAAAACACAAACCCCCAGTGCGTGTTTTCTGTTTCAAAGTGTCTTGTGACCTCCTGGGGGCGTTCACCCGAGGACTGAGGCCCTCACTTCGTAATCAACATTTACGTTATCGGGCTCCGCGGCTGGCCCATGTGTGGGGCCTGGCCCCCAGCTTTTCCCATGAAAGGGATTGGGGTCGCTCATATCCAGAAGGCCATGTCGCGCTGGGCCTCCTCGGGGCCCGCGCCGTGGCCTCCCTCGCGCAGCCAGCGGCGGTATGCCTCGATGTCCGCGTGGTGCAGGTCCGCCTCCGTGCCGGCGTAGACGCCGCCTCCGGGCCCGTCGAGCAGCGCCTCACGCTGGATGCCCATGATGACCACGTCCTGCTGGATGACCTGGCGGGTGTACCAGCGCACCAGCGGCTTCAGTGCCCGCGCCACCAGCGCCCCCGGCACATCCACCGGGAGCCGGTAGCTGATGGCCGTGTAGACGAGGCTGTCGGTGGGGCCGATGGGCGTGCACTGCGAGTTGATGGTGAAGCCGTGCTCGCCCCACAGGTAGTCCACGCGGGTGACGTTGGGGACGTAGTAGTTGTCCGTGTGGAGCAGCGGGCGCCCGCCCGGGTTGAAGAGGCGACCCAGGCCGGTGACGGTGTCCTGCTCCTGCTTGTACGTCACCAGCACGCTGCCCGCCGTGCGGTGCACCGTGGCCGGCACGCGCTTGCGTGCCGGCTTGCGGAACCAGCCCGGGTGCACGAAGAGCGTGTGCGGCACGTCCATGAAGTTCTCGACGAGGTTCGTCACCCCGTTCGGGAAGCGCGTCACCATGAAGTAGACGGTCCACCCGGGCTGTCCCCAATGGGGGACGCGGAAGGGCGCGGCCCGGGCGCGCGAGGCGTCGGGGCCGCCCATGAAGACATAGACGAGCCCGTCCTGCTCCACCGTGGGGAAGCGCTGGAGCTGGCCCAGCTTGCAGGGCTCGGGCTGGAGCCCCTCGCGGGCGCAGGTGTCCGCGTCCAGCAACTCGCTTCGCTGCGTGGGGCCCAGCGAGGGCACCTCCACCACCGCGCCGGACGCGTCGTAGACCCAGCCGTGGTACGGGCAGCCCAGCCGCCCGCCGAACACGGCCCCGCGCGACAGCCGCGCGTTGCGGTGCAAGCACCTGTCTCGCAGCGCGGTGGGCTGGCCGTGCTCATCGCGGAAGAGGACCACGCCCGTGCCGAAGAGGGTGCGTGCCAGGGGCTGGCCGGCCTTGAGCTCCGTGGAGAGGCAGGCCACGTACCAGTAGTCCTTCAGCGCGCCACAGCGGGCGAGGTCGGCCTCGGCCTCCAGGTCCACGTTGGGCGTGGGGTGGGCGTCCGAGGGTTGCAGGTGCAGGGGCTGTCTCACGCGGCGGCTCCGGAGAAGTGGGCGGACCAGCCGGGCTGGCGGTGCAGGTCCATGGGCTTGATGTCGCCGGCACGCTGGCCGAGCGCGATGCAGCGCGACTCGTAGCGCCGGGCGCCCTCGGAGACGCGCATGGCGCGCACGGGGCCGAGCTGGCCCAGCTCGCGTGCATAGCGGTAGTGGTGGCCCTCGCGGAGGGCGCGCTCCACGGCGGTGGCGGCCTCGGTGAGGCGCGCGTCGGGGGCGGAGGTCTCGAGGAAGAGGCGGTAGGCGGGAGGCTCCGGTGCCTCGGGCCACTCGGGGGCGAGCATGGCGAAGGCGGGGCGGGCGCCGCCGAAGAGGGACGGCAGCGTGGCGTCCAGCACCGCGGCCACGCGCGTGGCGGCGAGCTTCTCTCCCACGAGGTCGCAGACGGCGTCCGCGCGGCCGAGGAAGCGCAGGCAGGGCGTGGTGTGCCGGAAGCCCTCCACACGCACGAGGTCTCCCAGGCGGTAGCGCAGCAGCCCTCCGGAGGTGGACAGGAGCACCGTGTACGTGTGGCCCCGCTCCAGCTCGTGTGCCAGGCGCGGGCGCGTGTCGGGGCGCTCGGTGTCGAGGAACTCGAAGAAGTGGCTGCGGACGGCGAGCACGGGCGCGGGGGCGTCGAAGAGGGGCACGGTGACGACGCCCTCCGTGGCCAGCAGCCCCTTGCCCTGGACCTCCACGCCCGCGAAGCGGCGGCACGCGGCGGGCACCGCGTGCGCGGCCTGCGCATCCGTCCACATGCTGAGCAGCGACAGCCGGGGCCACAGGGCGCGCGCCTGGAGGCCGTGGCGCAGGGCGGAGCGGAGCGCGGCGGCGCGCTCCGGACGCGGGATGAAGCGCATGCTGGCGAGGACCGCGCGTACGGCGTCTTCGTCGGCCAGATGGAGGGCCTGTTGGTTTGCCTGCGCCAGCGGCATTCCAGGGCGGGCCGAGGTACCGGTGGGAGACTCCGGGCCCCGTGCTCCGTGGGCGCCTCGCTCCACGTCCGCCCACACGGCCCTGCCTTCTCCAAGAGGGCGCGGTTGCTCCAGGTTTGCTCGCCCCGCCTGGCATTCACGCGGGACGGGTGGCCGGCAGAGGCCACGCTCCAGGTCTTCGGCCAGTCGCTCTCCGTGCTGCTCCAGCGCGTCCATGAGCAGGGTGAGGAAGCTCGGGTTCCACACGCTGAGGAGCGTGAGGTCCCCGCTCGCGACGAGGTGCCACAGCGTCACGTAGCGGCAGCGCTCCACGTCGGGCAGCGCGCCCACGGCACCTGGCACCGCGAACACCCGCGAGAGCAGGGGCCGCAGCGCGCGCGAGAAGTAGGCGCTGTCCTCCACGCTTCCCACCGGGAGCCCACCCGCCGTGCGCCCCTGCTTGCGGCCCATGGGGGAGATGGACCAGTAACTCGGCCCGGTTCGGAGCACGGGCCGCTGGTGGAGCAGCTCGAACAGCATGGGTGACAGGGCGCGCTGGAACTCGTTCAGCAGGCCCTGCGTGACGGGCACGAGCTTGCTGGCGCCGGAGGAACCGCCCGACGGCTCGAAGCGGGTCACCGGCTCACGGGTGAGCACCCGGGCCTCGCCCGCCGCGATTCGCTCCACGTCGGGTGCGACGCCGTCCGGGGTCACCATCGGCACGGCGTCCTGGAAGTCCCGCGCGGTGCGCACCCGGTCGAAGCCCGGGATGCGCGCGGCCTGCTGGCTTCCCGAAGCAGCGCGCAGCACCCGGGCAAGGCACTCCGCCTGCGCTGCCTCTGGGTCGTGCAGGGCCCGGCGGAAGCGCAGCGCGGAGGGAGCCAGCGCGGCACGCAGCCCTCCCAGGAGCACCGAGGACGGAATCATGACGCGGCCTCGACCCACGGAGTCGACTGCACACCGGGCGCCTGCCCCCGGCCGCCGTCCAGCACGGAAGAGGCCACCATGATGACGCCGCCCTGCGGTGCCGACACGGGATGCCGTTGCAGCCTGGCCCTGTCTCCGCCGGGTGGAATGAACGTTCCTTCCAGGGCGAGGCCCGGCAGCTCCTCCCTCCACCAGCAGGAGGGTGGAACGAACGTTCCTTCCAGGGTGAGGCTTGGCGTGGGACCCGATAGAGCCCCCTTCCGCCAGCAGGAGGGTGGAACGAACGTTCCTTCCAGGGTGAGGCCCGGCGTGGGACCCGGTGGAGCCCCCTTCCGCCAGAGGAGGCCGGGCGCGGAATGAACGTTCCTTCCGACGGGGAAGGCCCTGCGTGGGACTCGGTGGAGCCCTCCTCCCGCCAGAGGAGGCCGGGCGAGGAAGAAACGTTCATTCCGCAGGGAAGGTCCGGCGTGAGAC
>JBKGHK010000561.1:0-6757 GCA_046520375.1 Pyxidicoccus sp. 3LFB2
CGTCATCACCAGCTCGCCCGTGCCGGCCAGCTCCAGCGCGTAGGCGGGGTGCTGTCCCGCGCCGGCCGCGCCCGCCACGGTGCGACGGTAGGAATAGGTGTAGGCCTCGGAGAGGGACACCTTGCCGTCCGAGTCCGCGTCCGCGTCGCCACGCAGGCCGGTGAGCAGGTGGTGCGTGAAGAGCGAGCCCTGGAGCGAGTCCCACTCCTCGCTCAGCTCCGCGGGGCCGCTCGACGAGATGACCACCTGGCCGTGCAGCGGCAGCTTCTCCAGCGCGACGTCGTAGGCGGGGGCGGCGCGACCGCCCTTCTTCTGGGCGAGGGTGCCGCTCTCGCACGCGTCCACCACCACGACGGTGAGGCGCGCGCCGGCCTTCCGAGCGGAGTCGCGCAGCTCGGTGAGCGGCAGGTGCGTGCCGGCCAGGTGCAGCATCCCGGCCTTCGCGTGGGAGGAGACATAGACGACCAGCACGGGGTCATGCCCCTCGCCGCGAAGCTCGGCGATGCGGCCCGCGACTTCGGCGAGCTTCTGGCGCACGTCCTGTGCAGCGGGGTCCACCAGCACGGACGCGCGGTCCGCACGCACACCGCCCAGCTCGACGAAGAGCTGGCGCACCCGGGCGGCGTCGTCATCCGCGAAGCGCAGCACCGCGTCGTCCGGGTCCCCCACGTTGGCGCCGATGGACACGAGCAGGCGCACGGTCTCCGCCGGCGCCAGCGATGGCCACAGGACGAGGAGCAGCAGGGGCAATCCGCGCAGGGTCCGGGCGCCTTGAGCAGGCGCAGCGCGGAGCCGCGGGGATGGCCACCGGAGGAGTCCGGCGCCTCGCCCAAGTGAAGCTCGGGGCGCCAAGGACCACCACGGCATGGACAGGACGCCTCGCTCAAGCGCTGCGCAGAGCAACAGGGACAACCGCCGCAGAGGCAGGACGCCTCGCCCAAGCGCAGTGCTGAGCAGCAAGGACAACCACCGCATGGTCAGGGCGCCTTGCGCAGGCGCAGCGCGGAGACGCGGCAACCATCGCAGGTGAGGGTGGGCTCGGCGCGGCCCGCCTGCTCACGGAGTTGAGTCAGCAGTGGAGCCGCCTGCAGCGGACGCGGGGAGAAGACAGCGAAGAGCCACTCCGTGCCCGGCGCGTCGTCCAGCTCCACGCTGCCGGGCAGGAAGTCGCGCTGGCCGGCGGGAAGCGGGGCGGACGTCGTGCCGTCAAAGGGGTGGAAGACGCTCGCGCCACCCCGGCCGTCCAGCTCCAGCACCAGCAGGTGCCCTGCCTCGGGCGCCTCGTAGGCAAAGCGCAGCCGGTCTCCGGCCTTCACCGTGCCGTCCTGGGCCAGCGGAGCAGGCTCCGCGCCAGCACGTGCTGCCACCACGCGGAAGGCATCGCCCTTCCAGGTGACACCGCCGTCGTCCTGGAGCAGGCGAGGGCCGGCCACGAGCACCAGCACCAACGCGGGCACCACGGCGGCAAGCACCGGAAACAGTCGGCGCCAGGGTGACGGGGCGCGAGCCGAGGACTCCTCGCGGCGCTCCAGTTGGCGCAGGAAGCGGTCCGTCGGGCGTGCCTTGAGAAAGGCATCCCGGCCGGTGGTGAGCGCGTCGAGCTGCGCGCCGCACGCGGCACACGCCTTCACGTGGGCGCGCGTCGCGTCCGGCGTGGGCTCACCCACCGACAGGGCTTCGAGCACGGCGGCGGGAGGGCACTCGGGGCCGCGAGGAGACGGGGGGAGGGGAGCGGTCATCGTGGGGCCTCGTTGCCGCGCCCACCGAACATCTGGCGGATGCGGTCCTCGAATGTCTTGAGCTTCTTGCCGACAGTCTTCCGAGAGAAGCCCGTCTGCTCGGCCACCTCTTCCTGCGTGTAGCCGTCCAGGTAGTGGAGCACGCCAATGGTGCGCGTCTTGCCGTCGAGCGTGCGCAGCGCAGCGCCCAGCAGCGCGCGCCGGTCCGCGTCCTCGGTGGAGCCTCCGCCGCGCTCCTCCAGGGCCGCGAGCTGTGCCTCCTCGGCCACGGGCTCACGGCCGCGCTTCTCCATCAGGTCGAAGCAGCACCGGGCCGCCACCGTGTAGAGCCAGGCGAGCGTGGCCCCGCCGTCGCGTGGCGGGCCGTAGCGCTTCACCCGCAGGAAGGTCTCCTGGAGCGCGTCTTCGGCGTCCTCGGGGCGGCGGACCAGCTGCATGCAGCGGCGGTGCACGAGGAAGCCATAGCGCTCGTAGAGCTGACCCAGCTGCGCGTCATCCATGGCGCGCGCCCCCTCCAGGTCGGGCCTTCCGGGCAATGAAACTCACGGCGGTGCACTCCTTCTGCAGAGAAGACCGCCCGACCACCGGAAAATGGGAACCCCCTCTTTCAGCGGCCGGGATGCCGACACGGCCCCACAGCATCCGCCATCAGGCGCATGGGGGCCAGTCACCCGGGGAGTATCAGCGGGTGGGCTAGGCTCGCCAGCACTCCGCCATGGACCGTGAAACCTCCCTCAAGCAGGCGCGTGAGCTGGTCGACTCGGGGGCGTACGGCGACGCCTTTCGACTGCTCTTGAAGGTGCTGACGCTGGACCCGGATGACGAGGAGGTGCTCTGGCGCTTCGTCGACCTTTACGAGAAGAAGGGAGACCCGGCGCCGGTGGCCCACTACCGGGCGAGAATCGCCGAGCTGTATGCGAGCCGGGGCCGGGACGCGGACGCGCTGGAGCTCCTGGAGCAGGCAGTCGAGCACCACCAGGACCCGCCTCGCATCCGCAAGCGCATCGCCGAGCTCCAGGAGCGGACGGGGCAGGGGGACGCGGCACGACGCCAGCGCTGGCTGGCGGGCGAGGACGTCACCCTCGACGGGACGCCGACCGTGGAGCTGCTGGAGCAGCGCGTCCGTGCCCGGGGCTTCGACGACCCTTTGCGAGTCCAATTGGCCGAGGCGTTGCTCCAGGCCGGCAGGGTGCGAGACGCCATCCCCCACTTCCGCCAGGCGCTCGGAATGTGGTGGTTCTCCGAGGACACGCGCACCTCGGACGAGCGGGTCGTGAAGCCCGCGCCGGGGTACACGCATCCGATTCTCCGGCTCACCCGGGCGGAGGTCCGCGCGGTGCGCGAGAAGACCCGCCAGCTCATCGCGGCCGAGCTCGAGCCGGGACTGGAGCGGGCCCGGCGCGTGGTGCCAGTGTGGACGATGCGCACCAGCGAGGGGGCGCTGAAGTTCATCTTCGAGGCGGAGAGGGTCCTCGTGCGTCTGGTGCAGCCCGTGCGCGACAACTTCGACCTGGGCGCGCTCGCCCTCATGGATTTGCTGAAACAGCCCGGTCGGCCCGAGGGTGCCGAGGTCGCCCTGAACGTGGGCGAAGCGACGGCGGCGGAGTTCCTCTCGAAGGCGGGGACCGGCATGGCCTGCCCCTGGTGCGATGAGCTCCACCGTGGAGACGTCATCACCGTGGCGGAGCGAGAGGATGTGCGCTCCGGCGTCATCACCGTCCTCAACGAGAACCACCAGGGCACCGCGGGGACCACGAAGGTGTATTGCCCCAACGGCCATGTGGTGTGTGACTTCCTCCGGTGGATTTCCTGAGGCGCCCGCCCCGGAGGACGGGCGCCGGAACCGAAGGAACCGTCAGTCCTTCACGACGGTGGTGATGGGCAGCGGCGTCGGCGTGCCGATGAACTGCCCTGAGATGTTGGTGCACGGCATGGCCACCTGCGAGAAGTCCGCGGAGTAGTAGCCGTACGTGGAGCCATTGCCCTTCTCGTAGAACTCGGAGCCGTCCGGGAGGACGACCTTCCAGACGTAGTTGATGTTCGTGTACTGCGTGGAGGAGCGCGCGCGGATGACGCCCGTCACCGTGACACCCCAGTGGTACGGAGCCGTCGCGGGGGCTTCCACCGTCACCGGCTGCGGCGCCCAGGCGAACGGGGTGGTGCCCGACATGCCGCCCCAGCCGTAGATGAGGAACACGCTGGTGCCCCAGGGCAGGTCCAGGTTCTTGTAGGAGAAGGTGATCTCCGCCTGCGAGGTGCTGAAATAGCCGCACGTGTTGAGCACCGTCCGAGCCTTCACGAACTGCTCCCCGGCCAGGGCGGAGGTGGAGGTGAGCAGCAGGGCAAGCACGAGCGCGTGGCGAGAAAGCCGGGACATGTTGGAACTCCGGTGAGAGAGGTGACAGCCGCGCCCATCTATCAGAGCGAAGGGCGCACCTCCACGCTGGCCCGCCCGGAGGGCGTGCGAAGAAGCACGGAGGGTGTTCCTTCGTCGCCGCCGGCACCATCCTCAATGGCAGTGCGAATGCGCAAACTCCGCGACCCTCACACCCCCGAGCCGTCCAGCGAAACGCGGACCGGCTATGTCCGCGTCCGGGGCGCCCGGGAGCACAACCTCAAGAACGTGGATGTCGAAATCCCCCGGGACGCGCTGGTCGTCTTCACCGGCGTATCGGGCTCGGGCAAGTCGTCCCTGGCCTTCGGGACGCTCTACGCCGAGGCGCAGCGGCGGTACTTCGAGTCCGTGGCCCCGTATGCCCGGCGGCTCATCGACCAGGCCGGCGTCCCGGAGGTCGACGCCATCGACGGGCTGCCCCCGGCGGTGGCCCTGCAGCAGCACCGGGGCTCGCCCACGTCGCGCTCATCGGTGGGCAGCGTCACCACCATCGCCAACTCCCTGCGCCTGCTGTACTCGCGCGCCGGGACGTATCCGCCCCACCAGCCGCACCTCGACTCAGATGCCTTCTCCCCCAACACCCCGGCGGGGGCCTGTCCCAACTGCCACGGGCTGGGCCGCGTCTACGAAGTCACCGAGCAGTCCATGGTGCCGGATGACTCGCTGACCATTCGCGAGCGCGCCGTCGCCGCCTGGCCGCCCGCGTGGCACGGCCAGAACCTGCGCGACATCCTGGTGACGCTTGGCTACGACGTGGACCGCCCCTGGCGTGAGCTGCCGAAGAAGGACCGGGAGTGGATTCTCTTCACGGACGAGCAGCCCACCGTCCCCGTCTACGCGGGCTTCACTCCGGAGGAGACGCGCCGCGCGCTCAAGCGCAAGGAACCGCCCAGCTACATGGGCACCTTCACCGGCGCCCGGAAGTACGTGCTGCAGACCTTCGCCACGACGCAGAGCGCGCTGATGAAGAAGCGCGTGTCGCAGTACATGGTGAGCGGAGCCTGCCGCGTCTGCGAGGGCAAGCGCCTGCGCCGCGAGTCGCTGTCCGTCACCTTCGCGGGCCTCGACATCGGCGAGCTGTCCCAGCTGCCGCTGAAGCGCGTCGCGGAGATTCTCCGGCCCGCCGCCGACGGCACGGCGCCCGGCGCGGCGAAGCTGGCCCGGGAGCACCCCGAGAAGGCGCTGGTCGCCGCGCGCATCGCGAAGGATTTGCTGGCCCGCATCAGCGTGCTGACGGAGCTGGGGCTGGGCTACCTCTCACTGGAGCGCAGCACGCCCACACTCTCACCCGGAGAGCTGCAGCGCCTGCGGCTCGCCACCCAGGTGCGCTCCAACCTCTTCGGCGTGGTGTACGTGCTGGACGAGCCCTCCGCCGGCCTCCACCCCGCGGACACCGAGTCGCTGCTGAAGGCGTTGGACCAGCTCAAGGGCTCGGGCAACTCGCTGTTCGTGGTGGAGCACGAGGTGGACGTCATCCGGCACGCGGACTGGGTGGTCGATGTCGGCCCGGCCGCGGGGGAGAAGGGCGGGCGCATCCTCTACAGCGGCCCGCTCGAAGGGCTCGAAGCGGTGGAGACCTCCCAGACGCGGCGCTACCTCTTCGGCGCCGAGACGCGGCTGCACCGCACCCCGCGAAAGCCCCGGGGCTGGCTGCGCCTGGAAGGCGTCACGCGCAACAACCTGCACGGGCTGGACGTGAAGTTCCCCCTGGGCGTCTTCACCACGGTGACGGGCGTCTCCGGCTCGGGCAAGTCGAGCCTCGTCAGCCAGGTCCTGGTGGAGCTCGTCGCCGAGCAGCTCGGCCATGAGCCTCCGCTGGACGAGGAGGAGGGCGAGGAGCTGGAGCGCTCCGTCGTGCTCACCACGGGCGGCCGCATCGCTGAGGGAATGGAGGGCCTCAAGCGCCTGGTGCGCGTCGACCAGAAGCCGATTGGCCGCACGCCCCGCTCCAACCTCGCGACGTACACGGGGCTCTTCGACAGCGTGCGCAAGCTCTTCGCCTCGACGCCAGCGGCGAAGGCACGGCGCTATGACGTGGGGCGCTTCTCCTTCAACGTCGCCAAGGGCCGCTGTGAGACGTGCGAGGGCGAGGGCTTCGTCAGCGTCGAGCTGCTCTTCCTGCCCAGCGTCTATGCGCCATGCCCCGCCTGTCACGGCGCCCGGTACAACGCCAAGACGCTGGAGATTCAGTACCGGGGAAAGAACATCGCCGAGGTGCTGGGGATGACGGTCGACGCGGCCCACGCGTTCTTCGCGGAGGAGCCCCAGGTGCTGCGCTCGCTCGGCGTGCTGCGGGAGGTGGGCCTGGGCTATCTGCGCCTGGGCCAGCCCGCCACCGAGCTCTCCGGAGGCGAGGCCCAGCGCATCAAGCTCGCCACGGAGCTGCAGCGGGTGCAGCGCGGCAACACGCTCTACATCCTGGACGAGCCCACCACCGGCCTGCACCCCGCCGACGTGGACAAGCTGATGACGCAGCTGGATGGGCTCGTCGAGGCGGGCAACACCGTCATCCTCGTCGAGCACGACATGCGGGTGATTGCCGCGAGCGACTGGGTCATCGACATGGGCCCCGGCGCGGGCGACGAGGGCGGCCGGGTGGTGGCGTCCGGCACGCCCGCCGAGG
>JBKGHK010000562.1:0-6754 GCA_046520375.1 Pyxidicoccus sp. 3LFB2
CAGGCCGCCGAGGATGGGCGACAGGCGCCGCTCCACCTCCTCGCGGAAGGGGGTGAGCAGGGCGCCCACGCCCACGTCCAGCCCGCCGTGCTGCACCTTGTAGAGGCGCGCCAGCGACAGCGCGGTGCGGAGCACGGCCTCCTCGCGCGCGTCCAGCAGGGCGGGGCGGGCGAGGACGGCGCGCACGAGGTTGAGCTCCAGCTCCTCGAGCGGCCGGTTGATTTGAAAGCGTTCCTTCAGCAGCACGGGCGGGGTGTCCCGGGGCGCGCCGGGCGCCTCACGCCTGGGCGATCTGCGAGAGGTTGGCCTTCGCCTTCTCGATGTCGCCCTCGTACTTGAGGACGAGGTTGAGCGTGGAGGCCACCAGGTCCGAGGTGAGCTGCTCCGCGTTCAGCAGCGCGAGGCTCTGTGCCCAGTCCAGCGTCTCGCTGATGGAGGGCGCCTTCTTCAAGTCGAGGGTGCGGATGGCGGCCACGGCCTCCACCACCTGCTCGGCCAGCACCTGGGGCACGCCGGGCAGGCGCGACTTGACGATGCGCAGCTCGCGCTCGCGGTCCGGGAAGTCGATGTGCAGGTGCAGGCAGCGGCGCTTGAGCGCGTCCGACAGCTCCCGGGCGTTGTTGGAGGTGAGCAGCACGCGGGGGATGTGCTTCGCGCGGAAGTTGCCCAGCTCGGGGATGGTGACGGCGTTGTCCGACAGCACCTCCAGGAGGAAGGCCTCGAACTCCGGGTCCGCCTTGTCGATTTCGTCCACCAGCAGCAGGGCGGGGCGCTCGCACAGCAGGGCCCGGAGGATGGGGCGGGGCAAGAGGAAGCGCTCGGAGAAAAACACCGCGTCGCCGGTGGCCAGCTGGTCCGCGGCCTGGGCCAGCGTGGTGGCGCCCTGCACCATGTCGCCAATCTTGTCCTTGAGCAGCTGGGTGTAGAGCAGCTGCTTGGCGTACTCCCACTCGTACAGCGCCTTGGCCTCGTCCAGGCCCTCGTAGCACTGGAGTCGGATGAACTCGCGGCCCAGCGCCTGGGCGAGCGCCTTGGCCAGCTCCGTCTTGCCCACGCCGGCGGGGCCCTCCACCAGGATGGGCTTGTCCATCCGGTCCGCCAGGAAGGCCGCCGTGGCGATTTCGGGGGAGGACAGGTAGCCCACCTGCTCCAGGGCCTGCTCCGCGTCCGCCACGCTGGTGAACGCGCGCGTCTCTACCGTCGAAGGGGTGCTCACCCGGGAAACTTAACCGACCCCTCCCGGGGGACTGCGGCAAAAATGCCAGGGTTTCGCGCCCCTTTTCGTGGGCAACCTGCCTCTCTGCCCTGCAACCCGGCGGAACCACGCAGGGAAATTATTTGCGCACCGTGGGCACACGTCGTGCATCTACCCGTCCGCAACTCACGAAGCGAAGAGGTCGCGGTCATGGTGTGGGCGTGGTTGAAGATGGCGATGGCGGTGGCGGTGGTCCTGATGCCGGGCGGCTTCCCGCTCCTGCTGACGTACATCGCGGTGCGCACGCTCCGCGTCCGGTGGCACAACGCGCAGGTGGAGGCGCAGAGCCACGGCCGCGCGGCCTCGCTCCGCGACGTGGTCGCCTCACTGCACTTCAAGGAACTGGTCCGAGAGGCGCGCGCCGCCCTGTGACGCCCGCGCCCGGGTAGGGCACGGATGTCAGGGTGGACCCCGAGGCCCCCAGGATTCCGGGGCGCCTCACGAAGTCAGGAAGCAGCACCCCTCACCCTGGACCGCTTTCGGCTCACCGCCGGGAAGCGCTCCGGGGTGAGTCGTTTCCGGGGTGGAGCGCCGGGCTTCCGGCGGGGCCGCCGGGTTCCCGAAAAGGGAAGGGCGCCAGGGGGGAGCCCCCGGCGCCCGGACCCCACGGGCCTACTTGTCCAGCTCGTCGACCAGGGCCGTCCAGTCGTCGTCTTCCTTGGCGACGCCGGTGGGGATCTGGATCATGACAGTGCGATCAGTGGGCTCGGACTCGTCGCCCAGCGGGGCAGCGGCCGGAGCCGCGGCCTTCTTCGCGGCGGGCTTGGCGGCGGCCTTCGCGGCCGGCTTGGCGCCAGCGGCGGGGATGACCTGGTTGAGCTGCGTCCTCGCGGCCAGGTCCTCCTCTTCGGTAGCGGCGGGCTTGGCGGCGGCCCGTCTTGGCGGCCGGAGCGGCCGCGGCGGCGGGAGCCTTGCTCTTGAAGCGGGCCAGCTCCAGCTCGGCGACCTTGAGCGCCTTGCTCTTCTCCTGCACGGACTGCTGCAGGCGGGCCACTTCCTGGGCCTTGATGGCCTCGCGGCGCTCCAGCTCCGCCTTCTGCTTGGCCGAGAGGTCCTCCAGCTCCTTGAGGTGCCGGGTCTCCAGGTCCTTGCGCTCCTTCTGCGCGGTGGCGAGCCGGGCCGCCGTCTCGTTGGCCTTGCCCTCGGCGGTGGCCACGCGGGCGTTGAGCTCCTTCTCCAGGCGCGTCTTCGCGCCCTGGGCGTTCTCCACGGCCAGCTCCAGGTCCTGGATCTTCTTCGTCCGGGTGGCGAGCTGTCCCTGCAGGTCCTTGGCCTTGGCCTCCGCCTCGTTGGCGCGGGCCTGGGCCTCCTGGGTGAGCTGGGCGATGCGCTGCTCGGCCTTGGCCAGCTTCGCGGCGACATCGTCCACGACGCGCTTGGCCTCCGCGCGCTCCTGGGCCGACTGCTGCGTCTGCTGCTGGAGCTTCGCCTCCGTCTGCTGGAGGTGGGTGGTCAGCTCGTTGCGCTCGGCGGTCAGCTTCTGCTGGGCGACGCCTGCGGCGCGCAGCTGCTCCTCGCGGTCGGCGAGGGCCTTCTTGCCCAGCTCCAGCTGGTTGTTGAGGCCGGCCATCTGCTGCCCCAGGGCGTCGGCCTGGCGCTTCGAGTCGGCGGCCTGCTGCTGGAGCTTGCCCTCCAGGGCCTTGAGCTGGTCGGTCCGGGTGGCCACCTCGCGGTTGAGCACCTCGGCCTGACGCATCTTCTCCTGCGTCACCTGGGTGAGCTTGCGGAGCGTGTCCGACAGCTCCTTGCCCTTGCTGGCCAGGTCGTTCTGGAGCAGCTCTTCCTTGCGCTGCGACTCCTCGGTGAGCGCGTGCAGCCGCTCCTCCAGGGTGCCCTTGGCGTTCTCCACCTGCGCCAGCTGCGAGGACAGCCGCGTCACCTCGGCGACGGTGGCGCCCAGCTCATGCTTGGTGAGGGTGAGCTGCTCGCCCAGGTCCTCGCCCAGGTTGCGCGCCTCGTTGAGCTGCGACTCCAGCGCCGCCTGGGCGTTGGCCGCGGCCTGCCGGCTGCCGGCGTGGGCCTGCTGCTCGCGCGCCAGATTCTCACGGGTGGCCGCGAGCTGGCCCTGCGTCTGCTCCAGCGTCTGGCTGGTGGCCTCCAGCTCGGAGCGCAGCCCGTCGCGCTCGCTGGTGAGGTCCGCGATGTGCGCGCTCGTCTCGGCGGCCAGCTTCTCGTGCGCGGCCCGCTCGGCCTCGTAGTTGCCCAGCGTCTCGGACAGCTCGCCGCGCAGCTGGCCAATCTGGCCGGTGAGGTCCTGCTCCAGCGCGTCCTTCGCCACGCCCAGCGCCTGCAGCTCCGCGGTGCGCTGGTCGCGCTCGCGGGTGGTGCGGGCCAGGGTGTCGTTCGTCTCCTGGAGCGCGCCGCGCGTCTCCTCCAGCTCGCCCTGGAGCGCGTCGCGCTGCCCGGTGGTGCTGGCGAGCTGCTCGCGCGTGTCCTCCAGCGCCGACTGCGTCTGGGCCAGCGTCTGGCTGGTGGCCTCCAGCTCGCCGCGCGTCTCCGCGAGCGAGCCCTCCGTCTGCGACAGCCGCGCCTGCGTGTCCGCGAGCGTCGCTTCCGTGTTGGAGAGGGTGTCCTGCGTCTGGGCCAGCGTCTGGGCCGTGGCCTCCAGCTCGCCGCGGGTGTTGGACAGCGCTTCTTCCGTCTGGGAGAGGCGGCGTCTGCGTGTCCGCCAGCGTCTGGGAGGTGGCCTCCAGCTCGCCGCGCGTCTCGGAGAGCGACTCCTCGGTGCGGGCCAGGGTGCCCTGGGTCTCCGCGAGGGTGGCCTCGGTGCGCGACAGCGTGTCCTGCGTCTGGGCCAGCGTCTGGCTGGTGGCCTCCAGGTTGCCGCTCAGCTCGGCGATGCGCTCGTCGCGCGTCGCCACGTCGCCCTGCAGGCCCTCGATGGTGGCCTCGCGCTGGGCGACGGTGTCCTCCAGGGACGCCACGCGCGCGGTGAGCTGCTCACCCGTGTGCTGCGACTCCTCCAGCTGCTGGGTGAGCGCCTGAATCTGGCCGGTGAGGTCCGCTTCCAGCTCGGCCTTGGCGGAGCGCAGGTCCTCCAGCTTCTGGGAGAGGTCCTGCTCCAGGGCGTCCTTGGCCGTGTTGAGCGCGTGGAGCCGGTCGGTGAGGTCCGTTTCCAGCTCGTCCTTGGCCTGGCTGAGGGCCTGCAGCTCGGCGGAGAGCTCCGCCTCGCGGTCCGCCAGGTGCGTCTTGACGGACTCGACTTCGCCCTCCAGCTCGCCAATGCGCTCCAGGTGCTGCTGGATGTTGGCGTTGAGCTCCGCCTCGCTCTGCTCGTTGCGGGCGATGGTCTCCGAGAGCTCGCGCTCCAGGGTGCCAATCTTCGCGTCGCGGTCCTCGACGCGCTGGGTGAGCTCGGTCTCCAGGGCGTCCCGGTCCATGCGGACCTGGTCGCGCTCGCTGGTGGTGCGCGCGAGGTCGCCCTCGAGGTCGGCCACCTGCTGCGTGAGGCGGGCCTCCAGGGCCTCGCGCTCCGCGTTCAGCCGGACGATTTCCGCGTCCGCCTGGGTGCCATGCTCCTCGGCGGCGGTGGCGCGGGCCTCCAGGGCGCGGACGGTGGTGTCGCGCTCCTGCTCCGTCTCCTGGAGCCGGTCCTGCAGGGCCTGGATTTCGCCGCTGAGCTCGGCGTAGCGCTGGTCGCGCTCGCTGACGGTGCGGCCCAGCTCGGCCTCGAACTCGTCACCGCGCTTGCCCAGCCGGGCAATCTCCGCCTCGTGGGCGCGCAGGGCGTCCTGGAGCTTCTGCTCCTTGACCTCGAACTCCAGCGTGACGACGCCGAGGTGCTTCTCCAGCTTGTCGTACTCGCCGCGGAGGTTGTCCAGCTCCGAGAGGCGGCGAGACAGCTCGTCCTCGCGGTTGTGGACCTCCTTGCGAAGGACGTTGATGTCCTTCTCCTTGGAGGCGACGACTTCGATGAGGTCCTTCTCGGAGGAGAACTTCTGCAGGAGCAGGTCGTCCACGGCGGCGCCGTGCTCGCGCTCCTTCTGGAGCATGCCCTGCTGGGCCTCGTTGAAGCGGCGGAGCAAATCGTCCACCTGCATCTTCAGGCCCTGCAGCTCCACGTCCTTCTCGTGGAGCCGGTCCTCGCCGGACAGCAGCTCGCGCTCGCGCACGCTCCAGATTTCGGAGAGGCGGGCAAGCTGGGCCTCGCGCGTCTTCAGCTCGTCGCGGAGGATTTGAATCTTGCCTTCCGGCGTGCCCATCAGCTCGCGCCGCGGGGGCGGGCGCTTGAGCTGGCGGGACTCGGCGAGCAGCTCGGCCTTGCGGTCGGCGATGGACTGGAAGGCGCGGTCGAGGAACGCGCGGTCCTCTTCCGTCATCGCGCTGCGGCGCTCGCGCTTGGGCAGCTTGGGCGGACCTCCGGCGCTGGTGCGCATGGGAGGCGGCATGGGCGGCGGCGCCTCGCGGGGCGCGCCGTTGAGCGCCGCGTCCAGGGACGCGTCCGACTCGTCCACGCCAGGCGGGACGATGCCGTAGCTCATTTGCGCGAGCTCCCCCATTTCGAAGGGGATGACGAGGTAGCCGTCCGCGGCGCCCGGCGTCTGCCGGTGCTGCGTCAGGCCATCCACGCCCGTGTCTGAGGAGAGCAGGAGGACCTTGAGATTCTGGCCCCACTTGCCCTTCTTGATCTGACCGCAGAGGACGAAGCCGGACTGATCCGGCAGCTCGGCGCGCAGGACGACCAGATCCGGCCGACGCTTCTCCAGCTCACGCTGCGCGTCAGACGCAGTCGCCGCCATGGCCGTCTGATACCCCGCGCTCTTGAGCACGGTGGCCATGCTGAGGGCGAATTCGTTCTGGCTTTCGACGATGAGGACCCGACGCTCCATGAAGCCCTTTTGACCCGGAAAAAGTGCAGTGAAAACCGGGGCATCCTATCGGGCGCGTGCAAGGCTTGGAAAGTTTATGGGTGGCGCTCGGTTGGCTGCTTCACGAGCTTTTGCCACGAACGACGCCTTGTGCACGGGGACCCGGGGGCTCACGGGAGGGGGGAGCGCCGTCATCCCGGCCCGGGAAGGTGGTGGGCGGGGTGTGGCGGTCGAACCGGATGCCGTCGGGTGGACAGTAGCCGTGCGCCAGCTGGGCGAACCAGGGATTCAGAGTGGAGGGGACGGGCTCCGGAGCAGGGCCCTCGTCCACCGGCTCGGGCACGGGTTCGGGTTCCACCTCGTGCAGCACTTCGTCGTCCTCGACCAGGCGAGCGGCGCTGCTGGCGGAGATTTCCGCCTCCTCCACCTCGTCGCTGCTGATTTCGTCCGGCTCGTCCAGACGTGGGCGCGAGTGCGCGGGAGTCGCAGCTCCGTCGGCCCCGTCGTCGATGGGCTGGGCCTCGTCCGCGGAGATTTCCTCGGGCTCGTCCTCGGAGCTGGCGGAAGAGGGGACGGAGGCCCTCATTGAGAGGCGCGAGCCCTGCGCGTCCATGGAGGTGAGGCGCGGCGGGTCCGAAGGCGGCTGCCGGGACGGACGCTGGCGGGGGACGGGAGGCGGCGCGGCGGCCCG
>JBKGHK010000563.1:0-6741 GCA_046520375.1 Pyxidicoccus sp. 3LFB2
GGCGCGGCCTCGGAAGCAGGGCTGTCGCTGGCGGTGGCCTCGGACGGGGCCTCCTCCGGCGCAGGGGCGGGCGTCGCCTTGCCCCCGCGCGTCTTGCGCGAGGTCTGCTTCTTCTTCTTGGAGCTGGTGGCGCCCTTCTTCTTCTTCTTGGACTGGGCCCCGAGGTCCAGGCCCTCGAAGCTCTGGGCGTAGGTGGGAGCCGTCCAGGCGAGCGCGAGCCCGAGGACGGCGACACGAATGAGCCGGAAGGAGCGCATCATGACTCGGAGCCGTTCAGCAGGAAGAAGGACACGCCCAGCTCGAACATGAGCTGGTTGCGCAGGTAGGACTCGCCAGGGGTGCGGCTCTTCTCCACGTAGATGAGGTCCCGCACCTCGGTGCGCAGCGTCACCCAGCGGTTGAGGAAGAAGCGCGCGCCCACGCCCAGGTTGCCACCCGGGGTCATGTAGTTCTTCGGCTCGACCGTCTCGACGGTGGCGTCCACCACGCCCGGCCCGCGGTACTGCACCATGGAGGCGCCCGCGACGCCGTACAGGTCGAAGCTGACGAACTTCTCGGCCAGCAGCGACAGCTTGCCGTAGATGGGCGCCCACTGGACGTCCGCGCCGCCCATCAGCTTGATCTGCCCGGGGGCCAGGCCGTCGAGCTGCTGCAGGGACGGCGAGCCGCAGCCGCGCGTGGCCTCCGCGCCCTCGCCCTCGAAGGTGCACAGCTGCGCCGCGCCCGCCACCGTGTTGATGGCGTAGCCCAGGCGCAGGCTGACGCCCACCGTCTCCAGGGGGTGGTAGGTGAGCGTGCCGCCGAAGATGTACTTGCTGAAGAAGGCGTCGCGCAGCGACACCGAGACGGACGGGCTGAACTCGAAGCGCCCCTTCTTGAGGAACAGGTGCCCGGAGACGGGGCGCACGCGCTCGCGCAGCGGCCCCATCCGGTCCTTGTCCACTTCAGAGACGTCGCCAGCCTCCTCCTCTTCGGAGGTCTGGGCATGGCCCAGCACGGGCGCGACGAGGCAGAGGGCCAGCAGCAGACGAAGGGTCAGCTTCATTCCGCATCCCTCCCCGTCGAGCTGAACGGCAGGAACAGCGAGATACCCGCGTTGAGGGTCATCATGTTCTGGATGGCGCCCTTGCTGCTGCCCAGGGGCTGATCCACATAGGAGGTGTTGATGAGGGCGACGTTCACGGCCAGGTAGTCCTTGGCCACGAAGCGCATGCCCAGGCCCAGGTCGGCGGCGGGGTTGAGGCCGCGGTCGGGCAGCGAGGACGTCTCCGTCCGCACCACACCGGCGCCCGCCAGCAGGTAGCCGTCGAAGTGGAGGATGGAGTTGAGGAACGCCACCTTGCCGTACAGGGGGCTCCACTCGATGTCGCCCATGGCGGACCACTCGGGCACCGAGTTGTAGATCTTGCTGTTGAAGGTGCGCTTGGCCGTCCGCACGTCGTCGGAGGGCACCACCTGCATCAGCGAGACACGCCCGGCGATGGCGAGCGTGTCCGCCAGGTACCAGGCGCCGCGCAGCGACGCGCCCACCTTGGAGTAGAACGGATCATTCACGGAGATGCTGATGAGCGGCGTCAGCTCAAAGCGGCCCGCCTTGCGGTAGACCTTTCGCTGGACGCTCTTGACCCGGTCTTCCTGGGTGATGTCCGTAAGGGGTTGGAGGGTCTCCGTTACCGGCGTGTCCTCCGCGGTGGTGGAGGCCACGGCGGGCGTGGCTTCCTCCGCCGGCGGCGCCGTGGGGGTTTCCTCGGAGGACGACGGGGCCGGGGACTCTTCCGTCAGGTCGAGTCCCATGCCTTCCTGGCTCTGCGCGAGCGCCAGGGTGGGCGCCAGACACAGGGCGAGCAGCAACTTGGGGCGTTTCAAATCCGGAGGCTCCGTGAGGGAGGGGGGCGTAACTGCCACCGGGGGTACAGCGCGACTCTCGGTTTCCGCATCCTATCGGTCACATTCCCAACCATCAACCATGGCGCGCACGCCTGGTTACCCTGTATCCCTCCGGTATTCCTTCACAATTCCACCGGCTCCTACCGTGGTACAGGTGCGTTGGCGTTCAGGGGCGCTGTGCTACCCTTTTGTTGAGTGCCTCGCGGGTCCAGAGGTCCCGCGCCCCTCCCCCCCTTTGTAGAGGTGTCATGAAGATGTCCGTGCGAGCCGCCCTCCTGATGTCCGCCGCGATGCTGTTGGGGGGCTGCGAAGTCAGCAGTCAGATCGGCAAGCCGTGCACCCTGGTGCGCAAGTCGACCCCGGAGGAGCTGGAGCAGTTCAAGACCAAGACGCGGCCCATCCTCGAGAAGGAAATCGCGCCCCGGCAGGACTTCATCTCCTTCGGCGCGGTGGAGTGCGAGGACCTCATCTGCGTGCGTGACGCGGACTTCCCCCGGGCCACGAACGAGGACGGCACGGTGAATGGAAACGCCGACGCCATGGGCTATTGCAGCAAGGAGTGCGTGGAAGGCTCCAACTCGTGCGAGGTGAAGGACACCAGCGACGTGCAGGAAGGCCTGCCCGAGCGCATGGCGTGCCGCGCGCTGCTGCTGGACCAGGACACGCTGGAGGCGCTGCGCTCGGCCGACGAGGCCTTCTACCGGCGGACGTTCGGCGAGAACAACTCGCCCTTCTTCTGCTCGGGCACGCCCGTGACGGCGGCCGGCAACTGACATTTTCCGGCGCGGGGGGTAGACCTTTTCTCGCGCCTCGTTCGTAAAGGCAGGGCCCGCGTCGTTTGCGCCTGGAGCCCTGCCATGAACCGAACGGTCCTCTTCCTCAGCCTCGCCGGTGCCCTCGCCCTCACCGCCCTGGTGCTGGGGCTGCCGCAGCTGGGGTCGACCCCGTATCCCGCGACACCGGTGGTGGTGGCCCCGACGCCGCCCCCCGTCGAGCCCGTGGTGACGACGCCCGGCTCGCTCACGCTGACGAGCCGCCTGTCGCACCCCTACATCCCCGCGGGCACCTCTGAGGTCTTCGCCACGGTGGACCTGACGGGTGCCGAGGTGCCGGGGGCGAAGCGCAGCGCGGTGAACCTGGCGCTGGTCATCGACCGCTCGGGCTCCATGAGCGGCTACAAGCTGGCCCAGGCGAAGCAGGCCGCGCGGCACCTGGTGGGGCTGCTGCGTGACGAGGACCGGCTGGCCATCGTCCACTACGGCTCGGACGTGAAGAGCCTGCCGTCCCTGCCCGCCACGCCCGGCAACCGCGAGCGGATGCTCCAGTACGTCGACGGCATCTGGGACGAGGGCGGCACCAACATCGGCGCGGGCCTGTCCGCCGGCCGCTTCCAGCTGTCCTCCGCGCAGGGGCAGTACGGCGTCAACCGCCTCATCCTCATGAGCGACGGCCAGCCCACCGAGGGCATCACCGATGACGAGGGGCTGACGCGCCAGGCGCAGGAGCTGCGCGCCGCCGGCATCACCCTGAGCGCCATCGGCGTGGGCACCGACTTCAACGAGGACCTGATGCAGGCGTTCGCCGAGTACGGCGCGGGCGCATACGGCTTCCTCGAGGACGCGGGCCAGCTGGCCACCCTCTTCCAGAAGGATTTGCAGCAGGCCACCACCTCCGTGGCGCGCGACGTGACGCTGACCTTCACGCTGCCCCCGGGCACGTCGCTGGGCGAGGTGATGGGCTACCGCGCCAGCCAGTCCGGCAACGTCGTCAGCGTGTCACTGCCGGACTTCTCCGCGGGCCAGCTGGAGCGCGTGGTGGTGCGGCTGAACGTCACGGACGGCACGGTGGGCCGCACGGTGCGGGTCATGGACCTGAAGCTGGCGTACACGGACCTCATCCGCAGCGTGGGCGTGCAGAACGCCGCCACCCTGTCCGCGGTGGTGACGGACCGGCACGAGGAGGTGCTGGCCCGGCAGGACAAGGAGGCCACGGTGTACGCCGTCCGCGCTCGCAGCGCGGCCAACGTGCAGAAGGCCGCCGAGGCCCTGCGCAGCGGCCGCAAGGACGAGGCGAAGGGCTACATCCAGCAGAACCAGGCCCTCCTCCACGAGGCCAGCGCGGTGACGGGCGCCGCGGCGGTCGCCGCCGACATGGCCGAGCAGCAGGCCACGATGGACGAGTACGACAGCGCCGACAACGAGGAGGAGACGCGCTCGGCCGTCAAGAAGAGCAAGGTCAAGGCCCTCCGGGGCTTCGGCAAGGTGGGCTCCACCTACTGAAGGGCCTGAGCCTGGTGGGGCGCCGAGCGGGCCGGGCGGGCACTCAATGGAGGCCCGCCTCACCTTCCGTGTTGACCGACGGAATCCCCCGGCCCTATCTCCGCGTTTCTCCCGCCTTCGGCCGGAGAGCGCACGGAGGCGCGCACACCACATGGCGAGCACGGTCACCCCCTGGGTCGGGGTCATCATGGGCGGCAGGAGTGATTTGGAGTTCCTGCAGCCCGCGGTCGACATCCTCAAGGAGCTGGCAATCCCGCACGAGGTGCGCGTGGTGTCCGCCCACCGCACCCCGGACTGGATGATGGAGTACGCATCCACGGCGGAGCCGCGCGGCCTGTCCGTCATCATCGCCGCCGCGGGAGGGGCCGCCCACCTGCCCGGCATGGTGTCCAGCAAGACGCTGCTGCCCGTCATCGGCGTGCCCATGCCCACCACGCTGCTCAACGGGCTGGACGCCCTGCTGTCCATCGTCCAGATGCCCAAGGGCGTGCCCGTGGGCACGCAGGCCATCGGCAAGCCGGGCGCCGCCAACGCGGCCCTCCACGCCGCGGCCATCCTCTGCCTGAAGTACCCCGAGCTGCGCGAGCGGCTGGCGGCCTGGCGCAAGGCGCGCACCGACGAGGTGCTCGCGCACCGGGAGATTTCATGAAGACGCGCGTGGTGCTCCCCGGCGGGACGATTGGCATCCTCGGAGGAGGCCAGCTCGGGCGGATGATGGCGCTGGCGGCGCGCACGCTCGGCTTCCAGGTGCAGGCGCTGGACCCGGACCCCACCTGCCCCGCCCTCTCGGTGGTGGACAAGTGCATCACCGCGCCCTTCTCGGACGTGGCGGCGGCGGAGGAGCTGGCGCGCGGCTGTGACACGGTGACGCTCGAAATCGAGAAGGTGTCGCTGGCCACGCTGGAGGCGGTGGCCCGGCACGCGCCCATGCGCCCGGGCGCGGACGTGCTGCGAATCGTGCAGCACCGCGGCCGGCAGAAGTCCTGGCTCGCCCAGGGCGGCTTCCCGCTGGGCCCGTGGCGCGAGGCCCACTCCGCCGAGGAGATGGCGGAGGCGATTGGGGCCCTGGGCGGCCGCTGCTTCGTGAAGTCCAGCGAGGGCGGCTATGACGGCCGGGGCCAGGTGGAGGTGAAGTCCGCCAGCGAGGCCGCGTCCGCCTGGAAGGAGCTGGGGGAGCGCTCGGTGGTGGTGGAGGCCGCGCTCGACCTGAAGTCGGAGCTGTCGGTGCTGGTGGCGCGCAGCCCCAAGGGCGAGACGGCGGTGTACCCGCCCGCGTACAACCACCACGAGGAGCGCATCCTCGCGTGGTCCCTGCTGCCGGGCCCGCTGCCGCCGCAGGTGTCCGCCCAGGCCACGGAGCTGGCGCGGGCGATTACCGAGTCGCTCCAGGTGGAGGGGCTGCTGGTGGTGGAGATGTTCCTGCTGGGTGACGGCAGCGTGCTCGTCAACGAGGTGGCGCCGCGCCCGCACAACAGCTTCCACTCCACCGAGGTGGCGTGCCTCACGTCGCAGTTCGAGCAGGCGGTGCGCGCGGCGTGCAACCTGCCCCTGGGCTCGGTGGAAGTGGTGCGCCCGGCGGCCATCGTCAACCTGCTGGGGGACTTGTGGCTGAAGGAGGGCGGCCCACGCTTCGAGCAGGTGCTGGCCATGCCCGGCGTGCGGCTGCACCTGTATGGCAAGCGGGACGCGCGCAAGGGCCGGAAGATGGGGCACCTGTCCGCGGTGGGCACCACGCCCGAGGATGCGCTCGCGCGGGTGAAGGCCGCCGCCACCGCCCTGGGGGTGTGAGGCCGTGAAGACGAACGCCGCCCGGCTCCTGGACTCGCTCGGGGTGAAGTACGAGCTGCGCGACTACGAGGTGGACCCGGACGACTTGTCCGCGGAGACGGTGGCCGCGAAGGTGGGCATGCCCGCCGAGCAGGTCTTCAAGACGCTGGTGGCGCGCGGGGACCGCACGGGCGTGCTGATGGCGGTGGTGCCCGGCAACGCGGAGCTGGACCTCAAGGCGCTGGCGCGGCTCACCGGCGACCGCAAGGTGGACACGGTGCCGCTCAAGGAGCTGCAGCCGCTCACCGGCTACGTGCGCGGCGGCTGCACCGCCATTGGTGGCAAGAAGGACTACCCCGTCTTCGTCGACGAGACGCTGGAGCTGTTCGACGTGGTGGCGGTGTCCGCCGGGGTGCGTGGCACGCAGCTGGTGCTGGCGCCCGCGGACTACCTGCGGGTGACGAAGGCGAAGACGGGGCCCATCTCCCGCGACAAGGCCTGATACCCGGAGCACCGGGCGTGCCCGGGGAACGGGAGGGCCTCTCAACCGGGAGACCTTTTTATTCGCCCGTGCGTGCAAGGGGGAGTTCCCAGCCCGGCCCAAAGTCCGTGGGGTGTCGATTGAGCGCCACCGTTCTGCAACTCCATCACCGTGAAGCCTTCGAGCGCACCGTCACGCGCGCCCTTGCCGCGGGCGCGGGCGCGGGGCTGGTACATCTGGCCAGTCTGCGAGTGGGCTTGCCGCTGCCACTCGCGTGGCTGGTGCCCGCCGCCGTGGTGCTGGCGTGCGCGCGGAGACCGCTGGCGC
>JBKGHK010000564.1:0-6732 GCA_046520375.1 Pyxidicoccus sp. 3LFB2
CAGGCGCCGGCGCCCGTCGCCGCCGCGCCCGCCGGGGCGGCTGTGGACGCGCGCATGACGCCCACCGCGCGCAAGGTGGCCGAGGAGAACCAGATTGACCTCACCCAGGTGAAGGGCAGCGGCGCCGGTGGCCGCATCACCAAGGAGGACGTGCTCGGGCAGATCAACCGTCCGGCCGCCCCCGCTCAGGCTCCGGCACCGGCCGCTCCGGCCATGCCGTCCGGGCCTCGCCCCAACGCCGCGCGCGAGGAGCGCGTGCGCATGACGCCGCTGCGCAAGCGCGTGGCCGAGCGCCTCATCCAGGCGCAGTCCACCGCCGCCATGCTCACCACCTTCAACGAGGTGGACATGGGCGAGGTGATGGCCCTGCGCAAGAAGTACAACGACAAGTTCCAGGCGAAGCACGGCGTGAAGCTCGGCTTCATGAGCTTCTTCATCCGCGCCGCCGTCGAGGCCCTCAAGGCCTTCCCGCAAATCAACGCGGAGATCGACGGCGAGGACGTCATCTTCAAGCACTACTACGACATCGGCGTGGCCGTGAGCGGCAGCCGCGGCCTGGTGGTGCCGGTGGTGCGCAACGCGGACAAGCAGGGCCTGGCGGACCTGGAGAAGACGGTCGGCGAGCTCGGCACCCGCGCCCGCAACGACAAGCTCGGCCTGGCGGACCTGCAGGGCGGCACCTTCACCATTACCAACGGCGGCATCTTCGGCTCCATGCTGTCCACGCCCATCCTCAACCCGCCGCAGACGGGCATCCTGGGCATGCACAACATCGTCGAGCGGCCGGTGGCGCGTGACGGTCAGGTCGTCATCCGCCCCATCATGTTCGTCGCCCTCACGTACGACCACCGCCTGGTGGACGGCCGCGAAGCCGTGCAGTTCCTCGTGCGCATCAAGGAGTGCATCGAGGACCCCGAGCGGCTGCTCCTCGAGGTCTGACGCGACGCGGCTTCCCCCGCGAAGCGCTTGAGAAGACAAGGCCCGGGTTCATCGCAACTCGGGCATTTCAGGCGGCCGGCTGGACTTCCAGTCGGCCGTTTCACTACAAAGAGCAGTGTCTCCCGGTAGTCGGGGGGCGGGAAGAACGGGCGGCTCTCCACCACGCCGCCCCGCAAGACTGAGGAAGTGCAATGGCAACCGGTACCGTGAAGTGGTTCAACGACGCGAAGGGCTTCGGCTTCATCACCCAGGACGGCGGGGGCGAGGACGTGTTCTGCCACCACTCCGCCATCAACATGGATGGCTTCCGCACGCTGGCCGAGGGCCAGAGGGTGGAGTTCGAAGTCACCAAGGGCCCCAAGGGCCTGCAGGCGCAGAACGTCCGCGCCGCGGGGTAACGCGTCCGTCAGCCACTCCCTCAGGACTGGCCGATGAAAGAGAAGCCCGGCCCCCCTGAAACAGGGGACCGGGCTTCTTGCTTTTCCAGCGGTGGCTTCGAAGCGCGGGGCTACAGCGCCCGCATCGCGGTGCGCGGGGCTACAGGTTGCGCTTGAAGTGGTCCATTACTCGCTCCCACTGGCGCTCGGTGACGACAGGGTCCGGCACCATGTGCGTCAGGCCGCTCAGGGGCAGCAAGTCATGCGGCTTGCCGGCGCGGAAGAGCGCGTCCGACAGCTTCAGCGTGTGGAAGAAGTAGACGTTGTCGTCGGCGGTGCCGTGGATGAGCAGCAGCTTGCCGATGGGCTTGTCCTGCTTCGCGTAGGTGAGCAGCGAGCTCTTCTCGTACGCCTCGGGGTGCTCCTGGGGGATGCCCAGGTAGCGCTCGGTGTAGTGGGTGTCGTAGTCGAGCCAGTCCACCACCGGAGCGCCGGCCACCGCGGCCTTGAAGACGTCCGGCCGCTTGAGGGCGCCCAGCGCGGCCATGTAGCCGCCGAAGCTCCAGCCGGAGATGCCCACGCGGTTGATGTCGATTTCGGGCAGCTCCTTCGCCAGCTCCTGGATGGCGGCGGCCTGGTCCTCGATGGTGATGGTGGCGAAGTCGTACTTCACCTCGCGCTCCCAGGCGGCGCCGCGCAGCGGGGTGCCGCGCCCGTCGAACTTCACGACGATGAAGCCCTGGTCCGCCATCCACTGCGCCATGAGGTGCGCGCCCATGCTCTGGTGGACGACGGTGGTGGTGGGGCCGCCGTACACCTCGACGATGACGGGGAGCTTCTTCTGGCCCTTCTTGAAGTCACGCGGGCGGGTGATGGAGGCCCAGAACTTCCGGGGGCCCACCTGGCGCACCTCCACGTTGGGCGTGAAGGGCGGCTCCTGGGCGACTTCGGGCAGCTCGCCCACGCGGGTGCCGTCCCCGCGCAGCACGTGCACCTTGGTCAGCGACTTGGGGCCCGAGGCGTTGAGCACCACCAGCCCGCCATTCTTGGAGACGAAGCCGCCCTCGACACCGGGGCCGGTGGCGCCGCTGGACACCTTCTCCGGGGCGCCGCCGTCCTTCACGCGCCACAGGTAGCTCTCGGTGGGGTTGGGGCCGCCGTTGAAGAACAGGGTGCGGTCCTTCTGGACGAAGCGGGACAGGTTGCGGAAGCCCGCGTCCGGCTTCACGAGGCTCTTGTCCAGCGAGCCATCCGCCTTGCGCAGCTCCACCTCCGGGCCGCCGTTGCGCTCGGTGTACCAGAGGAAGCCACTGCCATCCTCCAGCCACAGCGGGAAGTCCTGCTCCAGGTTGAGCCAGGCGTTGTCCTTCTCCGTGAGCAGCTCGCGCGTCTTGCCGTTCTTCGGGTCCACCGCGAGGAGCTTCTGCTCCGTCTGGGTGCGGTTCTGCACGAGGATGCTCAGCGGGCCCGCCTTGGGCCACGCCACGGTGGCCAGGTACGGGTACTTCTCCGCGTCCCAGCCCACCCACGTCGTCTTCCCACCGGACGCCGGGGTGATGCCCAGGCGCACCTTGGCGTTGGCCTTGCCCGGGCGCGGGTACGCGAAGTCCTCGCCGCCCTTCTCCGGGTGCATGACGTCGACGATGGTGAGCTTCTCCACCTCGGAGGTGTCGGACTCGGTGTACGCGAAGGCCTTCGCGTCCGGGCTCCACCAGTAGCCGGAGAAGCGGCTCATCTCCTCCTGGGCGACGAACTCGGCCAGGCCGTGCGTCTTGGTGGCGGTGCCGCCCTGGGTGACGCGCACCTCCTTATTCGCGGCGATGTCGATGCGGTAGACGTCGTGCTCGCGCACGTAGCCCACCTGCTTGCCGTCCGGGGAGAACCTGGGGTCCAGCGTCCCGGGGCCCGTCTTCAGCTCCGTCACCTTGCCGCTGGCGCGCTCCACCACGTAGAGCCGGCCGGACAGGGGGACGAGCAGGCGCGTGCCGTCGTCGGAGATTTGATAGCTGGTGAAGCCCC
The DNA here is from genome assembly GCA_046520375.1 of Pyxidicoccus sp. 3LFB2. Taxonomy (GTDB): domain Bacteria; phylum Myxococcota; class Myxococcia; order Myxococcales; family Myxococcaceae; genus Myxococcus. The sequence goes on from JBKGHK010000564.1 coordinate 3,336, forward strand.
GGGCGCTGACGCGCATGCGCTCACGGCGGGCCTTCTCCTCGGTGGTGAGCGTCTCCTCACCGCCCTTGAGCAGGGCCTCGGGGGTGAGCACTTCCTTCGCCTGCCCGGACTCCACGTCGAACGCGTAGAGCATCTGCACGTTGGAGGTGGGGCTGGTGCGCAGGAAGAGGATGGACTTCTCGTCGGGGGCGATGCGCACGCCCACGGGGCGGCCGCTCATGAAGCGGCGCGTCTCGGAGAACTGGCGCAGGAAGGGGTCGGACTTGCGCTGCGGCTGGGACATGGGTGGGGGCTTCAGCTCCTGGGCGAAGACGGGAGTGCTCGCGAAGAAGAGCGCTGCGGTGAGGACCTGGCGCATGCTTGGTCGAATACCCGCGGTGGGCGGGTCTCCTTTCACGGAAAAGGCGCGGGCAAGCCTACACTCGGCCGCCACGCGGCCCGAGCAAACGCCGGGCGGGCGGGAGGATTCCCGAGGTCATGGATACGGAAGACAACGCCCTGCGCCACCTGAGGCTCGCCGGAGTCATCCGGCTGGGGCTGGGCGGCGGGCGGGGACCGACGGATGCGTACATCTTCGACCCGCACCGGCTCGCCCTGCCCTCCTGGGCCTTCGCGCTGGGGGAGTCCGGCCCCCCCGCCCTGCTGGTGACGTTGGACCGGCACCTGGACGTGGTCGTCCCCAAGCACCCGGAGCAGGTGCCGGACCGCGCCGCGGGGCTGCGCGCGCTGGACGAGCACACGCGCTGGGCGCTGGATGTGCGCAACTACGACCACATCCTCGCGGCCATGGAGGCGGGGCTGGTGGGAGACGCGCTGCTGGTGGCCCGGACGCGCCCGCGCGGCTCGTTCGCCGGGGACACCTACGTGGACACGCGGGGCCGCTCGCACCGGCTGGTGACGGTGTCCACGGTGGACCGTGCGGCCGAGGCGTGGAGCCACCCTGCCCCCGGTGACGCGGTGCGGGACGTGCTGGAGGCCGCGTCACAGGTGCTGCTGGACGTGGACCTGGACTGCTTCACGTCGCTGAGCGACGCGGACCCGACGACGGTGCTGCCGTGGCCGAAGAGCGTCATCCGCGAGTTCCTGCTGCCGGAGGGCTCGGAGCCCTTCTGGGACGCGGTGCTGGGCAAGGCGGTGGCGCTGACGCTGGCGCGCGAGCCGCACCACTGTGGCGGGCTGCTGGCCTCGGGGGAGCTGTTCCGCGACGTGGCGGAGGTGCTGTTCCGCGAGCTGCTGCGCGTCGAGCCGCCGTGAGCTACAGCGGCGAGTCCAGGAAGCCCGGCCGCAGGTCGGTGAGCTGTCCCCCGGCGAGCGAGAAGCGGCTGCCCACGGGCGGCCGGTCATCGTTGAGGACGTAGCCGAAGTCGATGCGGAACGGGACGACGTTGAACTGGGGGAACAGCAGCCGCAGGCCCACGCCCACGGTGTGCACCATGTCCGGCCTGTCGTTGAAGGCGCTGCCCGAGTCGAAGAAGAGCACCCCACCCAGGTGCACCGTCCGCACGACGAGCGGCGCGGTGCGGTACTCCACGTTCACCAGCAGCAGCCGCTTGCCGGAGTACGCGTCCACCCCCGCACCGCGCAGCCCATTGCCACCGCCCAGCAGGGTAACCCGGTCGAACAGGTCGTCGATATTCACATCCAGCAGCCCACGCGCCACGAAGCGGCCGCCAAGCACCTTCGGAGACACCTGCACCAGCTCCGTGGCCCAGCGCCGGTTGCTCCACCCCGCGCCCTCCCCCAGCTGCCGGCGGATGGCGCCCGCGGCGGCGACGGTGGTGAGCGCCTCGCCCAGCCGCAGGCGGTAGCGCGCGGCCAGCCCCAGCTCCGCGAAGTGTGATTCCGCGCCGAAGACGGGCGGCGCGTAGCGCAGCGTGGCGGACGCCGAGTGCCCCATCTGGAAGTCCTCGGAGAGCGCGTACGAGTCCACGTCGCGCAGCACCTCGTAGCGGGCCTCGAAGGCGCGCAGTGAGAGGGAGGCGTAGCCCGCGTCCTCCTCGCGCGGCAGGTAGTTGCGGCGGAACCAGTCGAGCTGCTCGACGCCCAGCATGGACGCGGCCGGTGGGTCATAGGCGTAGTGGTACGCGCCCAGCGTGCCGCCCACGTTCCACTTGTAGCGCGTCCCATACGAGCGCGTGTACGAGACGCCGCCGGCCACCTCCTCCGTCTCGTAGACGTAGGGCACCGCCGGCCCGCCCGGAAACGGAAGCTGCCAGATGTCCGCGCCCCGGTAGACGCGGTTGGTCTCCACGTTCCACGCCACGGAGGTGCTGGTGCTCCACGGCGTGGACAGTGAGTACAGGGGGCGGCTGACGGAGACGCTGCCACGTGAGCCCTCGGCCCGGCCACTCTCACGGCCGATGATGAGGGAGGCGGACTCGCTGAGGGACCAGCGGCTGCCCAGCACGCGCGGGTCCGTGTAGCTCTGCCCGAGGCTGATCGTGTCCAGCCGCAGGGTGAAGTCCAGCGCCAGCTTCTTCCCCCGGCCGAGGAAGTTCTGCTCCGTCCCCTGCAGCCGCAGGTACTGGAGGAGCGAGCCCACCGCGGAGAAGTCACTGTTGAGCCGCAGGGACCAGATGTCCTTGGTGACGACGAGCAGCGCCACGGTGCCGGGCGCGCGGCCCTTCACCGGGACGAGCCGCACCACGGAGAACAGGCGCAGCGCGCGCAGGTTGCGGGCCGTCTCCTCGACGAGCGCGGCCGAGTACGGCTGGCCGGGCTGCAGCAGCGCCTCGCGGCGCACCACTTCGTCCCGGGTGCGGATGTGGAAGACGTTGAGGAAGTCCGGGTACGGGTCCGTCTCGGCCACCACGTCCTCGGTGGCGACGAGCACCTCCTCCAGCACCTTGCCCTCGGGCTCGAGCTCCAGCGCGCGCTCCTGCTGCGCCAGGGCACGGGCGACGAGCGCCTCCTCGAAGTTGTCCTTCTCGCGCTGGGCGTCCGCCCGTGAGTCGCCGTTCGGGGCGACGGGAGGCGGCTCCTGGGCCTCCGGTGCCTCAGGGGGTGCCTCGGGGGCACTCCGGGCCGGAGGCGGCTCCGCGGGCGCGGCTGCCTCCGCTGTCTGGGGCGAGGCCACGGCGAGGCGTGCGACGAGCAGGGTGAGCAGCGGGAGGTGCACGGGGCCATCCTGGCATGCACCGGGAGCGCCAAGGTGGACCGCATGAACCCGCACCGGCCACCTCCCCCGCCACGGCACGGGCGTTGGCGCGGCGCTGGAAGCGCCTGGAATCAGGCGCGGAAAGACGTGGCCAGGTCGCAATCACGTCACAGGCCTACATTGTGCGCAACCCCTGGTGGGCTCCGGCCGATAACGCTGGCATGAGCGTCTCCGCCGCCAGCCTCCACCGCGCCCTGTCCCGCTCGACCTCCACGTCCACGGCCCGGGAAGCCACAGCCC
>JBKGHK010000565.1:0-6692 GCA_046520375.1 Pyxidicoccus sp. 3LFB2
TGGACCTGGATGGGTGAGGTGCTGCGCGCGGACGCGGTGGTGCTGGCCGCGGGCTCGTGGTCCGCGCTGGTGCAGGGCGCGGGCGTGGAGCCGAAGGCGGTGCGGCCGGCGCGCGGGCAGATGGTGCAGCTGCAGACGCGGCTGCCGGTGTTGGACCGCATCATCACCTCGGAGAAGGGCTACCTCGTGCCGCGCGCGGACGGGCGCATCATCGCCGGCAGCACCATGGAGCTGGTGGGCTTCGACAAGCAGGTGACGGCGGGAGGGCTGGCCCGCATCCTCGACATGGCCCTGGAGCTGTGCCCGGAGCTGGCGTCCGCGCCGGTGACGGACACGTGGGCGGGCTTCCGGCCCTGGACGGAGGACCGCAACCCCTTCATTGGCGAGGGCCCCGTGCCGGGCCTGTTCCTCGCCACCGGCCACTTCCGCAACGGCATCCTCCTGGCCCCCATCACCGCGAAGCTCGTCGCGCAGGCGGTGCTGGGCGAGAAGCCCACCATGGACCTCACCCCCTTCCGGTACGACCGGCCCCAGGCGCGGATCCACGGCTGACGGGGATTCTCCCTCCCGTCAACGGGGGCCCGGGGGCGTACGGGCAACCCCAGAGGTCGGGGGGCGGGCACACCCTCCCAGGGCCAGGTGGATCGCCCCCGCCCCGGGCGGCCGGGCAGCCGCTCCAGGGCCGTTTTCAGAGGGGAATAAGTCGGGGGGCGTGCCTGTCTGCCCCTCCCTCCAGCGGCGGTCGGCTGCCCTCCCTGTCCACTGTCGGATCAACCGTCAACCCGGGGAGGGTGGTAATTTCAAGTACTCGTTCGCCATTGAAACCCGGAAACCTCTAGAATCGATCGCCGTGGAAGCCATCCCTCCTGCCCCACCCAGAATCCTCATCGTCGATGATGACGACTCCGTCCGCGACGTCATCTCCGTCCTCCTCAGGGAGGAGGGCTACAACTGCGTCGTCGCGAGTGGTGCCGAGATGGCGCTGGATGTCGCCGGCGAGGAGGACACTCCGCTCGTCATCAGCGACATGAAGATGCCGGGCAAGGACGGCCTCTGGCTCCTGGAGAACCTGCGCGAGCGGCTCCCGGACACCTCGGTCATCATGCTCACCGGCTACGGCGACACCGAGTCCGCCGTGGACTGCCTGCGCCGTGGCGCGGTGGACTACCTGCTCAAGCCGCCCAAGCTCACGGACCTCATCCGGGCCATCGAGCGCGCGCTGGCCAAGCGCCGCATCGAGATGGCCCGCAAGCGCTACCAGAAGAAGCTGGAGCGCAAGGTGCGCGACAGGACGGCGGAGCTGCGGCTCGCCCTGCGCGACATCGCCAACACCTACCAGAACACGCTGCTGGCGCTGGTGGCCGCGCTCGACGCGCGCGAGCACGAGACGAGCGACCACTCGCAGCGGGTGGTCAGCTACACGTCCGCCATCGCCACGCGCATGGGCATCCAGAGCAAGGAGCTCGAGGAGATTGGCCGCGGCGCGCTCCTGCACGACATCGGCAAGATTGGCGTGCCCGACGCGGTGCTCCTCAAGCCGGGCAAGCTGACCCCGGACGAGTGGATGGAGATGCGCAAGCATCCGGAGATTGGCTTCCAGATGATCCAGGCCATCCCCTTCCTGGACACGCCCGCCTCCATCGTCCTGTCGCACCAGGAGCGCTGGGACGGCGCCGGCTACCCGCGCAACCTGCAGCGGCACGAAATCCACATCGGCGCGCGCATCTTCGCCGTGGCGGACACGCTGGACGCGATGACGAGCGACCGCCCGTACCGCAAGGGCACCTCGTTCGCCAACGCCATCCAGGAGATCCGCCGCTGCGCCAACACGCAGTTCGACCCGGAAGTGGTGCGCGCGTTCCTGGACATCGGTGAGGAGGGCCTCATCCGCATCAAGGAGGAGATGGCCCTCAAGAAGCTCCAGCTGCCGCAGGCGGAGCTGGAGGCCACCGAGGCCGAGGCCGAGCTGGCCCGGCTCACCGACCTGGACGATGACGTCGACGCCCCCACGCCCGGCCGGTCCTCCGCCGCGCCCGAGAGCCCCGACGTGAAGGCCCCCGTCAAGCGCTCGGCCACCGGCACCGAGGGTTGAGTCGAGGATGTCCCCGCGCGAGGGGCGCGGGAGAGTGATGACCGGCCAGGGGGTGGCTGTTATGAGGACAGGCCTGCCGTGACGACCGCCACCCCACTGCCCCCGCCGGACCCGCTCGCCCCGCCCCTGCTGGACGCGCAGGGGCGCCGCATGACGTACCTGCGGCTGAGCGTCACGGACCGCTGCAACTTCCGCTGCACCTACTGCTCGCCCGCCTCGTGGGGCGGGAAGAAGGATTTGCTCACCGCGCAAGAGCTGGAGCGCATCACCTCCGTCTTCGCGAGCATGGGCATCCGCCGCGTGCGCCTCACCGGCGGCGAGCCGCTCATCCGTCCCGACATCCTGGAAGTGGCCCGGCGCATCTCCTCGCTGCCCGGCATCCGGCACCTGGCCATCACCACCAACGCGAGCCACCTGGCCCCCCTGGCCGTGCCGCTTCGCGAGGCCGGCGTCACCCAGCTCAACCTGAGCCTGGACACCCTCTCTCCGGAGACGTTCCGGCGCATCTCCAAGCAGGGTGACTTCGACGCGGTGCTGCGCGGCATCGACGCGGCGGCGGCGGCGGGCTACGCCTCGCTGAAGATCAACGTCGTGGTGGTGCGGGACGTGAATGACGGCGAGGCCGCCGCGCTGGTGCGGTACGCCCACGCGCGCGGCATCACCCCGCGCTTCATCGAGCTGATGCCCTTCGGTCAGGGCAAGCCGGTGCCCACCGCGGAGCTCGTCGAGCGGCTCCAGGCCGAGGGCCTGCCGCTGGAGCCCGAGCCCGAGGAGACAGGTGACGCCGCGTCCTCCGCCACCTCTGGCCCCGCGCGCTACTGGCGCACGCCCGCAGGACGCGTGGGCTTCATCTCCCCGCTGACGCAGAACTTCTGTGGCGGGTGCAACCGGGTGCGTGTGGGGTCCAACGGCGATCTGCGCAGCTGCCTGGGTGGGCGCGCGCAGGCTCCGCTGCATCAGCTCATCCGGGGCGGCGCCACCGACACGGAGCTGGCCGTGGCCGTGCGCCGCGCCCTGGGCGACAAGCCCGACGGGCACCGCTTCACCGAGCCCGGCAACGGCGCCACGCTGCTGTCGATGATGGGCATCGGCGGCTGAAGCCGCGCCCTGGAAACACGACGGGCGGGCCCGCGCCTTCGCGCAGTGCCCGCCCGTGAGACGCTGAGCCACGGGCCCTCGTGACGAGGGCCCGTGCCGTGCGTCCTACTTCACCAGCCGGATGTTGACCGGGTACTTGTAGAGCTGGCCCTCGTTCGCCTTCAGGCCGGCGATGATGGAGAAGACCAGCGCGGCGATGCCGACGACGGGCAGCAGGATGGCGCCAATGCCGATGCAGATGGTGATGGCGCAGATGACCGCGACGATGAACACGGTGATCTGGAAGTTCAGCGACTCCACGGCGTGGGCGCGAACGAACGAGGACTCCTTGCCCTTGGTCAGCATCAGCACCAGGGGCACGGCGAAGCCCAGACCTACGAAGTTGGCCAGGATGGTGCCCATGTGGGCCAGCAGCGCCATCGTCTTCTCATCCTGGGTCGGCATGGGCGTGCCACTGATGAACGAGCCCATTTGATCCCGCGGCGGAGTCTCCATCGAACGTCCCCTCCAGATATCTTGGGGCGCGAAAAGCGCGCCCTTGCGCACCTACCATGACACGCACCTGCTCCGATTGTCACGTCTCGGACAGGTGATCTGACGGGTCGTCCCGCCTCAGCGGTACAACTCGCCGCCGGCCTTCTTGAATTCCTCGCTCTTCTCTTCCAGGCCGGCCTTGAGCGCGGCGTCCGCGGAGACGCCCTGCTGCTCCGCGTAGTCACGCACGTCCTGCGTGATCTTCATGGAGCAGAACTGCGGGCCGCACATGGAGCAGAAGTGCGCCACCTTGGCGCCCTCGGCGGGCAGCGTCTCGTCGTGGAAGGCGCGGGCGCGCTCGGGATCCAGCGAGAGGTTGAACTGGTCCTCCCAGCGGAACTCGAAGCGGGCCTTGGACAGGGCGTTGTCGCGGGCCTGCGCGCCCGGGTGCCCCTTGGCCAGGTCGGCGGCGTGGGCGGCGATCTTGTACGTAATCACGCCCTCCTTCACGTCGTCGCGGTTGGGCAGGCCCAGGTGCTCCTTGGGCGTCACGTAGCAGAGCATCGCCGTGCCGAACCAACCAATCATCGCGGCGCCGATGCCGCTGGTGAAGTGGTCGTACCCCGGCGCGATGTCCGTGGTGAGGGGCCCCAGCGTGTAGAAGGGCGCCTCGCCGCACACCGCGAGCTGCTTCGTCATGTTCTCCTGGATGAGGTGCATGGGCACGTGGCCCGGGCCTTCAATCATCGTCTGCACGTCGTGCTTCCAGGCAATCTTCGTCAGCTCGCCCAGCGTCTCCAGCTCGCCGAACTGGGCCGCGTCGTTGGCGTCGGCGATGGAGCCCGGCCGCAGCCCGTCACCGAGGCTGAAGCTGACGTCGTACGCCTTCATGATCTCGCAGATCTCTTCGAAGTGCGTGTAGAGGAAGTTCTCGCGGTGGTGGGTGAGGCACCACTTGGCCATGATGGAGCCGCCGCGGCTGACGATGCCGGTGAGGCGCTTCGCCGTCCACGGCACGTAGCGCAGCAGCACGCCGGCGTGGATGGTGAAGTAGTCCACGCCCTGCTCCGCCTGCTCGATGAGCGTGTCGCGGAACAGCTCCCAGGTGAGGTCCTCCGCCTTGCCGCCCACCTTCTCCAGGGCCTGGTAGATGGGCACGGTGCCGATGGGCACCGGCGCGTTGCGGAGGATCCACTCGCGCGTCTCGTGGATGTTGCGGCCGGTGGACAGGTCCATCACCGTGTCCGCGCCCCAGCGGATGGACCAGACCATCTTCTCCACCTCTTCCTCGATGGAGGAGGTGACGGCCGAGTTGCCGATGTTGGCGTTGATCTTCACCAGGAAGTTGCGGCCGATGATCATCGGCTCCAGCTCCGGGTGGTTGATGTTGGCGGGGATGATGGCGCGGCCCCGGGCAATCTCGTCCCGCACGAACTCGGGCGTAATCGTGCGCGGAATGGCGGCGCCCCAGGAGTGGCCCGGGTGCTGCGCCGCGAGCGCGGCCTCGGCCTTGAGGTTCTCCCGCAGGGCGACGTACTCCATCTCCGGGGTGATGATGCCGCGCCGGGCGTAGTGCATCTGGCTGACGTTGCCGCCCTTCTTCGCCACGCGGGGCTTGCGGCGGTGGCCGAAGCGCAGGCCGTTCAGCCGCGGGTCCGCCTCGCGCGCGCGGCCGTACTCCGAGGAGATGCCGGGCAGCTCCTCCGTGTCGCCCCGGCCCAGAATCCAGGCCTCGCGCACCGCGGGCAGGCCCTGGCGCAGGTCGATGGTGGCCGAGGGGTCCGTGTACGGACCGCTGGAGTCATAGACATGCACGGGCGGGTTGGGCGTCACCTTCGCGTCCGGCCCGGGGCCATGGCGCGTGGGCGTCTGGCTGATTTCCCGCACCGGTACGCGGAGGTCCGGGTGCAGCGCGCCGGACACGTACACCTTGCGCGAGGCCGGCAGCGGGCCTTGGCTGATTCCCTCCAGCACCTTCCCATCGACCTTCAGGCTCCTGGACGCTCCGCTCATCTCGCATCTCCTCTGCGGCGGATGGGCGGCGGGCGAGGGGCAGGGCCCCGGGCCGCTTCCCTCCGCCGGAATGACCCGGTTCAGGTTCCAAGGGTTGGCCGCTCATTGCGGCCGTCTCAGCCCCTTTCAGGGGCACCCCTAGCGACAGGGTGAGCACTTAGCGCACAGCACGGCGGCCTTCAACCTGTCCGCCAGGGGCTGTCCGAAGCCCACCACCGGACCGAGGGGCGCAAAGCCTGCGGAGGGCCGGGGGCTCGCGCAACGCTTGCGCGCGCGCGGAGCCGGAAACACCGTTTCCCAGGAGGGCCTTCTGCTGGCCCCGGACCTGCAACGGGAGAGGCCCGTCAGGGCACATCGAACCCCGGAGCGCCGCCATGCAGATTGTTGGAGAGCTGATGACCCGCGAGGTGGTCACCCTCAAGGAGACGCAGAACCTGGCCAAGGCCGAGGAGCTGCTCCGCTTCCACCGCATCCGGCACCTGCCCGTGGTGCGGCAGGGCAAGCTGGTGGGCCTCATCACCCACCGCGACCTGCTCCGGGCGGCCTCGGTCCATGCCACCGACCCCGCGTCGCAGCCCTTGTGGGCCGCGGACATCATGACGCGCGACGTTGAGACGGTGGCGCGCGGACACGCCGCTGAAGGACGCCGTGGCGCTGATGCTCCAGCACAAGTACGGCTGCCTCCCGGTGGTGGACGAGGGCGGCCTCCTGCAGGGCATCGTCACGGAGGCGGACCTCGTCCGCTACGCGCAGTACCTCATTGAAGAGCGCGACCGGCGCGAGATGGCCGCCGAGTTCAGCGCCTGAGTTCCAGCCGGGCGCGTGGCGGCTGAACACGGCCTCGCCCCTCTTCCTCTCGTGGGGGCCTCCCTTCCTTCCCGGAGCGAGCGCCCCTGGCCCGTTTCCACCGCGACGGGCCTCCCCTCCCCTGCGCTGGAGCCGCGCTGTCCGGGCCCCGCGCCCGCCGCTCCGGTGCGCCCACGTCGCCGGCCTCCCGCGTGAAGCTCCATGAGCC
>JBKGHK010000566.1:0-6682 GCA_046520375.1 Pyxidicoccus sp. 3LFB2
GCCCCCGAGGGAGACCCGGCCACCGCGCCGCCGCCCGCGCCCGCGCCGCAGGGGCTGGCCTGGGTGGACACCCGCATGGAGCCCGCCGGCGCCTACGTCCCCAACGGCACGCAGCAGGACGACTACCACTGCTTCCTGCTGGAGCCGGGCTTCCCCCAGGCCAGGGACGTCATCGGCTTCGAGGTGTTGCCGGGCACGCCGCATCAAGTGCACCACGTGCTGCTCTTCAACGTGCCGGAGGCGGACGCGCGGCAGGCCGACGCGAGCGACCGGGCCCGGGGTGGACGTGCTTCGGAGACTCGGGCGTGGCGAATCAAGCGGTGCTGGGCGCCTGGGCGCCGGGCACTCCGGCCACGCGCTACCCGGAGGGCACGGGCGTGCGGGTGCAGCCGGGCACGGTGGTGGTCACTGCAGGTGCACTACGAACCTGGGCAATTGGACCCCCGCTGTGGCGGACCGCACCGCGGTCGGACCTGCAGTTCGCGACGCGAGCCGGTCGAGCCCACCCCCCGCCCGGCGTGGTGCTGGTGGCGAGTGATGGCTTCTCCATTCCCCCCGGGGGGCAGGGCTACCGGTACACCTTCCAGCAGATTGTCTCGGCGGGCCGGCTGTGGGGCGTCATTCCGCACATGCACACGCTGGGGCGGCGCATCCTCCTGCAGCGTGAGGCGGACACGCTCATCGACATCCCCGCGTGGGACTTCCACTGGCAGCAGATGTATTTCTACGAGGAGCCCGTGCAGTTCAAGTCGGGCCGCTCCCGGTTGCAGCTCAGCTGCGTCTGGGACAACCCCACACAGCGCACGGTGCGCTGGGGCGAGGGCACGGAGGACGAGATGTGCCTCGCGTATCTCTACGTCACCCAGTAACAGGTGTTATGGAGTATCGCCCATGCGCCTGCCCTCCCCACGCCCGTTGTCCGCCGAAGAAGCCGCGAGCCTCAATGCGAGCATTCCCTCCCAGTTCGGGGACTACCTCGGTCCGCTCCCGGAGGGCGTGCCCGTCGTGCCAGGGCCGGTGCACCTGCCCGACTTCGAGCAGGACGGGTCCTGCCTCATCCTCGGAGACCTCCAGGTGGAGGGGCTGCTGGTCAACCCTCCGCACACGAGCCTCATCGTCACCGGCTCGCTGCGCGCGGGGGCCGTGCTGACAATGGGCAAGCTCGTCGTGCTGGGTGACGCGGTGGTCGGAGACATGTACGGCAACTCGTTCTGCAACGAGGTGTGCGTGGTGAAGGGGAGCCTCACCGCGCGGTGCCTGCTGGAGAAGGGGCACTTCTTCGAGACGCTGGGACGCCTGTCGGGAGGGGCCGCCCTCTCGCTGAGCAACGTCATCTCCGCCCACGGCGGGGTGGAGTCAGGGGTGGCGGCGCTGGGGGGCATGGACGACGAGGAGCGCCGCCGCGTCCTCGATGCCTCGCTGTTCGACGGCGAAGGGAGCCTCTCGGAGCCGCGCATCGTCGCCCGCCTCCGCGAGGGGTTGCCGCTGCTGCGGGCGTCCTGAGCATCGTCGTGGCGTGCGCCGCGCGGGGCTGGCTCGCGCGACCCGACGCGCACGGAATGACCGGAGGTCTGCCCGGGTGCGTCACCCACACGACTGACGTCTGTCCTACGTCCGGAGCGTCTGGATTTGGACGCCCGGGCCCGGCCGTGAGCAATGGACTTGCGGCCATGTTACGGCCGGAATGTGTTGCGTCCCCCACTCCCACCACTGCCCGCCGAGGACCTGGAGACCTTCGCGCAGCGGCTGCACGTCGTGGCGGACGCGGCGCCGGTGATGCTGGCGTATGTGGACGCGAGGGAGCGCTACCTCTTCGCCAACACGGCCTATGCGGCGTGGTTCAACCTCTCGCGCGAGGCGATGCTCGGCCGCACCGTGCGCGAGGTGGTGGGAGACGCGGCCTACGAACTGCTGCGGCCCGCGGTGCGCGTCGCGCTCGCGGGCCAGCGCGTCCACTTCGAGCGGCCCGTGCCCTACAGCGGCGGCACGCGCTGCATCAACGCCACCTATGTGCCGCACCTGCAGCCGGACGGCACCGTGGCGGGCTACGTCAGCACCGTGCTGGATGTCACCGAGCGCATCCGCGCCGAGGAGGAGCGTGAGCGCACCTCGCGCTTCCGGGAGCACTTCCTCGGGGTGGTGAGCCATGACTTGCGCAACCCGCTGAGCGCCATCCTCCTGGGGGCCAACGCGCTGCTGCACGCGGGCACGCTGGACGAGCGGCAGGGCCGCGCGGTGGCCCGCATTGCCCGGAGCGCCTCCGGCATGGAGCGCATGATTGGCGACCTGCTGGACTTCACCCGCGTGCGGCTGGGCGGGGGCTTTCCCCTGGAGCCCACGGCCATGCAACTGGACGCGCTCTGCCTGGAGGTGCTGGAGGAGCTGGAGGTGGCGTGGCCCGCGCGCGAGCTGCGCAGCCGGCTGGCGCCGCTGCCGCCGGGGCGGTGGGACCGGAGCCGGCTCACCCAGGTGGTGTCCAACCTGGTGGGCAACGCGCTCCAGCACAGCCCCCAGGACACCCCGGTGACGGTCCAGACCTGGGCCGAGGGCGCCGTGGCGGTGCTGGAGGTCCACAACGCGGGCGCGGCCATTCCGCCCGAGCTGCGCGCGCACCTCTTCGAGCCCTTCCGCCGGGGCGCGCACACGCCGGGGCGGCGGGGGCTGGGCCTGGGGCTCTACATCGCGCACGAAATCGTGCGGGCGCACGGCGGAGGCCTGGCCGTGCGCTCCACGGAGGACGAGGGCACCACCTTCACCGTGCGGCTGCCGCTGCAACCGCCTTCACGGTAGCGGCGCCGTCAGGAGCGGGGCGCGCCGGTGAGCATCGCGGTGACTTGCGGGTCCAGCTTGAAGGACTCGAAGAAGCGGTCCGCGTCCTGGGGCGGCTTGCCGTCCGGGTGCAGGAGGAGCTGCTGGTACAGGCGCGGGCCGACGAGGAAGAAGCGGCCGCGCAGGCGGCGCGGGCCGGAGATGCCCTCGACCTCCCAGCCGGGGAAGCCGTCCATCATCAGCGGGCGCGAGGCGAGGCCGGTGGCGCCCAGGGCCTCCAGGGCGCCATGGCTGGCGCGGGCGACGACGTCGCGCGGGTCGGCCTGGGCGACGGCGGCGGGCGGGAAGTCGGTGTAGGAGACGTAGTAGGCGGTGTCGGCCTCGGGGCGTACGGCGATGAAGGTGTGGAGTGTCACCTCGCCGACCTCGGTGGTCTGCGAGCGTCGCTCCTCAGTCACGGGGCCCGGAATGGCGACGGCGAAGCCACCCTCCGTGGACTGGACGACAGAGGCCGCGGGCTGGGTGGCCGCGGGCGGGGTGGAGGCGGTCGGCGCCTGCTGGCGGGAGGCGCACGCCCCCAGGCCCCCCAGTGCCAGCAGGGAGGCGAGCGACGCGACTCGGCGCAGGGTCTTCATATTCCGGGAAACTCCCATGGTGTTGGCCCCGAAGGTACGTCCGGGCATGCAAGGACGCATCCTGCCTCCACGGGCCGACGCGCGGCAGGCAACGCTTCGACGCCGGGGATTGGGTCCGGGCGGGGCAGGCAGGCCTCGTAGACTGCGGGGATGACCCCGCACGGCAGACAGGTCTTCGCGATGGGGCTGGCCCTGCTGCTCGCGGCCACGGGCTGCGCGGGCCCTCGCGGGGTGCGCCTGGACACGGGCCAGGGTCGCCCCGGGACGCCAGTACCCCGGGTTCCACCCTCAACAAGCTCCTCACCCGGCGCGAATAGTCAGGACCCTCGCCATGTCGAAGCGGTACTTCAGGCTCTCCGATGACCTCTCCGTCCCGAACCGCTGGGACCTCGGGCATCCGGAGGACAGTCAGGGGCAGGAGCTCGCGGACCCCTGGCAATTCACGGACGGGCGCCCGCTGCGCGTGGAGGAGCGTCTCCGGATTCCCGTTCGAGGCGCTGGCCGGCGGCTCGACTTCTCTCACGCCAGCTTCAGCACCCCCATCATCCACGCACGGCTCGCCCCGCTCTTCGCGCAACAGGCCCCCGGGGACGTGCAGCTCATTCCCGTGGATGTCACCGGGCAGCCCGAGCAGTACTGCATCCTCGTCGCGACCCGCCTCATCCGGTGCATCGACGACCAGCGGTCCACGGAGGTGGTGTATTGGACGCCAGAGGATGAGCGGCCCGAGAAGGTCGGAGAGTATCGGGACGTCTACGAAATGCGCATCGACCCCACCAGGGTGGGGGATGCCAGGGTGTTCCGCACCTGGGGTTGGCCCATCGCCCTCATCGTCTCCGAGGACCTCAAGGCCGCCCTGGAGCGGGAAGAGGCCACGGGCGTGAGGTTCACCGAGGTGTAGCCCGCCCCACGCCCCCCGTCAGTGCAGCGTCCCCTCCGAGGGCAGCGGGCTGGACGGCCCGGAAATCCCGTCGGACAGCCGGGCCTCCACGGTGGCGAGCGGCAGGTGCACGCTGAACACCGAGCCGGTGCCGGGCTTGCTGTCCACCTCGATACGCCCCCCGTGCGCCTCCACGATGCGCCGTGCCACCGACAACCCCAGCCCCACCCCGGGCGCCCGCCGCTTCGCATTCCCCGCACGCTGGAACGGAGCGAACAGCAGCCGCTTCTCGTCCTCGGCGATACCGATGCCCTCGTCCGTCACCGACAGGAGCACCTCGTCCCCCGCGCGAAGCACGGCCACGTCCACACGGCTGCCCGCCGGCGAGTACTTCAGCGCATTGCTGACCAGGTTGTGCATCACCTGCTCCATCCGCGCCGGGTCCGCGCGCACCATCAGCGGCGCGTCCGGTAGCGACAGCTGCAGCACATGCCCGCTGTCCCCGGAGCGGTAGAGCTCCACCACCTCGCGCGCCAGCTCCCGCGCGTCACGCACCTCCGGCCGCAGGTCCAGCTTGCCCGCCTCGATGCGCGTGGAGTCGAGCAAATCACCCACCATGCGGTCCAGCCGCTCCACCTGCCGCCCCACCAATGACAGGGTGCGCTCCATGCGCTCCGGCGTGAGCGCGGCCCCGCCCCGGCCCGGCAGGGCGGTGGACAGCTTGAGCGCGGACAGCGGGTTGCGCAGCTCATGCGCCACCCCCGCGAGGAAGGCCAGCTGCTGCTCCTGCTGGTGGGCCAGGCTGTTGGCCATCTCGTTGAAGGTGCGCGCCATGTCGCGCAGCTCCGCCGGCCCCTCCTCGGGCGCACGCGTGCGCTTGCGGCCCGAACCGAAGCGGCGCATCGCCTGGCTGATGTCGCGCAGGGGCTGCAAGGCAATGCGCCTCAGCAGGAAGGTGACGGCCACCACGCCCGCCAGCAGCAGCACGCCGAACACGAGCGCCACCGTGTTGGCCAGGCCGTTCCACCGCGAAGCCTCCTCGCGGGCCGCCCGGGCCTCGGCCACGTTGATTTCGATGACCTGCTCCAACCCCTCCAACGCGGCCTCCAGCGAGGGCCCCACCTTCCCCCGGGGCCGGGCCAGCCGCTCCGCGAGATAGGTGTCGACGTCCCCGCGAATCGCGTCCAACAGCACCTGCTCGCCTTCGGTGGCGGCGATGCGGCGGATTTCGTCCAGGTGCGGCCGCAGCGACGCCTCCAGCTCCTCGCGCGAGGCGCGCCCACCGTCCATGGGCACCGAGACGAGCCCCTCCCGGATGAGCCGGTCATGCGAGAGCAGGCGGACCTCCACCTCCTCCGCCAGCCGTACCCCCTCCACCGAGTTGCCCAGCGTCTCCGCCGAGCGGTCCAGCACGCTCGTCAGCACCACGAGCGAGGTGGCGGCCGCCAGCGTCAGCAGGGCCAGCAATCCCATGGTCGCCGCGAGCCACGCGCGCAGGCTCATGCGGCCTCCCGATTCAGAGCGGCGGACCCGCGAGACACCAGGCCATCGAACGGGACTCTCACGCGGGCTCCTCCCGGAGGACGGGCCGCTCCAGGGCCGCGCCTCCTCCTGAGTGGAGGAACAAGCCCGCCACGGGAGGGATTCACGGACTGGACAGCAGGCAGGCACGGAGAGAGGTTCCCTGCACGGCGACAGCCCCGTCCGACTCCGGGCGTGCTAGGGAGGACGGACGTGACAGGCAGGCGCCCTGGCCACGTATGAGGTCTCCATGGACATGCTCTCCCAGCCGGCACGCACCCTCAAATTCGATGGCTTCTGGCGCTGGCTCCAGGAACACACGCACTGCATCCTGCGGTGTGGCTCCGTCGACGCCATGCTCTATGACCACGACGACTTCCACTGGGCGCTGCTGGAAGAGGAGCGCCAGTACGTGGTGCAGGTCCTCAAGGGCAAGGTGCTGGTGAGCGAGCTGGTGATGGCGGGCCGCGAGGTCACCGAGGTGAATGTGGCGCCGGACCCGGACACGGGCGCCCAGGGCCACATCCTGGTGGAGCTGATGGGCGGACCGAAGGAAGACCCGCAGGTGCTCTACCACTTCGTCATGGCGCACGGCATCGACCCGGCGCCGGGCCACAAGGACCTCAAGCACTGAGCAGGGCGCACTCGATGAGCGACACCGCGTCTCCGGCCCCTCCGGCGTAGGGCCTGGAGCCTCGGGCCGGAAGGTCCCGGGTGAGCCGCACGGTCCGCTCCACCAGCTCCGCCACCGAGCCCGCCAGCTCCTCCGGACGCAGCCGCAGCGCCTGCCTGTCATAGAGCCGGGGACGCGCCAGGCACACGCCGGCCCGCGAGCGCCATGTCCGACTCGCCGTCCAGCACGCTCTGACACGCGAGG
>JBKGHK010000567.1:0-6654 GCA_046520375.1 Pyxidicoccus sp. 3LFB2
CGCCGCCGCCACGCGCGGGTTGCGCCGCAGCCAGCCACCGAAGGCCCCCGCCGCGCTGGCGAGGAACATCAGCCACAGCGTCCCCGTCACGGCGAACACCAGCCCGAGCAGCACGAACTGCAGCGCCGTGGAGCCCCGGGCCGGGTCCACGAACTGCGGCAGGAAGGCCAGGAAGAACAGGGCCACCTTCGGGTTGAGCACGTTGGTGACGACACCGTCGCGGAAGATGCGCCCCAGGCTCGAGGGCGGAAGCCCCTGCACGGCCTCGGGCCCTGCCTTGCTGCGCAGCATCTGCACGCCCATCCACACCAGGTACACCGCGCCCACCCACTTCACCACGGTGAAGGCCATGGCCGACGTGGCCAGCAGCGCGGACAGCCCCAGCGCCGCCGCGGCGATGTGGAACAGGCACCCGGCGCAGATGCCCAGCGCGGAGATGACGCCCGCGGACCGGCCCTGGCCAAGGCTCCGGGCCAGCACGTACATCGTGTCCGGCCCCGGAGTGAGGATGAGCGCGAGGCATGCCACCATGAACGCGGCAAGGCGGGTCGGGTCGAAGAGCATGGCGATGGCTCCACTCCGTGACACCCGGAGCACGGTGCGGAACGTCTCGGCCCCGTCCCACCCTCCGCCGTATACGCCCGGGCGCGCGCGGCGAGAAGGCCCTGGAGTCCGCCCGGCTGCCACCGCCCGGAAGGCCCCAGGGGCGTGGAATGACGGTTCCTTCCAGGCATGCACCGCCCCGGGAGGCCCGCCGGAAGCGTGGAATGACGGTTCCTTCCGGCCCAGCCCCGCCCCACCAGGGGCGTGGAATGACGGTTCCTTCCGGCCCCCGACCCCGGCTCAAGCAGGAGTCCGGCCCTCCCTCCGGTCTCCGGCCACCCGCTCTGCCCGCTCGCGCTCCGTGGCCCGCTCCGCCGTGGCCGCCGTAATCGGCGCCACCGGGCGGAACACCGTGCGGTACACGGCCGCCGCCGTGGCGCCCCCCAGCAAGGGCGCCACGATGAACAGCCACAACTGCCCCAGCGCCAGCCCGCCCGCGAACACCGCCGGCCCCAGGCTGCGCGCGGGATTCACGGACGTGTTCGTCACGGGAATCCCCACCAGGTGGATGAGCGCCAGCACCAGGCCAATGGCCAGCCCCGCGAAGCCCACGGGCGCGCGGGCATCGGTGGCCCCCAGGACCGTCAGCACCAGCAGGAAGGTGAGCGCCACCTCGGTGAGGAAGGCCGCGCCCAGGTTGTACCCGTCCGGCGAGGCCGCGCCGAATCCATTGGACGCCAGCCCCTCCAAGGACGCCGAGTAGCCCCCGGGCGCGCCCCCGGCAATCAGCAGCACCACCCCGGCCGCGGCAATCGCCCCCACGCACTGGGCCAGCACGTAGCCGAGCGCATACCGGGACTCCATCTTCCCCGTGAGCAGCAGCCCCAGCGTCACCGCCGGATTCACATGGCAGCCGGAGATGGGGCCCACGGTGTAGACCATCGCCAGCAGCGACAGGCCGAACGCGAGCGACACGCCCAGGAAGCCGATGCGATCCCCCGCCAGCACGGCCGCTCCGACGCCGCCCAGCACCAGCACGAAGGTCCCCACCAGCTCCGCCAGGTACTTCCGGAGTGCCGCTTCGCCACCGGCACGCGCCGGAGCGGACTTCACCATGGATGCAGGCATGCGCAGCCCCTCTCCACGAAGGTCCGTGCCGCGGTTTCCCGCGACGGGTGCCCCGCGGAACAAGCAGTCCCCTCAGGGACGGTGCGCATGTGCGGCCAGACGGCACCGGGGCCACCCTCCGCAGGCTCGGAGGGCGGCGTCCGCGCGGAGCCCTTGACCGTAGCGCCTGCCTGAACGAAGGCAGGCGCGCCTTCCGGGCCCTGACGCGCTACTTCCCCTTCATCACCCCGATGAACGGCAGGTTCCGGTACACCTCGCCGTAGTCCAGCCCGTAGCCGACGACGAAGAGGTCGTCGATGACGAAGCCCTTGTAGTCGATGTCCACCTTCGTCCGGGCCCGCGCCGGCTTCTCCAGCAGCGAGCACAGCTTCAGGGACGCGGGGTGCCGGGCGCGCAGGTTCTCCAGCAGGAACTGCATGGTGAGCCCGGTGTCGATGATGTCCTCGATGATGAGCAGGTGCTTGCCCGCCATGGGCTTGCTCACATCCGTGGTGATGCGCACCTCGCCCGTCGTCTCGGTGCCGCCCTGGTAGCTGGACACGCCCAGGAACTCGAGCTTCACCGGCAGGTCGATGTGCTTCGCCAGGTCCATGGCGAAGAACACCGAGCCCTTCAGCACGCAGATGAGCGTCAGGTCCTTGCCCGCGTAGTCGCGCGTAATCTCCGCGGCCAGCTCCCGGACTCGGGCCTGCAACTTGTCCTCGGAAATCAGGACGCCGACTTGCTGCTCGTAGAACGCCAAGGCCTGCTCCTCCGCTACACGTACGCGTTGTTCATGATCTCCCCGAAGCCGCCTCCGCCGGGGACGATGTATTGCCGGTCATCCAGCCCCCGCTCCTTCTCCCAGAGGGCGCCCGGCTCCGTGCCGAACACCTCCGGTGGGGACATGCCCCGGTCCAACCGGAGCGCGTAGATGGTGACGTCCGGGTGGTCCTTCGTCATGCGCCGCAGGTACTCCGGCGTGACGATGAGGTTCAGGGTGATGATGCGCCGGGGCCGCCCCGGCACCTTCGTCTTGTAGAGCGAAATCGCCGTGGACAGGCTGCCGCCCGTGGCCCCCATCGGGTCCGGGAACAGGACGATGGCGTCGTCCACGTCGCCGCCAATCTTCGCGCCGCCAATGTCCGAGCCCACCACCGTCTGCGCCGCGTCAATCATGCGGCTCATGATGATGTGGTCCTGCCGCACCAGCGACGGGTCCACCGTGGTGTTCATCAAGTCGTACGTCACCTGCGACGGCAGCGTGCCCGCCCGGGCGATGTTCACCGTCACCACGCGCACCTGCGGGTCGATGACCTCGCCCTGGTAGAGCCCCTGCGGGGTGTAATCAATCATCCGCGTGGGCAGGCTCACCATCTTCCGGGGGAACTCGGCGTTCACCACCGTCTTCACCAGGTCCGCGTAGAGCTGCTCCACCAGCCGGTTGATTTGCGGCTGGATGACGCCCTTCGAACACAGCGTCGCCAGCTGCGAGAGGAGGAACGGATTTCCCACCAGGTGGACGTGCGGTCCATAGTGGTGGGTCATCTCGTTCAGTCGGAAGGGCACGTTCGCGTACAGGGTGTCGCGCATTCGGTCGGCTCCTCTTCGCTCCGGGCCCAGGGCCAGGCGGACGACACTTCCGCTCAGTCGAACAACTTCAGTGTCTGCGGCGGAGTGCCCTCCGTGGGCTCCGTCACGTGGCACTTGCGGCAGCGCGGCTCGTACGCCCCCGCCGCGCCCACCACCACGCGCTCCCCGCTCGAAACAATCCGCTGGGAGCGATTGGCCGGATTCCCACACACCACGCAGATGGCCAGCTCCTTCGTGACGTACTCGGCCACCGCCATCAGCTGCGGCATCGGCTCGAAGGGGCGCCCCTGGTAGTCCTGGTCCAACCCGGCGCAGATGACGCGCAGGCCCTTGTTGGCCAGCGCCTGCACCACCGCCACGACTTCGGCGCCGAAGAACTGCACTTCGTCGATGCCCACCACCTGGGTGTCGGCGGCCAACCGGTAAAAAATCTCTTCAGCCCGGTCGATGGGGGTGGAGGTCACCTTGAGCTGCGAGTGGCTCACCACCTGGTTTTCGTCGTACCGGTTGTCGATGCGCGGCTTGAAGACCTGCACCTTCTGCTTGCCGTAGAGGGCCCGCTGGATGCGGCGGATCAGCTCCTCCGTCTTGCCGGAGAACATGGAGCCGCAGATGACCTCTATCCACCCGATATCTTTGGGGAATTGGTGCACGGAACGCTCGCGGGCCGGGGGCGGAAAGGGCGCGGATAGTCTGCCACACCCCCATGGGAGTCAACTTTCGGCCGCGTCCTTCCGGTGCGGGCGTCCCACCCGGGCACGGCCTGCCTGCCCGCCTGCTTCCCGCGCTGTCTCCGCCGCGTTGGCAAGCCTCTTGAAAGGAGGTCCTTCCGGAGCACGGGCGCGGGAGGATGGGCGTGGCGACGATGGAGCAGGCGCAGGGCGCGGCGTGGGGCAGCAATGCTTCCTTCTACCTGTCACCGGCCTCGGTGGCGCTGTTGATGCTGAACTTGCTGGACGGGCTCTTCACCCTGCTCTTCCTGCAGCTGGGCGTGGCGGAGGAGCTCAACCCGCTCATGCGCATTGCCTATGAGCAGTCGCCGCTCTTCTTCATGTTCTCCAAGCTGCTCATCGTGAACGCGGGCCTCTGGCTGCTGTGCCTGCACCGGCGCCTGCGGGCCAGCCGCATCGCCATCCGCGCGGGCGCCGTCGTGTACGCCATCATCGTCATCTACCACCTGGCGTTCCTGACCCACCTGGTCCTGCACTGGCCCTTCGCCTTCAGCTGACCCCAGCGGTAGAGCGGCGGACTGTGGGTGAATGGACCTTTGGTCCATGGGTCCTCCCGGTCCCCGCTTGCATTTTACACCCGGTATGTCCCAGGCTTCCCTTCAGCTCCGACCTTTCGGGTTCGGGGGGGGACCATGAACATCACCGACGTCCGGGTGTTTCCGGTCGAAGAGGACAAGCTCAAGGCGTACGTCACCATCACCTTGGATCATTGTTTCGTCATACGCGATTTGAAGGTCATCCACGGCTCCTCCGGGCTGTTCATCGCGATGCCGGCAAAGAAGAGGAAAGATGGGACGTACAAGGATATCGCTCACCCGCTCAATGCGGACACGCGCAGCCAGATGGAGCGCGTGATCCTCATCGAGTACGAGCGTCACCTTCATCAGGCGCAAGCCGGAACGCTCGTGGCGGTGGCAGCGGACCTGGACTAACGACTTCCCTTCCACGCGTGTCCAGGTTAGTCAGCGGCCCCATGCAGCCGCGTGACTTCAAGGTGTTCGCCGGGAACTCGAATCCCGGCCTGGCGCATCGCATCTGCGAGTACCTCAAGCGCCCGTTGGGCAAGGCGGAGGTCGGTCGCTTCTCCGACGGGGAGATTCACGTCGAGATCGGCGAGAACGTCCGCGGACACGACATCTTCGTGCTCCAGTCCACCTGCCCGCCCGCGAACGACCACCTGATGGAGCTGCTCATCATGTGCGACGCCCTCAAGCGGGCGAGCGCCGGCTCCATCACCGCCGTCATCCCCTACTACGGCTACGCCCGGCAGGACCGGAAGGTCGCCCCGCGCACGCCCATCACGGCCAAGCTGATCGCCGACCTGCTGGAGTCCGCCGGCGCCGAGCGCGTGGTGTCCATGGACATGCACGCCGGGCAGATCCAGGGCTTCTTCAACATCCCCTCGGACCACCTCTACGGCTCGCCGGTGTTCCTGGAGGACTTGCGCAAGCGCTTCCCGGACTCGCAGGAGCTCGTCATCGTCTCGCCGGACGCTGGCGGCGTGGAGCGCGCCCGCGCGTACTCGAAGCGGCTGAACACCGGCCTCGCCATCATCGACAAGCGCCGCCCGCGCCCCAACGCCTCCGAGGTGATGAACCTCATCGGCGACGTGAACGGGAAGGACGCCGTCCTGGTGGACGACATGGTGGACACCGCCGGCACGCTCGCCCAGGCGGCCGCCGCCCTGAAGGCCAAGGGCGCGCGCCGGGTGGTGGCCTACGCCGTCCACCCCATCCTCTCCGGCCCGGCCATCCAGCGCATCACCGACTCGGTGCTCGAAGAGGTCGTCTTCACCGACACGGTGCCCCTGTCGCCCACGGCGCAGGCCTGCTCGAAGATTCGCCTGCTCACCACCGAGCGCCTCTTCGGCGAGGCCATCGCCCGCATCCACCGCGCCGACTCGCTCAGCTCGCTCTTCGTCTGAGCCGGCGCGCGCCTGCCCGCCGGACGGCTTGACTCCAGGCCCTCCGGCTGGCATGTCCGGCCTCCTCCATTGGCTCCCTCCGACTAGGGCGCCGTCTTCGGGGCCCGCCACTGGGGCGGGATGCCGAGGGCGCCAGGGCCGCCAGTGGCAACCGCAGTCCCCCTACGTGAGGCATTTCCATGTCCGTCGACAAGACCACCCTCGAGGCCCAGGCGCGTGAAGGTTCCGGCAAGGGCGCTGCCCGCCGCCTGCGCGCGAAGGGCGTGGTTCCCGCCGTCGTTTACGGCAAGCACCTGACGGCTCCGGTGCACCTGTCCGTGGACCCCAAGTCGGTCCGCGCGGCCATCAACACCCCGCACAAGTTCAACACCCTCATCCAGATCAAGCTGGGCGGTGACACCCATCAGGTCCTCCTGAAGGACTACCAGATGGACCCGCTGACCCGCGACATCCTCCATGTCGACTTCATCGCCGTGCGTGAGACCGAGCAGGTCAAGGTCAACATCCCGGTGGTGCTCGTCGGCAAGGCGGCGGGCGTGGCCGACGGCGGTCTGCTCACCCAGATTCGCCGCGAGCTCGAGGTCTGGGCGCTGCCGAACGCCATCCCCGAGCGCATCGAGGTGGACGTGACGGCGCTGAAGATCGCCGAGGCCCTCCACGTCAACGACGTGAAGTTCCCCGCGGGCGTGTCCGTGAAGACGAACGTCAACTACACTGTGGCCGTGCTCAGCGCGCCCGAGGCGGCCGAGGCGGCCC
>JBKGHK010000568.1:0-6627 GCA_046520375.1 Pyxidicoccus sp. 3LFB2
TCTCCGCTTCGCCGGGCATCGCGGTGGGCCCGGTGTGGGCCTTCCAGCACGAGCGCCTGGAGGTGTCGGAGCGGGCGCCGGACGCGGCTCGCGAGCGTCAGCGGTTGGAGCAGGCCCTGGCCGGCGCCACGGCGGACCTCCAGAACCTGTACCAGGAGTTCCTGAAGAAGGCGGGTGCCCCCCGGGCCGCCATCTTCAAGGCCCACCAGGAGCTGCTGGACGACCCGGACATGGTGGCCGAGGCACGCCGTCACCTCGACACCGGGGCCAGCGCGGGCTGGGCCTGGCGGCGGGTGTACGAGGAGCGCGCCGACGTGCTCGCGCGCCTGCCGGACCCGCTGCTCGCCGCGCGCGCGGGAGATTTGCGCGACGTGGGCCGGCGCGTGCTGCGCATGCTGGCGGACGTGGTGGAGGGCGTCGCGACGCTGCCGGACCACCCGGTGGTGCTGCTGGCCGAGGACCTGGCGCCGTCCGACACGGCGAAGCTGGACCCGGCGATGGTGCTGGGCCTGTGCACCGTGGGCGGCGGGGCCACCTCGCACACGGCCATCATCGCCCGCTCGCTCGATATCCCCGCGGTGGTGGCCGCCGGGCCGGCGGTGCTCGACTTGCGCGACGGGCAGGAGTGCATCCTCGACGGGAATGCGGGCGTCCTGGTCATCCGGCCCTCCGCGAAGGACCGGGAGCGGGCGGCCACGCAGCGCGAGCGGGTGAAGGAGCAGCGCGACGCGGAGAAGCTGGACCGCTACAAGCCCGCCATCACCCGGGACGGGCGCCGCGTGGAGGTGGCCGCGAACATCGGCTCGGCGAAGGACGCGGAGAAGGCGGTCAACGCCGGGGGCGAGGGCGTGGGGCTGATGCGCACGGAGTTCCTCTTCCTCCAGCGCGAGGACCCGCCCGGCGAGGACGAGCAGTACGAGGCCTACAGCACCATGGTGCGCGCGCTGAACGGGCTGCCCATCATCCTGCGCACGCTGGACATCGGCGGCGACAAGAAGGTGCCCTACCTGTCCATGCCGGCGGAGGCCAACCCGTTCCTCGGCGTGCGAGGCATCCGCCTGTGCTTCGAGCGGGAGGACCTGTTCCGCACGCAG
Source organism: Pyxidicoccus sp. 3LFB2 (assembly GCA_046520375.1). Classification (GTDB taxonomy): domain Bacteria; phylum Myxococcota; class Myxococcia; order Myxococcales; family Myxococcaceae; genus Myxococcus. The sequence continues at coordinate 1,095 of JBKGHK010000568.1, forward strand.
CTTCGCGCCATCATGCGCGCCTCGCTCGAAGGGCCGGTGCGCATCATGTACCCCATGGTGGCCACGCTCGCGGAGCTGCGCCGGGCGAAGGCCCTCACCGAGGCGGTGCGGTTGGAGGTGGGCGCGGCGCCGGTGGAGACGGGCATCATGATTGAAGTCCCGTCGGCGGTGATGCTGGCCGACCAGTTGGCGAAGGAGGTGTCCTTCTTCTCCATCGGCACCAACGATTTGACGCAGTACGTGCTGGCGATGGACCGCGAGCACCCCGTTCTCGCGCCCCAGGCGGACGGCGTCCACCCGGCGGTGCTGCGCATGGTGGACCTCACCGTGAAGGCCGCCCGCGCGGCCGGCATCTGGGTGGGGGCCTGCGGCGGCGTGGCGGGGGACCCGGCCGGCGCCATCACCCTGTCCGGGCTGGGCGTCAGCGAGCTGAGCGTCGCCATTCCCACCATCCCCGCCATCAAGGCGCTGCTGCGGAGCCTGTCGATGGCCGACATGGAGGCGCTGTCGCGCAAGGCGCTCGCCTGTGAGGGCGCGGCGGAGGTGCGGGCGCTGGTGCAAGGCCTGCTGGCCCGGACGGGGGTGGCCGCATGACGCCGACGAAGCCTGGCATCGTCACGGTGAGCCTCAACTCCGCCATCGACCAGACGCTCGACTGTCCCGGCTTCACGGCGGGCGCCGTCAACCGCGTGGTGACGGAGACGCGCACGGCCGGGGGCAAGGCCATCAACGTCGCGTCCTTCCTCGCCGGGGGCGCCATGCCCGTCACGGCCTCGGGCTTCCTGGGGACGGACAACGCCCAGGTGTTCGAGGCGCTCTTCCGGGAGCGGGGCATCCAGGACCGCTGCATGCGGCTGCCCGGCTCCACCCGCGTCAACATCAAGGTGGTGGACCGCGCGGCCGGCTCCGTGACGGACCTCAACCTGCCGGGGCTGCGCATTCCGGACGGGGCGCTGGCGCTATTGACGGAGCGACTGGAGCACCTGGCCGGTGACAACGGGTGCTTCGTGCTCGCGGGCAGTCTTCCGGCCGGGGTGCCCGAGGACAGCTACGCGACGTTGATGGCGCGGCTCCGGGCCCGGGGTGCGCGGGTGGTGGTGGATACCAGTGGCGCGCCGCTGAAGCACGCGGTGGCCGCGAAGCCCGACATGGTGAAGCCCAACGCGCACGAGCTGGCCGAGCTGCTCGGCCGGCCGCTGCCAGACCGGGCCGAGGTGGTGCGCGCGGCGCGCGAGCTCCATGCGACGGGCATCGGGCTGGTGGTGGTGTCCCTGGGCGCGGAGGGCGCCATCTTCGTCGGCCAGGAGGGCGCGCTGCTGGCGGTGCCGCCCAGGGTGGAGGTCGCGAGCACGGTAGGGGCGGGGGACTCCATGGTGGCGGGGGTGCTGGCCGCGCGGCTGGCGGGGCGAGATTTGGAGGCGTGCGCGCGGTACGGCACCGCGTTCGCCGCCGGCAAGCTGGCCCGTGTGGGCCCCGTACCTCCGGCACCGGAGCGGGTGGAAGCGCTGATGCGGGACGTGGCGATTCAGTCCCTGGGCAGTGCCTGAGCTGAGAGAGACGACGAGGACGGAAGACCATGGCGAAACTGGTAGCCATCACCGCCTGCCCGACGGGAATCGCCCACACGTTCATGGCGGCCGAGGCGCTGCGCCGGGTGGCGGCGCTCAAGGGCCATGAAATCACCGTCGAGACGCTTGGCTCCGAGGGCGTGCGCACGCCGCTGGACCCGGCGGCCGTCGCGGCGGCGGACGCCGTCATCGTCGCGGCCGACATCACCGTCGACGAGTCCCGCTTCCAGGGCAAGCGCATCGTCCGCACCTCGACGGCGGAGGCCATTCGCGAGACGGAGCACATCATCGAGGAGGCCGTCTCCCGCGTGGCGGCGCCTGCGCCAGGACAGGGGCCGGGGCACGCCATGGCGACGACGCCCGCCGCGCAGATGACGGCGGCGCAGCCCACGGTGGTGACGGCCACACCCGTGTCCTCGGCTCCGGTTTCCGGCGCTTCGGGCCGGCTGGTGGCCATCACCGCCTGCCCGACGGGCATCGCCCACACCTTCATGGCCGCCGAGGCGCTGACGCGTGCCGCGAAGGCGAAGGGCTACACCATCAAGGTGGAGACGCAGGGCTCCGTGGGCGCGAAGAACCTCCTCACCCCGGAGGACATCGCCTCGGCGGACGCGGTCATCATCGGCGCGGACACGCATGTCTCCACCGAGCGCTTCGCCGGCAAGCGGCTGCTGAAGACGTCCGTGGGCGAGGCGCTGAAACAGGCGGACTCGGTGATTACCCGGGCGCTGTCACTGCCCGCCGCGGCTGCCGGTGCCACGCCCGCCGGCGCCGAGGCCGCCGCCCAGCCCGCGGGCCGGGTGAAGGGCGAGCCGTCCGGGCCCTACAAGCACCTGCTGACGGGCGTGTCCTTCATGCTGCCGTTCGTCGTGGCGGGCGGGCTCGTCATGGCGCTGTCATTCGTCTTCGGAATCGAAGCCTTCAAGGAGGAGGGCACGTTGCCCGCCGCGCTGATGCAGATTGGCCAGGCGGCCTTCGCGCTGATGGTGCCCGCGCTGGCGGGCTACATCGCCTACTCCATCGCGGACCGGCCGGGACTGGCTCCGGGCTTCATCGGCGGAATGCTGGCGAGCCGCATCGAAGCCGGCTTCCTGGGCGGCATCGCCGCGGGCTTCCTGGCGGGCTACGTGGCGCGCTGGTTCCGCGACCACATCCGCCTGCCGGCGACGCTGGAGGGGCTCAAGCCCGTCCTCATCCTCCCGCTGCTCTCGTCGCTCGTCGTCGGGCTGTTGATGGTCTACGTGATTGGCACGCCGGTGGCCGCCATCATGCGCGGGCTGACCGGGTTCCTGACGGGGATGAGCGGCACCAACGCCATCCTGCTGGGGCTGCTGCTCGGCGCCATGGTGGCCATCGACACCGGAGGCCCCGTCAACAAGGCGGCCTATGCCTTCGCCGTGGGCCTGCTGGGCTCCAGCACCTTCACGCCCATGGCCGCCGTCATGGCGGCGGGCATGACGCCGCCGCTCGGCCTCGCGCTGGCCACGGTGGTCGCCCGAAACCGCTTCACGCTCCAGGAGCGCGAGGCCGGCAAGGCCGCCGCGGTGCTGGGCCTGTCCTTCATCACCGAGGGCGCCATTCCCTTCGCCGCCAAGGACCCGCTGCGCGTCATCCCGTCCATCGTGTTCGGCTCCGCGGTGACGGGCGCGCTGTCCATGTGGTTCGGCTGTGGCCTGCGCGCGCCGCACGGGGGCGTGTTCGTGCTCGCCATCCCCAACGCGGTGCAGCCGGTGGGCCTGTACCTCGTGGCCATCCTCGCGGGGACGCTGGCCACCACGCTGGCGCTCATCGTCCTGAAGCGGCCGCTCCCGGAGGAGCCGGTGCTGACGGGCCCGGAGAACACGCCCACCCTGGGCTAGAGAGGCAGCATGATGTCGCGCGCAGTCCTTCTTCTCGTTGTGGGGTTCCTCGCCATGCTCCCTTCCGATGCCGAAGCCCGCAAGCCGGACGCCACCGCCGCCGCGCTGCACTCCCTCATCCAGCGCGAGTGGCAGTACCAGCTGGAGCACAGCCCGACGTACGCCTCCGTCTCCGGAGACCGCCGGTGGAATGACCGCTGGGATGACTTGAGCCTGGAGGCGCTGGAGGCGGACCACCAGCACAACCTCCAGGTTGTCGCGCAGTTGAAGAAGCTGGACCGCAAGAAGCTCTCCGTCGCGGACCAGCTCAACTACGACCTGTTCCTCCGCGAGTACGAGCAGTGGGTCGAGGCGCGCCGCTTCAAGCTGTACCTGATGCCGTCCAACCACATGGGCGGCATCCCCGAGGGAATCAAGCAGCCCCCGGGCCTCCAGACGGCCTACCAGCTCGCGGACACGCTGCGCTTCGAGACCGCGAAGGACTACGAGGACTGGCTCGCCCGGCTCCAGCGGTTCGGCACGTACGTGGACCAGGTGATGGCGCTCATGCGCGAGGGCCTGCGCGAGGGCCGCGTGCACCCGCAGGTCGTCGTCAAGCGCATGCCGCCCCAGGTGGCGCAGCAGCTCGTGGACGACCCGACGAAGAGCGCCTTCTTCGGCCCCTTCCGCCGCTTCCCCGCCAACCTCCCCGCCGCCGAGCAGCAGCGGCTGGCCGCCGCGGGCCGCGACGCCATCGCCCAGGGCGTGCTGCCCGCGCTGAAGCGCTACCACCGCTTCCTCACCGAGGAGTACGTGCCGAAGGGCTCGGAGCAGGTGGGCCTCTCCCGGTTCGCGCAAGGGGGCGAGCAGTACGCGTTCCTCGCCCGGCTCTACACGACGACGTCGCTGACGCCGGACGAAATCCACGCGCTGGGCCTGTCCGAGGTGAAGCGCATTCGCGCGGAGATGGAGGCGGTGAAGGCGAAGGCGGGCTTCCAGGGCTCGCTGCCGGAATTCTTCCGGCACCTGCGCACGGACCCGCGCTTCTACTACCGCACCGGTGACGAGCTGCTGACGCGCTACCGCAGCCTCTCCAAGCGCATCGACCCGCTGCTGGTGCGGCTGTTCAAGACGCTGCCCCGGCAGCCCTATGGCGTGGAGCCCACGCCCGAGGCCATGGCCCCGGATGCGACGACGGGCTTCTACTACCCCGGCGCATCGGACGGCTCGCGCCCCGGCACGTACCTGGTGAACCTGTACCGCCCGGAGACGCGGCCGCGCTGGGAGATGGTGCCCCTGACGCTCCACGAGGCCGTGCCCGGACACCACCTGCAGACGGCGCTGGCAGCGGAGGCGACCGACATCCCCGAGTTCCGCCGCTTCAACTACTACGTGGCCTACGGCGAGGGCTGGGCCCTGTACTGCGAGACGCTGGGCGACGAGCTGGGCCTGTACGACGACCCCTACGACAAGTTCGGGCAGCTCGCGTACGACATGTGGCGCGCCGTCCGGCTCGTCGTGGACACCGGCATGCACGTCAAGGGCTGGACGCGCCAGCAGGCCCTGGACTTCTTCATGGAGAACGCGCCGCGCCAGGAGCTGGACATCACCAACGAAATCGACCGGTACATCGCGTGGCCCGCGCAGGCGCTGGCCTACAAGATTGGCCAGCTGCGGATTCGCGAGCTGCGCACGCGCGCGGAGCGGGAGCTGGGTCCCCGCTTCGACGTGCGCGAGTTCCACGACGTGGTGCTGCTCGATGGCTCCCTGCCGCTGGACGTCCTGGAGGGGAAGGTCCAGGCCTGGGTGGCCGCGCGCAAGAAGGCTCCGGGCTCAGCGCCCTGAGCGCCGCTACTTCTTGCGCCCCACGGTGACGTCCACCACGCGCCGGAGGGCATCGTGGGCCCGGGTGCCGCTGGCCCGCTTGAGCTGGTCGTTGAGCCCATCCACCAGCCGGTGACGCAGCGGGGGCTGCTGGGAGCGCAGGGCCTCCAGCTGCCCCTGCAGCTCGGCCTTCCGCGCCGCCTGCACCTGGAGCTTCGCCTCCTGGGCATCACAGCGCGCCTGGAGCGCCTGCTTCCTCCTGCTCCAGCCGCGGCGTCCCGGGCCTCGAGCTCCCGCAGCCGC
>JBKGHK010000569.1:0-6612 GCA_046520375.1 Pyxidicoccus sp. 3LFB2
CGCGCGGCAGTTGCTGGCGGACAAGCTCGCGGCGGCCGAGGCCGAGCGCGCGAAGCTGACCACCGAGAAGGAGCAGCTCAGCACCGAGAAGGAGCAGCTCAGCCAGACGGTGCAGGAGCAGGAGGCGGAGCTGGCCAAGCTGAAGGCCACCTACGACGACCTGCAGGACAAGATGAAGGCGGAAATCGCCAACGGCGCCATCCGCCTGTCCCAGAACGACGGGCGCATCCAGGTGGACCTGGTGGACAAGGTGCTCTTCGACTCCGGTGACGCGAGCATCAGCGCGCGCGGCCAGGAGGTCCTCACGCGGCTGGGCGGCGTGCTGGCCAAGGTGGAGGACAAGTTCATCCAGGTGTCCGGCCACACGGACGACTCGCCGCCGTCGCAGAAGCTGCAGGGCACCTTCCCCACCAACTGGGAGCTGTCCGTGGCGCGCGCCGTCAACGTGGTGCGCTACCTCCAGGACAAGGGCGGCGTGCCCGCGCGCCGGCTCGTCGCCGCGGGCTACGGCGAGATGCGCCCGGTCGCCGGCAACGCCACCCCGCAGGGCCGCGCGCGCAACCGCCGCATCGAGGTGCTGCTGATGCCGGACCTGCCCAAGCAGCGCAACACGGCCATGGTGAAGCGCGCCCTCGCGGACTCCACCGCGCCCAAGAGCGCCGTGAAGCCCGCGAAGGGCAAGAAGTAGCCCGCGCGAGGCCTACTTCTTCTTCACCGACTCCAGCAGCTTGCGGAAGGGCTTCTCCGCGGAAGCCGCCGTCTTCTCGGGCGCGGTCAGCTTGAAGAAGACGGCGCCCTCGGGCCCTTCCACAATCGCACCCAGCAGCCGGTAGCCCGGCTTCGGCGCGGAGGGGCCCATCATCGGCCCGCCGCCCGCGTACGTGCCCTTCACGTCCACCGTGGTGACGGGCATGCCGTTGAGCTTCTCCGTCTTCGTCTTCGCGGCCTTGTCCACCGGCTTGCCGTCCGCCGTCTGGAACTGGCCCACCCAGCGCTTCACGTTGGCGTCCACCGCGCCGCCCTGGCCCTGGCCGAAGTAGAAGACGGCCAGTTCGCCGCCCTCGGCGTCGCCCTTCGCCGCCGGAATCTTGTAGGTGGCGGCGCGCATGGGCCGCTCGCCCTGCGCCGTCCACTCCGCCGGGGCCGTCCACGTCAGCCCTCCGGCATCCTCCGCATGCGCCACCACGGCCGCGGTCACCACCAGTACACTCAACAGTCGGTTCATGCCCGCAACGTACCCGCCGCATGCGTACCGCGCAGCGTCTGAGACACGCAGTCCGTCTCGCCTGCATGCCCGACACAACTAACACGACGCGTCAAGTCGCTTGTCTTCCGGGCAACCAAGGGACGTGGTACGCCACGGAATCGTTTCCAGCAGTCCACCTATGGACGCGGAGGGGTGTTACCCATGAAAAAGGTGTTGTTCCTGGGGGCTATTGCCCTGGGTGCGGCGGCGTGTGATCCGGACATCGCCAAGGATGCTGCGCCCACCAATCCCGTAGTTGTCGCCGAGTTCGACCCCTCTGGTTCCCCGGCCGTGGTCCCGTCGCCCAATGACCTGGCGCTCAATTCCGCGACCGGGCTGGTGAACGCGCCCATCAACCCGGCCGCGCCGGCCGCGGAGCAGGAGTTCACGCGCGACTACGTGAACACGCTCAACGGCTTCCCCACGTCCATCAGCGCCAGCACCACGGTCAAGGACCTGGACCCGCGCAGCGTGGACACGGACTCGGTCAAGGTCATCGACCTGTACGAGGGCACGCCGCTGTCGCGCCCGGTGCCGCGTGACGTGGTCATCGCGTACAACGAGGACACCGACCGCATCAACGTCATCGCCCCCTCGGGCTGGCCCAAGGGTGGCCGCTTCGCGGTGGTGCTCATCGGCGGTGAGAACGGCCTCAAGTCGACGGCGGGTGACAAGGTCATCCCCTCGGCCACGTGGGCCTTCGCGAGCTCGCCCGAGCCGCTCGTCACCTGCCAGGACCTGACGGCGCCCAACTGCCGCGCGGCCACCGAAATCATCCCCTCCACCGAGTCGGACCCCGCGCTGCGCATCGCGGACCAGACGCGCACCGCGCTCCTCTTGGAGCAGCTGCGCCGCGGCTACGCGCCCATCCTCAACCTGGCCGTGGAGAAGTTCTCCGTCCCGCGCGAGGACATCCTGCTGCTGTGGACCTTCACGGTGATGAACCACCCGGAGGCCACGTTCGACCCGGCCAACAACATCATCCCCTTCCCCAACGATTTGCTGCGCAACCCGCAGACCGGGAAGCTGAACCTGCCGGTGCCCGCCGCCACGCCCACCAACGGGCTGGAGGTGGCCATCACCACCGGCCTCAACACGCTGGACGGCTGGTCCACCACCGCGCCCATCATCTCCGAGAACGGCGCCACCACGGGCCCCATCGACCTGGGCTCGCAGCTGGACCCCAACACGGTGAAGCTGGGCGAGACGCTGCTGTTCATCAAGGCCACCAACCGGACCACGGGCACGCAGCCCCAGGTGGAGCTCTGCTTCAACTGCGCGTCCAGCCGGAAGGCGGACGGCAGCGCGCAGACGATTCCGCAGCTGCAGCTCGTCCCCAAGGTGCCGCTGGACGAGGGCACCCAGTACGGCGTCGTCATGCTTCGCGGCATGAAGGACATCAAGGGTCGCACCGTGGCCCCCACCGCCGCCCAGGCCCTGCTGCGCAGCGCCTCGCCGCTGGTGGACGCCAACGGCAAGAGCCAGGTCGCCGCGGTGCCCGACATCCTCGCCGCCCGGCTCGAGCCGGCGCGCCTGGGCATGAAGCCCCTGTATGACGCGCTCGACCAGCTCGGCATCAAGCGCAAGGACGTGAACCTCGCGTGGGCCTTCACCACGCAGAGCACCCGCTCCGTGCTGGCGCAGCTGAACGCGGCGCCTGCCCAGGCCAACGTGCCGGCCGACCCGTTCTTCCTGAAGAACATGACGACGGAGCTCAAGGGCACCATGGCGGCCCTCCAGCTGGACAACGACGCGGTGGACCGCGCCTTCGTCGGCGCCTACATCTCGCCGAACCTGCTGGACGCCAACCAGGGCGTGCTCAACCCCCAGAGCCAGCGCGCGGACCGCATCCCGTTCATGCTGTTCCTGCCCGCGGGCCCGGCGCCCGAGGGTGGCTTCCCCGTGGCCGTCTTCGGCCACGGCCTGACGGGCAACCGCACCAACGTGCTGGCCGTCGCCAACACGCTGAACGCCCAGGGCTACGCGGTGGCCGCCATCGACTCCGTGCTGCACGGTGAGCGCACCAGCTGCGCGGGCATCACCTCGGACGTGTCCAGCGACCCGGCCAACCCCGTCCGGACGCCGGACGAGGCGTGCACCACGGGCTCCAAGTGCGATGTGAACCCGACCAGCGCCACCTTCGGCCGCTGCATCGCCACCGACCCGGCCACGGCCGCCGCGTGCGACCCGCGTCCCACGGCCCTCGCGACCGGGGAGACCCCGGCGGAAGGCAACCACGGCGACCTGGTCTGCGCCGCGCAGGGCCAGGGCCGCTGCCTGACCACGGGCAGGTGCGAGGGTGGTGACTTCCGCCGCCCCGACAACAACGCGAACCAGCCGCCCTTCGTCTCCGGGTGGAACTTCCTCAACCTCACCAACCTGTTCGCCACGCGCGACAACTTCCGCCACCACGTGGTGGACTTCGCGCAGTTCGCCCGCATGCTGGGCAGCGACGGCCTGCGCGGCCGCCTCGCCGCGTACAATGTCGGCGCCCTGAACACCACCTACGTGGACTACGTGGGCCAGAGCCTCGGCGGCCTGCAGGGCACCCTGTCCGCGTCCGTCTCCGAGCGCATGCGCCGCGTGGCCCTCAACGCCGCGGGCGGTGGGCTGGTGGATGTGCTGCTCACGGCCAACAACCCCGTCTTCGTCGCTCGCCGCACGGGCTTCCTCAACCTGCTGAAGTCGACCGGCCGCGAGCCCGGCATGCCGCAGTTCGACGAGTTCATCAACCTGGCCCGGACCATCCTGGACCCGGGGGACCCCATCAACTACGGCTACCACCTGGTGAACTCGCCGTCGCAGCCGGCCGGGCGCGCCGCGTTCGTCCAGTCCATCAAGGACGACGACGTCATCCCCAACCCGGTGACGAGGAAGCTGCTCGACGCCGCCAACCGCGGCGGGGAGCGCACGGTGCAGGAGTACATGTTCGACATCCCGCAGCTGGCGCCCACCTCGGTGAAGCACGGCTTCTTCGCCATCCGCAATCCCGCGGACCCGGGCAACGCGTTCCTCGAGTCCATCCGGAACTCCGCCCAGGGCCAGGTCGCCACCTTCCTGAAGACCGGCGTCGCTCCCATCCCGTAACGCGACTCAGCGAGAGGAACCAAAGACCATGAAGAAGACACTCTCCCTGGTAGCGATGCTGGCCGCCGGCACCACGCAGGCGGCGGGCTTCCAGATCAACACCCAGAGCGCCCGCTCCACGGCGATGGGCAACGCGGCCGCCGGCTGGCTGGACGACTCGTCGGCCATCTACTCCAACGCCGCCAACATCCTGGGCGTGAAGCGGCTGGACGTGACGGTGGGCGACACCGGCATCCTGCCCAACCTGAAGTTCACCCCGGAGGGCGGGTCGACGGAGGGACAGAAGACGACGCTGTCCCCGCCGCCGCACCTGTTCGCCACCTACCGCGTCATGGACAAGCTGGCGGTGGGCCTGGGCATCTACACGCCGTTCGGCGCGAAGAGCCGCTGGGTGGACGACTTCTCGGGCCGCTTCCGCGCCCGGGAGTCGGCGATGGCCGTCTACAACATCAACCCCACGGTGGCGTACCAGGTGCACGAGCGCTTCCGCGTGGGCGCCGGCATCGACATCGGCCGCGGCACGCTGGAGCTGAAGCGCGCCCTGGACTTCGTGTCGAGCGAGGGCAACGTCCACCTGGGCGGCGGCGCCTGGGGCCTGGGCTTCAACGCCGGCGTGCAGGGCGTGGTGGTGCCCAAGCTGCTCACCGCGGGCGTGCACTTCCGCAGCGCCATGGACCTCACGTTCAAGGGCGACGCGGACTTCCAGAACGTCCCGCCGGGCTTCCAGACGCGCACCTTCGACACCACCGTCGAGGGTGACGTCACCCTGCCGGCGTCCGTGGCGGCGGGCCTCGCCTTCACGCCGCTGGAGCGGCTGACGCTGGCGTTCGACGCCAACTGGGTGGACTGGTCCAGCTTCAAGCAGCTGGCGATTGAGTTCCCGGAGAACCCGGCGCTCAACAACCCGCTGCCGAAGAACTGGAAGTCGACGTGGAACTTCCACCTGGGCGCCGAGTACGGCGTGACGGAGGCCCTGGCGGTGCGCGCGGGCTTCGTCATCGACCCGACCCCGAGCCCCAACAACACGCTGACGCCGGACCTGCCGGACTCGGACCGCCTCGCCTTCACGGGCGGCCTGGGCTACGCCTTCGGCGCGCTGCGCGCCGACGCCGCCTACCAGTTCGTCAAGCTGGCCGACAACCAGAGCGAGGCGCCGGGCATCCGCGGCAAGTACAACGGCGAGGCGCACGTGTTCGGCCTGACGCTGGGCTTCTCGCAGTAGTCCACGTGCCACGCCCCGGCCCACGGCCGGGGCGCTTGGGCCACACGCCCGGGTCTCCCGCTGAGGGGGCCCGGGCGTTTCGTTTTCTGGAGGGCCGCGCGTCAGACGCGCAAGTCCCCGTCATGCAGCACGCGGCCGGAGGCCAGCGCCTGCGCGGTGCGCTGCAGGCGCTCGGTGCCCATGCGCATCAGCATGCCCTTGAGGCCGGGCTGGCTGAGCAGGTGCTTCTCGAAGGCGGCGCGCTCCAGGCGCAGCACCACCCCCGGCACCTCGGCGCGCACCGTGGCGGACACGGGCTTGTCCAGCAGCAGGGAGATTTCGCCGAAGATGTCGCCCTCGCGCAGGTCCGCCAGCGCGGTGCGCCGCCCGTGCAGCTGCTCCAGCCAGGGCGTGCACCGCCCGCGCAGCACCACGTAGAAGGCGTCCCCGGGCTGGCCCTGCGTCAGCAGCGCCTCGCCCGCGCTCACCGTGCGCAGCTGGAAGTCGCGGGACACGGCGGCCTTCTGCTCCGGCGTCAGCTTGCTGAGCACCGGGTTGCTGCGCAGCAGGTTCTCCACCATGCGGCGCCGGTAGAAGGCCTCCACGACGGCGCCCACCTGGGGGTGGCGCGCGGCCACCGCCTCCATGCGCTCGCGCGTCAGCTCCAGCAGCACGGCCCGCTCCGTGGCCACCACCGTGGCCAGCCGGGGCCCCTCGGAGACGAGCGCCAGCTCACCGAAGAAGTCCCCGGGCGTCACCGTGCCCACCGACTTGCGCTCGCCGCCCTCCAGGTTGCGCAGCACGTCCGCGCGCCCTTCCACCAGGGCGAACATGGACGCGCCCGGTGTCCCCTCCTCCACCACCGCCTGCCCCGGGAAGAAGGCGCGCACGTCCAGCACCTCCAGCAGCGCGACGAAGGCCTCGCGGTGCAGGTGCGAGAGGATGGGCATCGCGCCCGGCGCCTCGGCGTCCGGGACGGGCGCCATGGTGCCTGGCGAAGTCACCGCTCCCGGCGGAGCCACCGCGCCTGCCGCGTCCGACGCGGCCGTGGGTGCCAGGGCGAAGTGCTCGGCCAGGG
>JBKGHK010000056.1:0-25354 GCA_046520375.1 Pyxidicoccus sp. 3LFB2
CTTGCGAGCCCACGGCCGGTGGCGCGGGTGGCCGGCTTGCCGCGCGTGGCGGCCTTCTTGGTGGCCGTCTTGCCGCGAGCCGCCGTCTTGCCACGGGCCGCCGGGCGCTTCGCCGCGGTCTTCTTGCTCGCGGGCTTGCGGGCAGCGCGAGTCGAGGTCTTACGAGCAGTGGTGCGACGCGACGTGGTGCCACGACGCTTGGACGTGCCCCCCGTGCCGGCGGCGCCGGCGTTGGAGGAAGACGCCGCGGCGTCGGTGTTCTGCGAGTTCACGAGGGTCTCATTCGTCATTCAATCGGCTCCGGGGAAAGAGAACTGCCGGTGATGCATGAACAGAGTACTCCTCTTCTTGCGCGTGCACTGCATCGAAGCCGCACAAGATGAACGCAAGCGGACGAATTCGCGCCGTGAGCTCAGCGCGGCGCAACGCCGAGCTCGCGCTCGGTCCGCTCCAGGTCCGTGAGCATGAGGCTCAGTCCTCGCTCTGTGGTCAGGGCCCGCGCACGTCGCAGCAGCACCTCGCTGCGAGGCTTCTCGCCTCGCAGGGCATGCGCACGCGCTACATCGAGCAACAGCTCCACCGTGGTGAGCCAGTCCTCGTGCGCCTCGGCATTGGCCAGCGCCTGCTCCAGGTGCGGGAGCGCGGTGGCCGCATCCTCGCGGCGCAGGTGGAGCCGGCCCAGGGCGCCCAGCGACTCGCGCAGGCTCGACGGGTCATTCGAGGCCTGCGCGAGTCGGAGTGCCCGCTGCACGGCCTCGAGCGCCGCGTCACTCCGGGGCTCGCGCAGGGCGCGGAGGCGGGCCACGGAGAGCAGCGCGAACACCTGCCCGGTGCGGAAGCCCACCTGCTCGCGCAGGCGCAGGCTCTCCTCGTTCAGCGCGAGCGCCGTGTCCAGGTCCCCGCGCTCCTCGGAGAGGTCGCCCAGGTGCCGCACGGCGTACGACTGCATGAGGGCGTCGCCGGACGCCCGTGAAATGGCGAGCGAGCGCTCGTAGAAGTCCCGCGCGCCGGCGGAGTCCCCGCGAAACTGCCGCGTGAGGCCCAGGTGGAAGAGCGTCTCGCTGATGCCGCGCGCATCTCCCGCCTGCTCCGAGAGGGCATGGGCGCGCTCGAAGAGGGTGACGATGGGCTCCCACTCCCCCCGCCCCGAGACGAGCTTGTCCCAGTAGAGGAACATGCCTTCCGCGTCGAGCGCGGCGGCCAGCGCGCGCCGGTCTCCCGAGCGCTCCGCGAGCTGCCGTGCCCGCTGGAGGACGACCACCACGTCGGACGCCTTCTTCCCCGGCTCATGGCGGAGCTGGCGCGTGAGGAGGCGGCCCAGCTCCGCATGAATGCGGGCCTCCCCCGCGGCGTCCTTCAGCAGCCGGGCCCGCTCGATGGCGAAGTGGCCCAGGGCCACCCCCTCGCTGAAGCGGCTCTCCAGGTCATGGGCCTCCATGACGGCCACGGCGGAGGCCGCGAACGAAGCCCCTCCCGCCACCTCCGCGCTGCCCGCACTCCCCTGCTCCGCGCGCCCCGCCGCGCAGGCACTCACCAGTCCCAGCAGTCCCACGAACACCCCGTTCCGCATGGCTTCCTCCCGGGGAGGCACGTCGGCCTCCCAGCGCTCGGAAGGCTAGGGAGGCGCGAGGCGGGAAGGACGACGTTGGGACGAGGCGCGGAAGCCAGGGACGAGCCGCGGGCCGGGAGGGATGGACCGTGTCAGCCCCTCACAGCGGATGGCCGAGCAGCTGCTCCAGCCGGGCGCGGTACGTGCGGCTCAGCGTCAGCTCCTGCCCGTCTCGCAGCACCAGCCGGTGGTCTCCGGACAGCGTCGGGGACAGGGAATGGATGCGGTCCACATTCACGAGCGCCGAGCGGTGGACCCGCGCGAAGCGCCGCGCCGCCAGCCGCGCCTCCAGCTCCGCCATCGTCTCGCGGAGCAGGTGCTGCTCCCGGCCCACGTGCAGGGTGACGTAGTTGCCGGCGGACTCCACCCAGTCGATGTCCTCCACCGGCACCAGCAGCGTCTGCGTCCCCGTCTTCACCACCAGGCGCTCGGCGCCAGCCGGGGCGGGCCGCAGCTCCTGGAGCAGGTGCTGGAGTTGCTGGCGCAGGTCCCCGGGCGGGGCAGCCAGGCGCTCACGGACGCGAACCAGCGTGCGCTGGAAGCGCTCCAGGGTGAAGGGCTTGAGGAGGTAGTCCACCGCGGACGCATCGAACGCGCGCACCGCGTGCTGCGGCCACGCCGTGACGAAGACCACGACGGGAGGACGCGCCCCGGCCGCCTCCGCGAGCACACTGAACCCATCCCGCTCGGGCATCTCCACGTCGAGGAACACGAGGGCGGGCCGCTCGCGAGCGAGGACGGAGAGGGCCTCCTGCCCATCGCCACACTCGGCCAGCGGGTGCAGGTCCGACTCCGGAGCCAGCAGGGTGCGCAGCCGCTCGCGGGCCAGGGGCTCGTCATCGACGATGAGCGTGCGGACCGTCATGGCCGGGCGCTCCGGTACGGCAGCGAGAGGGAGACGGTGAAGCCGCGCGGCGCATTGGCCTCCAACGTCAGCACCTGCGCGGCGCCATAGAGCTTCTCCAGCCGGGCCCGGGTGCTGCCCAGCCCGATGCCCTCGCGCAGTCCCTCCAGTCCGGCGGCGGGAGGCCCGACGCCATCATCCCGGACCTCCACGCTCAACCGCTCTCCGGAGCGAGCCGCGCGGACCCACACCCGTCCAGGCCCCCGGCGCGGTGAGATGCCATGGCGGATGGCGTTCTCCACCAGCGGCTGCAAGAGGAGCGGAGGCACCAGCGCATCGCGGGCCTCGGGCGCCACGTCCACCTCCACCTGGAGCCGGTCGGAGAACCGGGTGCGCTCGATGTCGAGATACGGGGCCAGCAGCTCCACCTCCTCGGAGAGTGGAACCTCCTGGCGTCCATCGCGCTCCAGGCTGGCGCGGAGCAATTCGCTGAGCTGGCCCACCATGCGGTCCGCAGAGTGCACATCGCGGTGCATGAGCGTGGACACGGCGTGCAGGGTGTTGAAGAGGAAGTGCGGGCGGAGCTGACTGCGCAGCAGGTGGAGCTGTGCCTGCGCGAGCTGCGCTTCCAGCTGCGAGGCGCGCAGGGCCTCCTCACGGACCTGCCGCGAGTAACGGAGGGCCGCGTCCAGGCCCACCACGGAGAGGTAGACGAGCAGGTCGAAGTCGGTGGTCTTCGACAGCATCCAGGTGAAGTACGTCCAAGCGGCGTCCCAGCCTCCTGGGGGCGCCACCAGCCACTGACGCAGGACCGTGTGCAGGGCCATGTGCGCCACGGCGAAGAGGAGCCCCGGAGGCAGGTGGAGCGCGAGCTGGAGGGGCCACGTCCGTCCGGTGGCGCGCAAGCGACGGGAGACGGCGAGGATGAGTGGGGTGAGGAGCGCCCAGGCGTACCACTCGATGGCGCCTACGAGGAACGACTCACCGAAGCTGGCGGGCTCACCCTGGGACGCGCGGTAGACGGAGTGCTGCGCGCCATAGAGGAGCGCCAGCACCGTGTACCCGGCCACCACCAGCACGGGCCCGAGCCAGCGCTGGCGCAGGTCTGCTCGCGAGCCCGCTGGCGAGAAGCGCAGGAGCCAGGAAGGCCAGGACACGGAAGAGCTCAACGGCATGGTGGGCCGGGATTGTAGGCCCACTCCTGGGGCATTGGCGCCTCCGGGCCCGCTACGCAACCCAGGGTAGGTCCTGTCATGGAGCAGCACCGCCCAAGTCGAAAACCTGGGCCTCTGCGCGGCTCCGCCTGAACGAACCTGGTCTCGGTGGCTTGGCAGGTCGCCTCGGGCCCGCCGGCGCATTGGTGCCTCGGGGCGCACCAGCAGGTTGGCGCCTCATGCCCGGTACGTTGACGCCTCGGGCGCACCGGCACGTTGCGCCTCGGGGCCCGCCAGCAAATTGGCGCCTCCGAGCCTGCCGGAACGCCGGCAGGCCCGGCCCTCGTGCGTCAGCCCGCGCCCTTGAGGAACGCGGCGAGCTTCTCGTACGCCACGGCCAGGGGCGGAATGGGCGCGCTCTCGTTGGCCTGGTGCGCCTGGGCTGTCTCACCGGGCCCGTAGTTGATGGCGTCGACGCCCCACTCACCGAAGCGGGCCACATCGGTCCACGCCTGCTTGGACGCGGCGGGCAGGCCGGTGACGGCGAGCAGCTTCTGGAACAGCGGGTTGCCCGCCACCACGGGGCCGCTCGGGGACGCGTCGCTGAACTCCACCTCCGCGCGGCCGGCGACGAGCGCGTACACGTCCTCCTTCGCCTGCGCCACGCTCTTGCCCGGCGCGAAGCGGTAGTTGAGGTTCAGCTCGAACGCCTCGGGAATCACGTTCCGCGCGCGGCCGCCCTTGGCCAGCGTGGCGTTGATGACCTCATAGAACGGGAAGCCCGCGACATTCACTTCCACGCGCTGGCGGGCGAGCAGCTCCGTAAGGAACGGGCCCGCCTTGTGGATGGCATTCTCCCCCTGCCACGGCCGCGCCGAGTGCGCGCTGCGCCCGGTGAAGCGCACCGTCACCTGCATGGAGCCGACGCAGCCCACCTGCACCACGCTGTCGGTGGGCTCCATGGCGATGCCGAACTTCACCCGCGCCAGGTCCGGCCGCTTGTCGAACAGCGGGATGAGCCCGCTCTCCGCATAGGCCCCCTCCTCGCGCTCGTAGAAGAGGAAGGCCAGGTTGACGGGGAGCGTGTCGCGTCGGAGATCCTCGGCCAGCGCCATCATGACGGCGAGGCCGCCCTTCATGTCGGAGGCGCCGAGCCCGAAGATGCGCTCACCTTCAATGCGCGCCTCACGGCCCTGGTCGCTCGGATGGGCGGGCACGGTGTCCAGGTGGCCGATGAGCGCCACCGTGGGACGCGCGTCGTCCAGGTGTCCGAGGAGCAGCGTGTGCCCGACGCGGAACACCTCGTCGCGCTGGAAGTGCTGGAGGGCCCAGCGCTCGACATGGTCGGCGATGGGGCCTTCGTGGGTGATGGGGCTGGGAATGCGGCACAGCTCGAGCGTCGTACGGGCGAGCCGGGCGGCCAGGTCGTGGGAAGACATGCGCCGGGCACCATACCCCCGGGCCCCGCCAGATTGGAGTTGGCCTGCCCCAACGTTGACGTTCAAATGACCCACAATGTCGACCACCGCGAATCCGACCGCCACCCAGGCCCTGCTCTCCCTGTGCGAGAACCGCTCGCGCTGGGCCCGGGAGCTCACCCCGGACGCGGTGCGCAAGCTGCTGTCCGAGGGGGCGGACGTGAACGGACGCGGCCAGTATGGCTGGGCGCCGCTGCATTCGGCCGTGCGGGCTCCGTACTCGAAGTCCGAGCCACGTCCCAACCTCGACGTGGTGCGAGTGCTGCTCGAAGCGGGCGCGGACCCGAATGCGCGGGACGAGCACGGCGTGACGCCGCTGGTCGCCGCCGTCACCAGCCACAGCGATACCGACGATGAGCCGCTGGCCCTGAAGCTCGTCGCCCTCCTTCGCGCGGCGGGGGCGGTGGTGCCCTCGGATGTGAAGACCGGCAACGCGGCGGCGTTCCGCCACACCACCGCGGCGCTCTACAAGGAACTGCTCGACGCGGGCGCACCGGTGGATGCGCGCGACAACGGCGGCGGGACTCCGCTGCACAGCGCGGCCTCGGTGGGCTACCCGCATCTCATCGAGCTGCTGCTCGCCAGGGGCGCGGAGGTGAATGCGCTCGACGGACTGGGCCGCACCCCGCTCGGCATCGCGCTGCGCCAGCGTGAGCAGGTCTGGGTCAAGGCGAACAACCGCACCGCCGGCTTCAACGCCACCATCCGCCTGCTGGAGGGTGCCGGAGGCCAGCCGCGCATCCCCTACGCCTGGAACCAGAGCGACCCGTTCGCGCCGCTTCCCATCAACAGCGCCGCGCTGCGCGCCGCCGTGCCGGCGAATCGGTTCCCGTTCGAGCAGGGGCTGGACTCGGCGCAGGAATTCATCACCTCCCTCCACAGCTACGGAGAGCCCGACAAGGCGCTGGCCCGCCTCGCGGCGCTGCGGGACGTGCTCGACGTGCCGCCCCGGCACCTGCGCCTGACGGGGCCGCTGAACCTGGACAAGCCCTTCTTCCACCACGGCGACCTGGAGGTGGACGGCCACCTCGACATCGGCCGGCACTTCGCCGTCACGGGCAACCTCATCGTGCACGGCGTGCTGCGGGACAGTGGCAACGACTCACTGGTCAACGTGCTGGGAGACGTGCGCTGCCACGCGCTCTACACGGATGGGGAGCTCAACATCCGTGGCGACCTCCACGCGCGCGACGTCGTCTACGCCTACTACAACGACCACACGCTGGCCGCCGCCACCCTCCACGCGCGCGTCGTCATCGAGGACGACCACGGCGTCATGGCGACGGTGCAGGCCGAGCACCACTTCGACATGGACACGTACAGCCAGGGCTACGGCGAAGGCGTGGGCGACCGACTGAAGGCGCTGTTCGTCGACGAGGTGTTCAAGCCCCAGCCGGTGTACGTCCCCTCGGAGGAGGAGGACGAGGACGAGAGAGAGCCGGCCCGCATCGACAAGTCGAAGCTCTTCGCCCGCCTGCGCGAGGGCCTGCCCGTCTTCCGCGAGCAGCCCTGAGCCCCACCGCTCACGCCGGGGACGCGTCTTCCTCGTCGAAGCGCGTCTCGCCTTCCAGCACCGAGGCACACAGGCACGCCGGGCCCTCCAGCGCGGGTAGAATGCAATAGATGCCAAAGCTCACGCGCTGGATGGCGGTACTTCTAGGAGGTCTCGCGGCCAGCTGCGCCTCGGGGGCACACTCCACCGCGAGTGGCACATCCGAGTCGTCCCCTCCGACCTACCTCGCGCAAGCCCCCTCCTGCGGGAACTCGATGAGTTGCTGCATCCAGCGGTACCCTCTCACCCCCGTGCAGAGTTGCGGTGCCGACCCGGTGGATGCCGCGAGGATCCTCAAGGGCTTGGAAGAGGCCAATGAGGCCGCACAGACCGCGACCTTGAAGGGGGTCGATGTCCCAGAGCGTGGGGAGGAGCGCGACGACGGAGAGGAACGCCCGGACTGGAGGGAGTACTGCATCGAGCAATACACCCGGTGCATCGACCTCAGCTGGACAGGCAATTGCTCCAACTGCCTCGACCGCTGCAAGGGCCAGCGGGGAAGATGGCCCGAGGACCTGTGCAGCGCACCCCGTCCCAGGCGCAGGCCATAGGAGCGGCAATGACGGACGAGGAAAGGTTTGCCTGGCGGCGCGTCGAGGAGTTGGGGCAGAGGGTGTTGCAACAGGGCGCCTTGCTCGAACTGGACGCGGAGACCCAAGCCATCCTGCGCGCAGGCGCCCAACTGGTGGCCCTCGGCCCCGAGGACACCGAGCACGCACTGCGAGGAGTCTCGACGGCCACCACCCTCCTGGTGGAAATCAGGCGGCGCATCGGGGAGGGCTCCCGTCGGCTGGGGAAGGCAATGTCCCAGACGGAGGCCCTGCGCGAGCAGGGAGACTTCGCGGGTGCGAGGAAGGTGCTGGAGGAGGCGCTCGCGGTCGAGACCGTTCCCCACTACCGCGAGCAGCTCGACATCCAACTCGACTATCTGGCGACCTTCGAAGCCATCTTCCAGTCCGGGCACCTCGAAGAGGACTTCCACCCGTGGGGGCAGCTTCGCGCCCTGGCGCTTCGGGCTCGAAGCGGGAGGCCGTTGCTCCGCCGCGATGACCTGCGTGACTTCCTGCTGCGGACCGCACCCTCTCTCGCGTTCAGCGAGGCTGAAGTATCCGAGGCCTTTCAGACGGGGGGAGGCACCGAAGCACTCCTGACGCTGATGCTGAAGCGCATCGACGAAGGAAAGCAGCGCATCTCCCAGGCGCTCCACCAGATGATGCTCCGCCAGGAAGCCGGGGACCTGGACGGGGCACGCCAGCCACTGCAAGAGGTGCTCGCGGTGGAGGTCGTGCCACGCTACCGCCACATGGCCGAGGAGCACCTGGCGAACCTCGAGGAACCACCCCGGCCGCGGTGAACCACCACCGCCTGCGCTACGCCGACGGAGCGTCTTCCTCGTCGAAGCGCGTCTCGCCTTCCAGCACCGAGGCACACAGGCACGCCGGGCCCTCCAGCGCGGTGAAGCCGTGCGAGCTGGTCTCGTCCTTCATCAGCTCCTCGCCCGGCCACACCTCGTGGCCGTCGTCCTCGCGAAAGCCCCCCTCCAGCACCAGGTTCCACTCACGGCCATGGTGCGTGTGCCTCGGGTAGCGCACACCGGAGTTCAGCCGGAGGATGCCGGCCAGGACGGACGGGCGCGCGGGTCCCGTCGCTATCGGCATCAGCTCCGAGCCCGCCACCGGCCCCGGCATCCACGCCGACGGGTCGCTCACCGCCGCCAGCACCTCCAGCGCCCGCTCCCGCGTCACGTCGAAGAACACGGCCAGCCGGTCCGCGAAGCGCGCCAGCCGTCCCGGGCCCTCCATCTGTTCCATCACCCGTGCCAGCACCTGGGGTGGAGGCTCCACCGGTACCACCAGTGCCGTGAGCCCCTCGCGAGCCGGCCGCAGCCGGGCGGCCTCGGCCCGGCACCGGGCGCACTCCGCCAGGTGGCGCTCGGCGGCGTCACGGGCGGGGGCATCCAGGGTGCCCAGCGCCCACTCCGGCAGGATGTCGTCCAGGTGCTCCATCGTCACATTCCGTCCCCTTACACTCCCTCTACGGAGTGCGGGCCCTGCTGGATTTCTTCCGCTACACCGGCACCGCGAAGTCCCGCAGGGCGGCGTTGAGGCTCGTCTTCTGGTCCGTGGACTGTGTCCGCTGGCCGATGATGAGCGCGCACGGCACCATGAACTTCCCCGCGGGGAACTGCTTCTCACGCATGCCCGGAATCACCACGCTGCGCGCCGGCACCCGGCCCTTGTAGACCTTCTCCTCCGGCCCGGTGACGTCGATGATTTGCGTGGACGCGGTCAGCACCACGTTGGCGCCCAGCACCGCCTCCTCCTCCACCACCACGCCCTCCACCACGATGCAGCGGCTGCCCAGGAAGGCGCCGTCTTCAATGATGACCGGCGACGCCGTGGGCGGCTCCAGCACGCCGCCCAGCCCCACGCCGCCGGACAGGTGCACGTGCTTGCCCACCTGCGCGCAGCTGCCCACCGTGGCCCACGTGTCCACCATGGTGCCCGCGCCCACCCGCGCGCCGATATTCACGTAGCCCGGCATCACCACCGCGCCGCGCTCCACGAAGGCGCCGTAGCGCACCGTGCCCGGGGGCACCACGCGCACCCCCGCGGCCTCCAGGCCCTTCTTGAGGGGCACCTTGTCGTAGAACTCGAAGGGGCCCACCTCCATCACCTGCATCTCCGACACGGCGAAGAACAGGAGGATGGCCTCCTTCACCCAGGCATTCACCTTCCACCCGCTCGCGCCCTTCTCCGCCACGCGCAGCTCGCCCGAGTCCAGCCGCGCCAGCGTCTCGCGCACGGCGGCCACATGGGCCGGGTCCTTCAGCTTCGTCCGGTCCGCGAACGCGGCGGACACCCTCTGCGACAGCTCTTCGAGCGGAGTCATGGGGGAAGACATGGCGCCTCCTTGAATCACAAAATGGCGCGCCGCGCCGCACCCACGTGAGGGCCCGGGGCGTCACCCCGGCGTCCCCCGCGTCCGACCTCAGGAGTGCGCGCCGCTCCACCCCGCCAGCTCCGTCAGCGGGTGGGTATGCGTCGGAATCTCCCCATGGAGCCGCCGATCCGCCGCCACCTGCCGCCCGGACTCCTGGCCCTCCAGCAGCACCGCGCCCCGCGTCACCTGCCGCACCCGCGCCAGCGGCACCTCCGTCCAGTGCCGGCTGAAGGGCGAGCGCCGCACGTACAGGTGCTCCTGCCCGATGAGGGCCACGTGCCCCAGCTTCTTTCCGCCCCCGTCGTGCACCCGCATGCCCTGGATGATGGAGCGCCGCTCGAACGGCGACGCCGACTCTGGCCACGCCATGGATGTCACCTCCTGGACTCTCAAGCTGGGGTGCCATCCGCCGGTCCGCGAGCACAGGCCGGGCACCCGGCTTCCTGCCTGCCCGCCTGCCCCCCGGTGAAACTTTTCAGCGGGTTTTCAGGGATTTCTTCATTTTCCAAGCAACCGGTCTGGTTCTCCAGCCGACAATCGTGACACCCTGGAGTCACCCCCCACCCCCCTTTCCTGGAGGGCTCATGCGCGCATCCCCCCTGCGCTCGTGGTGCCGTGCCCTCGCTGTGCTCGCGCTGTCCACCGCTGGCTGTACCGGCCAGGTGTCCATGGACGTGCAGAGCGGCGTGCCCGACTACGACAACCCGAATCCGCCCCCGCCGCCGGTGCAGCAGGACGGCACGCTGCCGTGTGACTTGGACAGCGTCCCGTCCAACGTGACGCTGCAGAGCATCGCCCTGGACTTCGCGCGCGAGGTCCACCCGGCCATGGTGCGCGAGTCGTCGGGCTGCATCTCCTGCCACGCCACCACCAGCGGCCGCCTCTTCAAGGTCAGCTACGAGGGCGTGGAGACGTTCTACGCCGCGCGCGCGGCCGGCTTCATGAACCCGGAGTCCGGCTCGCTGCTGTCGCGCCTCGTGACGCCCGACGAGGCGGTGCGCATGCCCCGCGGCCAGCCCTCCTGGAGCGCCAAGGAGATTGCCGCCGTGGCCAGCCTCACCTGCCAGCTGGCGGCGGTGGAAGCGCGCCAGCCCGCGGCCCGGCCGGACGAGGAGTTCCCCCAGGCCCTGCTCCAGCCCTACACCGGCCCCACGGTCGCCACGTACGACAACCCCTTCATCGGCTTCGACCAGCTGAAGGGGAAGGTGAAGTCCGTCTTCAACGACCCCTGGGTGCGCAACGGTGCGGACCGCTTCGCCCAGAACGTCGGCCTCTTCGGCGGCGTGGACTACAAGGACCACTTCGTCGAGGCGCGCGCCGCCAGCGCGGACTTCCTCCTGGGCCTGGACGACCTGGCCCGCGACGTGTGCCTCAAAGCCGCCACCGAAAAGACGGGGCCCTTCACCGGGCTGGACCTGGCGCAGCCGCTGCTGGACATCCCCGCTCCCACGACGAAGCAGTACGAGATGGAGGCCGCCGCCCGCACGGACGCCGCCATCCCCGCCGGCACCCAGATTCTGGCCAGCACGGGCGGCCGCTCCGGCACCACCGGGTGGAACCTCTACACCACCGGCAGCCTGACCACGGCCCAGCCCTACCCCTTCCCCACCAACGCCACGTACCGCTTCACGGTGAAGGCGAAGGGCGATTTGTGCGGCCCTGACTTCCCCCACCTCCAGCTCAAGGTGGACGGCGTCATCATCAAGGAGTGGGACGTGTCCAACGGCACGGCCTACGCGGACTTCGTCCACGCCCAGGCGGTGACGGCCGGCGACCACGTGCTGTCGGTGCACTTCACCAACGACTACGGCGAGTCCGGCGTCTGCGACCGCAACATGCACGTGGACGCGCTCCAGGTGTACGGCCCCACGGAGACCTCCACCGGCACGCAGCGCGCGGACGCGGCGAAGGCCAAGGTGGACACCCTCTACCGCCGGATGCTGTACCGCGCCGCCAACACCCAGGAGCGCACCAACGGCTACGCGCTGGTGAAGGACCTGAACGGCATCGAAGCCAACCTCACCAAGGCCTGGAGCGGCCTGTGCGAGGGGCTGATGCGCGCCCCCGACTTCCTCTTCACCCTGCCGCCCTCCTACGAGGGGCTGAGCGGCAAGGAGCGTGACAGGCTGCTGCTGGTGAAGCTGGCGCAGGACCTGCTGGGCCGGCCGCCCACGGCCGCCGAGTTCACCGCGCTGGAGAGCGGCCAGAAGACGTGGGAGGCCATGGTCGACACGTACCTGGAGTCCCCGGACTTCCGCACGTACTACTACCAGCGGATGCGCATCCGGACGGAGAGCGAGGGCACGCCCGACACGGACGAGCCCGCGCGCCTGTGGACGCACCTGGTCCTGGAGGGCAAGCCGCTCACGGAGCTGCTCACCGGTGACTACTCGGTGGACCCCACCTTCAAGCAGGTGCCCCGCGCGCCCGAGCACGGCAAGACGGGCGTGCTCACCATGAAGGGCTTCATCAAGAACAAGCCCGGCCTGCCGCACTACAACTACGCGGCGCGTGTCATGACGGACTTCATGGGCGCCATGTACGAGGTGCCCTCGGAGGTCTTCGACATGCGCGGCGCGGCCACGGCCGCCTCCACGGTGGACCCCACCAGCATCTGCTTCGCCTGCCACCAGACGCTCACGCCGCTGGCGCACCAGCGCCTCAAGTGGGACGACGAGGGCAACTACCGCACCACGGACCAGGACGGGAAGCCGCTGGACGACAGCGACCGGGGCCTCGTCGGCATCTACGCGTACAAGGGCCAGGGCATGGAGGCCTTCGCCACGCAGGCGGTGAAGAAGGAAGCCTTCGTGCGCCGCACCCTCAATGCCCAGTACGCCCTCTTCTTCGGCCGGGAGATGCGCCACTCGCAGGACGAGCGCGTCATCTACAAGCGCCTGTGGGATGTGACTCAGTCAAACAACGGCAACCTCAAGGCGGTGCTCAAGGCCGTCGCCACCTCGCCCGAGTACCAGCGCCGCTGACTGGAAGGACCGCCATGAATCGCCGCCAATTCCTCGCCGGCGCCGCCGCCGGCACCGCCATCAGCGCCCTGGACTGGCTCCGCTTCTTCCGGGCCTTCGGTGTCCCGGGCACGAAGAAGGAGCTGGGCCTCGCCCAGGCCGCCGCCGCCGAGGCGACGGACCCGCACTTCCTCATCTACTGGTTCCAGGAGGGAGGCTGGGACGGGTACAGCATGTTCAACCCCGTCCACACGCCCAATGACGCCACCCGCGTCATCCCCGCGGGCACGCTGCGCCCCACGCCCTCGTGGAGCCAGCACCTCTACCGCCCCAAGAGCTACGGCACCGCGCCGCTGGACCCGCCGAAGACGCAGGGCAACATCCAGTACGGCTACCTCGCGCAGGACGGCCTGGAGCTCTTCAACGACCTGGCCGTGGTGTCCAGCCACAACGGCAACACGTTCCACTCGGGCGGCCGCTGGGAGTACCACTACGGCAAGTACAGCGCGTCGCTGTCCGGCAAGCGCAACCCGGACGAGCGCACCGTCATGCAGGCCTTCTGCGAGGCCTACGGCACCGGCTTCCTGTTGCCGCACGTGTCCTGGCACCGGTGGCTGGCGGACGGTGAGCTGTCCATTCCCTCCTACCCGGACGGCACCGGCTACTACGAGCGGCTGGGCCCGGTGCATGCGCACACCATCTACGGCAAGACGCCGGCCGCCATGCGCGAGCGGCTGTCCTCGCTGGGCAGCGTGGCCCAGGGCCAGCGCGACTCGCGCATCCGCCAGTTCACCGACAACCTGCAGCAGAACTTCCTCGACTCGAAGAACAGCGAGTCGGTGAAGGCCTTCGCGTCGGCGCTGGAAATCCACCGCGCGCTCACCGCGGGCGGCAGCATCAACCTGGACCCGCGCACGCTCTTCACGGACGCCACGCTGCGAAGCGAGTTCGCAGTCACGGCGGCGGACGAGGCGACGGACTCGTCGTCCATCAACGGCAACCCCGCCCGCTCGAAGGAGACGCCCAACGTCAACGTGCAGGCGTTGATGACCTACGAGCTGATGACGAAGGGGCTGTCCATCGGCTTCTTCATCGAGAACCGGGGGCTGCGCGAGTTCGACAGCCACAGAGACCGGCGCTTCATCATGAACAACAAGGGCCAGTCGGACCAGCGGGCCATGATGCGGAAGAACCTCTGGAACCCGCTCAAGACGCTGGTGGCGAAGCTCAAGTCCACGCCGTACGGGACGACGGGGAAGAGCTACTACGACTTCACCACCATCGTCCTCGCCTCGGAGATGGGCCGCACCATCTCCGGCGACGTGGAGTCCATCCTCGCCAACTCGGGCCTGACAGACACGCAGAAGTACGACGAAATCCTGGGCCAGGACTGCTGCCAGCACTGGCGCGTCAGCAGCGCCGCCTTCCTGGGCGGTACCGTGCGCGGCAACACGCAGTATGGCCGCGTGGGCCGCTCGTCACTGGAGGGCATCCCCCTCATGCCGGACGGCACGCTGGACCCGGCGTATGACCCGGACACCGGCCTGCTCATCTCCGGCCGCACGAAGAGCACGAGCAGCTTCATCACCGACTCGGGCCACCTGTACGCGACGGCGCTGCACCTGTCCGGCCTCAACCCCGCCGCCCTCAAGGCCGCGGGCAAGGGCCGCAATGACAGGGCGCCGCTGACGTTCATCAAGCGCTGAGCACCGGGCCCCGGGCCCGGAAACGGACGCGGCCGGCAACTCCCGTGAGGGCGTGCCGGCCGCGGGCCTGGACTCCGAAGCAGGGCCTACCGCCCCAGCACCTTCGACACGGCGTCCACGATTTCCTGCTCGGTGGGGAACGCCAGCGTCTTCTTCTTGATGACCACCTTGCCGTCGACGGCGACCTCGTAGATGCCCGACGCGCCCGGCTTCAGCTCCGCCTCCAGGTCCAGCTCGTCCTTCAGTACGGCCGCCGCACGGGCGGCCCGAGGCTTGTAGCCTCAGGAAGTACAGTACGTAATCGACACCTTCGGGTCGGCCATGGCGGGCCTCCTTGCGTGTGCACGGGGCGCACGGTGTGTGCGCCCTGCCTCTGAGATAGTGCGCCGCACGGCCTCACGCCAGCCCGGCTGCCTGCTCCCCTCACCCTGGCGCGGCGCCCTCCCGTCCGCCCGGAGTCGAGCCGCCCCTACCAAAAGAGAGCAGGAGTCCTGGAAACGGGTGAAGGGGCCGTTCCACCGGTGCGGCGGCGCGGCTAGCGTCCCGCGCCATGACGGACTTCCGCCAACGAGTCGCCACCGCCTACGACGCAGAGACGTTCCGCCGCGAGGGCCACCGACTGGTGGACACGCTGGCGGGCTACCTTGCCGGAGCGCAGCGTGGAGAGGGGCCGGTGCTGCCGTGGGCCGCGCCCGCGGTGAATGTGGACCGGTTCGCCGCGAGCTTCCCCGAGGAGCCCAATGGCGACTTCGCGGACCTCATGGCGCGGGTGCTGTCCGGCTCCAACCACCTGCACCACCCGCGCTACGTGGGCCACCAGGTGACGGCGCCGGTGCCGCTGGCCGCGCTGTGTGACGCCGTGTCGTCACTGCTCAACAACGGCATGGCCGTGTACGAGATGGGCCCCGTCGCCACCGCCATGGAGCGCAACGTGCTGCGGTGGATGGCCGCGCGCCTGGGCCTGCCCGAGGGCACCGACGGCGTGCTCACCTCCGGAGGCTCGCTAGGCAACCTCACCGCGCTGCTCGCCGCGCGCCAGGCGAAGGCCGGCTATGACGCATGGACCGAGGGCGCACACGCGGGCCCGCCCCTCACCGTGCTGGTGGCGAAGACGGCGCACTACTGCGTGGCTCGCGCCGCGCGCATCATGGGCTGGGGCGAGGGCGGCGTGACGCCCGTCGCGGTGGACGAGCACTTCCGCCTGCGTCCCGAGTCACTGGACGCCGCGCTGAAGACGGCCACACTCGCGGGGCGCAAGGTGATTGCGGTGGTGGCCAGCGCGGGCTCCACCGCCACCGGCGCCTTCGATCCGCTGGAGCCGGTGGCCGACTTCTGTGAGCGCCACGGCCTCTGGTTCCACGTGGACGGCGCGCACGGGGCTTCGGCGGTGCTCAGCCCCACGTACCGCCACCTGGTGCGCGGCATCGACCGGGCGGACTCGGTGGTGTGGGACGCGCACAAGGGCCTGCTGATGCCGGCGCTGGTGACGGCCGTCCTCTTCCGCGACGGCTCGCGCTCCTTCGAGGCCTTCGCCCAGGACGCCAGCTACCTCTTCCACGGCGAGGCCGAGCGCCCCTGGAGCGACGTGGCCCTGCGCACCATGGAGTGCACCAAGGAGATGATGGCGCTCAAGGTGTACGCCTGCCTCGCGGTGCTGGGCACGCGCCTGTTCGCGGACGCAGTGACGGAGTCATATGACCAGGCCCGCCGCTTCGCGAAGCGCCTGTCCGACGCGGGCGACTTCGAGGTGGCGGTGCCGCCCGACTGCAACATCCTCTGCTTCCGCCACACGCCCAAGCACGTGCCGCCCGAGGAGTGGGACGCCCTCCAGACCCGCCTGCGCGAGCGGCTGGTGACGCGCGGGGACTTCTACCTGGTGCAGACGAAGCTGCCCAAGGGCGTGTACCTGCGCGTCACCCTCATCAACCCGCTCACGACCGACGACGACCTGGACGCGCTGATGGAGACGCTCCGGACGGCGGCGCGGCGGTGAGCAGCCCTTCGATGAGTGCGACCAGGGCAGCGCGGTAGTCCGCGGCCGGCGCCCCGCGTCGATGGCCAGCGCCGCGCGGTCGAACGCGGCCGACAACAGCCCGTGAGCGCGTCGAGCGGGGCCCGGGCCAGCACCCCTTCCCGCATCGCCACCTCCAGCCCTTCCCGCAGCGTGCGGCCGGCGTGGCGCAAATCGATGGCATCCATCTCCGCGCGGCCGAGCACCGCCGGGCCATCCAGGAGCAACAACCGGGTGCGCCCGGGCACCGCCATCGCCGTGAGATAGGCGTCCCCTCCGGCGAGCAGCGCCCGTCGCACCGGGAGCGCTGGAGGGGTGGCGCGCTCGATTTCCTCCGACACGGTGAGCGCCTCCTGCTCGACGACCGCTCGGAAGAGCGCCTGCTTGTCCTCGAAGTGGTGGTACAGCGCGCCCCGCGTCACCCCTGCCGCCGTGGCGATGTCCGGCGTGCTCGTCTCCGCATAGGAGCGCTCGGTGAAGAGCTTGCGCGCGGCCGTGACGAGGTCGCCCCGCGTCACCTCCGTCCTCTCACGATTCGTACGCCTGCCGGCTCGGGATTGCATACATACAGCCTGTATGTTAGTGGTCTAAGAAACATACAGACTGTATGTCGAACGAGCCTGGAGGCCAAGTGATGAAGACGACCTCGTACTACCCGGTGCTGCTGGTCCCTGACGTGGCGGAGTCCGCGCGCTTCTACGTCACCCACTTCGGGTTCAAGCCGTTGTTCGAGAGTGACTGGTACATCCACCTGCAGTCGACCGAGCGGCGGGACATCAACCTCGGCCTCGTCCGGAACGACCACGAGACGATTCCCGCGTCCCAGCGTGGGAAGACCTCCAGCCTGCTGCTCAACTTCGAGGTGAAGGACCCGGACGAGGTCTACGCGCGAGTCCAGGCGGCGAACCTGCCCATCCTGCGGACGCTGCGCGACGAGCCGTTCGGCCAGCGCCACTTCATCACCTCGGACCCGAACGGGGTGATGATTGACGTCATCAAGCCCATCCCCCCGTCGGCCGAGTTCGCCGCGCAATATGCCAGCGAGGCGCTGCCGCGCTGAGGCACGTCGAGGGGGGAGCCGCCCACTGCGCCAAGACATTCATAGACATCACGCGGCAAGCAAACGGCGCGGACCGTGCACCTTCTTGACGCTGACAGGGGCTTCAAGCCTTCATGGCCTTCCACCCGTTACGCCTTGAGGAACGACTCCCCCATGAGGAAAGCCAGGACGTTTGTGCGCGCCGCGCTTGCAATGACCTTGTTCAGCGGCGGCTGCGGCCCGGCACCGGAGGGGAAGGAAGGCGACACGCTCTCCAACACCTCCGGACGGGCCGTCGCGTTCGAAGAGTTTCTCGGCACCGTCCAGCAGGACTCGCTCGGCCGGTACATCTACGACGGGGACCTGGTGGCGCACGACGTGGCGGAGCTGCGGCAGGCCTGGGAGCGGATGTATTCCCAGACCGGCGCCCTCACCGTCAATCAGCACAATGCTGCGCTGGACGCGGTCTGGAGCAGCGGCGAGCAGCTCAACCTGACCTACTGCATCAGCAACTCCTTCCTGGGCAACAAGCAGGCCGTCGTCGGCGCCATGAGCAGCGCGGGTGCCGCCTGGGGTGCGAAGGCGTTCATCAACTTCGTCCATGTTCCCGCGCAGGACGCCAACTGCACCCATGCGAACGGGAGCGTCTTCTTCGACGTCAGCCCCATGTCGGGTGGCTCGGCCCCCGCGACCGCCTTCTTCCCCGGAACCCCGCGCCCGAACCGCACGCTCTACATCGATGCCTCGGCGTTCAACCTCCAGGGCTGGACGACGCTGGCGGGCCTCCTGGCGCACGAGCTGGGGCATACGCTCGGCTTCCGTCATGAGTTCCTCCAATCCGGCATGTGCTACGCCGGCATGGAGCCCGGGGGTTGGCGAGGCGTCACGACGTATGACGCAGGCTCCATCATGAACTACCCCTATCCGGAGTGCGGCGGCTCCAACTCCACGGGCCCGTCTCCCACCGACCTCGAGGGGTCCACCCAGCTCTACGGCAGTCGCGTCTGGAGCAACGCGAGCGCTCCGACGGGCTGCGGCCAGATTCCCGGCGGCAAGGGCCTGGACCGGGGTCAAATGTTCTGGTCGTGCGACGGCCGCTTCTATCTCCAACATTCGCCGTTCGGCGTGCTTCAGCTCGTCAAGTACACCCAGGGCCCTGGCGGACCGACCTTCCAGACCCTCTGGACGTCTGGCACCTCGGGGCAGCCGGGCTACGGCACGTACATGCAGACCGACGGCAACCTCGTCATCTACTCCGGCGTCGGGCGGGTCATCTGGAGCACCGGGACCTATGGGAGCCCGGGCTCGGCGCTGGCGCTCCAGAACGACGGCAACCTGGTCATCTACTCACCGCAGGGACAGGTGCTGTGGAGCAGCGGCACCTGGGGCCACTGACCTGATGGGCTCCGGAGCGGGGCGCCGCCCCCGCGCCGGAGCCCCGGTGCCTACTCCGTGCCCTCCGCGCGCAGCTTCACGACGAACTTCGTGACGCGCGCGATGAGCTCGTACGGAATCGGCTGGGAGTACGGGAAGTTGACGGCGTCCTTGGCCGCCCGATAGGGCGCGAGCTCCTGCTCCAGCGCCTCATCCGCCTTGGGAATCGGGTAGAGGCCGACGTGGTGCTTCCACCCCGCGAAGTGCACCGCGTAGCGGCCACCGAGCATCACCGCCGGCATGCCGTAGCGAATCTTCTCCTCGCCCCCGGGCACGTTGCCGCGGATGGCCTTGCGGACCTTCTTGAGGATGACCTGGACGTCCTCGGGGAAGGACGCGATGTACTCGTCGACCGTCTCGAACTTGCCTGCCATGCGCCACCTTCCGCTGGGAAGGCCGGGACTCTAGTGGAACGGCCCTCTGTGGGTGGCCCAGCGGCCGTACTGGTAGCTCTCGTAGGTGCAGTCGCTGAAGGCCTGGAGTCCGCTGTTGGCGGGGCTGCTCAACCTGGAGTGACGGGAATAGCAACCGATACACGCTTGCCATCCAGCTACCGGAGGCACGCGGGCGCATGGTGCCTGTCCTGGTGTGGGGCTCCCAGCACCTCACGGGTGCCACTGTTGAGTTTGCCCCCAGGAGTCACGGCGCCGCGACCGCCGGCTCCACCTTCGTCACCCGGTCCGCCGGAGTCCGCGTCACGCGGGAAATGCGGCCCCCGGCCATTTTCGTTGTTCGGGGGGCCTGCTTAAGAGGGGCATGCTTCGTCCAGGGTGGTGTGGGCGCCACGCCCACGTCACGTCAACCGGGTCCCGTACCCACCAGGGAGAACGACATGTTTGGAAAGCTCGCGGCGGATGCTCTCGGTCTCAGCGACATCGGCTCCGTCATCGCTCCGGCGGACTACAACAAGGTGGACGCCGACGACTACGTGATGCACGAGGACCAGGAGAAGATCTTCTTCCTCATCAAGTCCAAGTCCGACGAGTACTGCTTCACCAACAAGGCGCTCATCCACCTGGACGGCACCAGCGCCGCCAGCAAGAAGCGCATGCTGCGCCGCTACAGCTACAGCACGCACCCCGTCTCCAATGTGATGCTCGAGACGGCCGGCAACATGGACATGGACGTGGAGATCAAGTTCCACCTCGGCTCGAAGGACTTCTCCATCGACGTGAACAAGAAGCAGCTCGAGCAGGTGAAGGACCTCTACAAGGCGCTGTTCCGCATCTCCGAGCTGATTCGCGAGAACGAGGTCATGCTCGGCCACGCCAAGGCCAGCGTCGAGGTCGCCTCCTCCACGCTCGGTCGCGGTTCGGCGGGCGCCACGCCCACGGTGGAGGCGTTCAAGGAGCTCAACCAGGCCGCCTTCGCCTGGCTCTCCGGCGCCCAGCAGAAGTACCACGTGAAGGACTTCGGCTCCGTGTTCGAGCGCTACATCAAGGCCTGAGCCGGGCCTTCGCGCCAGACGGCTCGTGAGCAGGCCGGGCCGCCTGGAGACGAGGCTGCCTCCCGCGAACTCGCCCGAGCGTCCTGACGGGCAGGCGGGCCCCTGACGGTTCCCCGGGGAAGGGGGCCCACATGGCAGGCAGCGCGCCTGGAGTCACAGGGGCCGGCGCACCCTCCGTGCGTCACTGGCAGCCCCTTCATCGTATGGGCCTGCGCTCCGCGCTTCCGGGGCGACGCGCCTCGGGGTAGAGGGCAGCCCATGCCACTGACGATGTTGCTGCTCCTCGCGCTGGGCCTGGCCATGGACGCCACGGCGGTCTCCATCGCCAGCGCGCTCGCGGCTCCACGCGTCCGGGCACGAGACGCCCTGCTGGTCTCCGCCCTCTTCGGTCTGTTCCAGGCGGGCATGCCTGTCATCGGCTGGGCCGTGGGGGCGCAGTTCGCGGACGCCATCTCCGCCTGGGACCACTGGCTGGCCTTCGTGCTCCTGGCGGGCATCGGGGCGAAGATGCTGCACGAGGCCTATACCCACCACCACCTGGGCGAGGACGCCGCGGCGAAGGCGGGCGAGTCGCCCTCCACCAGCGCCCCGTTCCATCCGGCCCGGCTCACCGTCATGGCGTTCGCCACCAGCATCGACGCGCTCGCGGCGGGCGTGACGCTCCCGGCGATGGACATCCACATCGCCATGGCCGCGGCCGTCATCGGGAGCGTGACGCTCGTCCTGTGCCTGCTGGGCATGAGCGTCGCGCGGCGGTTCGGTGAGTCCCTCGAAGGCAAGCTCGACATCGTCGGAGGCATCGTCCTCATCGGACTCGGCTTCAAGACGCTCCTGGAGCACCTGCTCGCCTGAGCGTTTGGAGTCATCCGCCGTGGACTGGCTCAACTACCATCACCTCTATTATTTCTGGGTCGTCGCGAAGGAAGGGAGCATCGTCGCCGCGAGCAAGAAGCTTCGCCTGGCGCACCCGACCATCAGCGGCCAGATTCGCAGGCTCGAGGAGGTGCTGGGCGAGAAGCTGTTCGCGCACCGCGGGCGCAACCTGGTGCTCACCGAGGCCGGCCGCGTCGCGCTCCGCTACGCGGAGGCCATCTTCACCCTGGGCGGCGAGTTCCTCGACACCATCAAGGGCCGGGCCTCCGGAGAGCGGCCGCTGCGCCTGGTGGTGGGAGTCGCGGATGTGCTGCCTCCGTCCCTCGTGCGGCGGTTCCTGGAGCCCGCCCTGCGCTCCGCGCAGCCCGTCCGGCTGGTCTGCCGAGGCGACAAGTCCGTGGTGGAGTTCATCGCGGAGATGGCGGTCCACACGGTCGACCTGGTCATCGCCGACGGGCCGGCGGGGCCCAACCCGGTCCGGGTCTTCAACCATCTGCTGGGCGAGTGCGGGACGACGTTCTTCGCCGCCCCGAAGCTCGCCACCGCGACGCGCCGAGGCTTCCCTCGCTCCCTGGAGGGGACCCCCTTCCTGCTGCCGGGCGCACCGTCCGCCGTGCGGCGCGCCCTGGACCAGTGGTTCGAGGCCCAGGGCGTCCAGCCGAAGGTTGTCGCGGAGTTCGACGACAGCGCCCTGATGAAGGACTTCGGCCGGCAGGGGATGGGCGTCTTCGCGGCGCCGACGGTCATCGAGGCCGAGGTGATGCAGGACTACGGAGTGCGGGTGGTGGGCCGGGCCGAAGCCGTCCGCCAGCAGTTCTACGCCATCTCCTCCGAGCGGAAGATTCGTCACCCCTCGGTGGTCGCCATCTTCGAGGCCGCGCGGCAGGAAATCTTCGCCCCGAAATGACGAAGTCCCCGGCAGGGCCAGGGACTCCGGGGGTGCTCTGCTCCGTGACGAGGCGCTCTGCTTTCGTTACGGGGCCGGCTGGACGACGGTGCTGCCGTCGAGGGTGACGGCCGTCTGGGCCAGCAGCCTGCCATTCACTGAAGCGCCCGTCCTCAGCGTGATGGACGTCTGGCCGAGGATGACGCCCTCCAGGTGCGCCGTGGTGCCGAGGTC
The DNA here is from genome assembly GCA_046520375.1 of Pyxidicoccus sp. 3LFB2. GTDB lineage: Bacteria > Myxococcota > Myxococcia > Myxococcales > Myxococcaceae > Myxococcus. The sequence goes on from JBKGHK010000056.1 coordinate 22,174, forward strand.
CACCTGGCCGCTGACCTGCCAGAAGACATTCTTGGGCAGCGCGCCACCCGCCAGGGTGATGTCCGTGCCGCTGGCCAGGGTCAGGTCCTGGGCAATCTGGAAGATCCACACATCCGTCGCGCTGCCGGTGAGCGTCAGGTCCGTGGGGATGAGGACCGCGGTCCCCCACTTGTAGACGCCCGGGGAGAGCGTCATGCCGCCGATGTTTCCCGTGCCCAGCTCCGTGAAGTCGGGAGCACGGCCCGAGGCACTGGTGAAGGCCAGCTCCATGTCACCCACCGCCGTGGTGAGCTTGGACGGAGTGGGTGAGGCGTAGTCGGCCGCGTACACCTTCCCTGTCACCTGAGGAGAGGTCGAGAACGCGTTGGTGGCATCCGAGGTCAGCGAGAAGCCGGTGACGTAGCTGGCGGCAGCGGGGCTGACCGCGAGGTTTCCCGTGACGGCCGAGGTCGGCACCGTGGAGATGCCGCTCTTGGCGAGGATGACGTAGTCGCCTGCAGTCCCGAGATTCACGGGCGTCCCCGCCACCCGGGTGCTGCCGGTGGTGAAGCTCCAGCTGCGCGGCGCGGCGAGCGTAGCGCCGGAGGCGTCCGGGCGCCGGAGGTGACGGTCGCGGTGAACACGGTGTTGCTCGCGAGGTGGGCCGCGGGCCAGAAGACCGCCTTCGCGTTGGCGTAGTGCACCGTCCCCTGGACGGGCGTTGCGGCCACGCCGGCCGTCAGGGTGAAGGTGGTCGGGGTGAGGGTGGCGCGGTCCATCTCCTCACTGAAGGTCGCGCTGACGCTCTCGTTGAAGGGGACGCCGGTGGCGGCGGCCAGGGGCGCATGGGAGAGGAGGGTCGGCGTGGTCGCAGTCCCAGCGTCCGTCGTGCTGCCGGCGTCCGTCGTGTTACCGGCGTCCGTCGTGCTTCCGGCGTCCGCCCGGCTCCCGGCGTCCTCCAGGTCCTGCGGGTCCGAGTCACCGCAGGCAGAAACGGCCATGAGCAGGAGGAGTGTCGCGACAACCTGGAGCTGCTTTGCTTTGGACTTCGTTCTCATGGGCCAGAGATGCGCCCGATGTGATTCTTTTAAAAGAAGGAACTTTCGCCTGCATCTGACGTTTTTTCCGTCAGGGCCCCGTGCCCGACACGGCCTCGTCGTTTGGAGGTGCCTCCCGGGCGGCGTCGGCTTCGTCCACCGCGGAGAGCAACACCGCGAGCGGCGCACTGGGAATGCGCATCAGCCGCGCGGCGGCCCAGGTGGACACCTCGCCGACGTACCAGAAGGCCACTCCCGCCACGGCGACGGCCGTGAGCCAGTGCAGCGGCGTGTGCGCGATGACCATGGCCAGGACGATGAGCAGCGTGGCAGGGATGAGGACCATCCACTCGATGCGCCGGCCGAACATGCGGCGCACGGCGGACAGGAAGTAGGAGCGCCCCGACAAGGCCAGGTGCATGCGCAGGGTGTCGTGCACCGGCAGCGATGTCTGTCGTTCCCGGGAGAGCGTCTCCACGCGCTCGGCATGGCGCCGCCAGAGGGCCTCGGGCGCCGCGTTGGAGGTCTCCATCAGATAGCCAGACTCGGGGTGGTGCACCCGCGAGCGGCAGAACAGACGCGCCCGCCCGCTGTACCCGCTGGACGTGTCGATGATGGTTCCGTCATGCAGCAGGGTGCGCAGCTCCGCGCGCGCCCGGCGGTTCTGGTCGTACTCCACCGTCAGCACCGCGCGCGAGTCGGGGCTGCGCCACACCTCGAAGATGTTCGCGGGCTCGCTCTGGCCAATCCGATAGAACCCGATGGAGCGGAACCCCAGCGCCTCGAAGGCCGAGGCCAGCTCGGGCACCGCCTTGACCTGACGCCGGGCCGCCTCGTCTCCAGTCACATCCAGGTACAGGTCGTGGATGAGGTCCGCATAGGGCTGACTGTTCATTCCGCCAGTGTATGGGAAAAGGCCCCGGTTCGAAGAGGGCCCACCCGCCTCATGACGGCAGCTCCACGGTGAACTCGCTGCCCTCCCCTGGCTCCGACTTCAGCGACACCCGGCCGCCCAGCACCGACACCAGCTCCCGCACCAGCGTCAGCCCCAGCCCCACGCCCGGCATGGACTTGTTGTCGAGCGGCTCCAGGTGCTGGAAGGGCTCGAAGATGCGCGCCTGCGCCTCCGGGGGAATGCCCGGGCCGGTGTCGCGCACCCGCACCCGCCTGGCGCCCGACGCCACCTCCACCGTCACGTGGATGCCGCCCGCCGGGGTGTACTTCACCGCGTTCATCAACAGGTTGAGCAGCACCAGCTGCAGCATGCGCGGGTCCGTCTGCACCACCACCGTCCCCGCCGGCCGCGACACCGTGGTGCGCAGCCCCTTGCGGTCGGCCTCGTCGCGCACCTCCACCAGCGCGTCGTCCACCAGCGCCACCACGTCCACCGGCTCGCGCCGCACCACCAGCCGGCCCTCCTCCAGCTGGTTGTACTGGAGCACCATCTCCGTCATCTCCCGCAGGCGCGTGGTGGAGCGCACCAGGCGGTTGAACATCTCCGCCGCCTTGGGCTGGAGCGGGCCCACCTCGCGCAGGAAGGCATGCTGGGTGAGCTGCAGCACCGACAGCGGCGTGCGCAGCTCGTGGGACACCAGCCGCAGCAGCGTGCTCTTGGACTCGCTGGCCCGCTCGGCGGCCTCTCGCGCGGAGCTGGTGCTCTGCAGCGCCGCCTCCAGCTGGCGCTTGCGCAGCCCCAGCTCGCGGGCCATCACCTCCACATCCGACGAGCGCGCGTCCAGCGAGCCCTGCAGCACCTCGCGCGTGCGCTTCATCACCGCCAGGTTCGACACCCGCGCCAGCAGCTCCTCCGCCAGGAAGGGCTTCACCAGGTAGTCCTGGGCCCCGGCGCGCAGCAGGTCCACCCGCAGGGCGTCATCCGCCCGCGCGGTGAGCAGCAGAATGGGCGTGGCCTCCAGCCCGGTCCGCGCGCGCACCTCGCGCACCAGCTGGTCTCCGCCCATGCGCGGCATCATCAAGTCACTGACGATGACGTCAGGCCGCAGCGCCTCCGCCTGCCTCAGCCCGTCCTCCCCGTCCGTCGCGGTGGCCACCCGGAAGTCCTGCGCCAGCGTCTGGGCCACGAAGCGCCGCATCTCCCGCGTGTCCTCCACCACCAGCACGCGCGGGCGGTAGGGGTCCTCGGGCGCCGCGCCTTCCGGCCCGTC
>JBKGHK010000570.1:0-6609 GCA_046520375.1 Pyxidicoccus sp. 3LFB2
CCACCGCCGCCGCCACCGAGCCCAGCAGGAGGACGGCCCGGGGTGGAGCACCGACGTGGAAGGGCCGGGACAGCGCGTCCAGCAGGTGCCGCCACTCGGGGAGGGCGGCGCCCAGGGGCACCGCGGCCAGGGCCAGGAAGACGCCCGCGTGCACCAGGCGCAGGACCCAGGGCGACGGGCCCCCTTCCCTGCTCCGTGCCGCCGCCGTCATGGGAACGGCAGGTTGAGCACGAAGTAGAACGAGTCGTAATAGACCTGGTAGGCCTCCATGAACAGGTCGATGACGTTGGACTGCCGGTCCTCGGTCCACCGGACCTTCACCGACGCTCCGACGACGAGCGCCACGACGAGGACCCAGTTGAGCAGGGAGTACTCCAGCATCGCCTGTCCACGTCGGGCACGGCGGCTGGGGCGCGGCATCTTCGTCGCGGGCTTCATGGGCTCTCCTCTTCCTCTTCCTCTTCGCCTTCCTCCGACTGGAGCCAGGGAAGGTTGGCGAACTTCTGGTCGGCGTACTCGAGGCGGACCTGCGGCTCGTTCGGCAGCGGCATGCGGATGCGGGACTTCGCGTCCACACCATACTCCGCCACCTCCATGCTCTGGCCGATACCGGGAATCTCGATTTTCGCCAGGTTGATGACGGGCAGCTCGCGGCTGATCCACATGCGCTTGATGACGGTGTTGCGCACCACCACCTCCACCGGGACGGCGGTGACAGTCCCGGCATGCGTCATCAGGCGCGCCTGCTTGCCGGTGCGGATGGTGGGACGGGGCATGGCGCCCGGCGGAGGGGCCTTGGCCTTGGGGGCGTCCTCCTTCGGGCGCGGCGTCTTCGTCAGCGCGTGCTCCAGGGCTTCCTGCGAGTACTCCTGTGGCTTGCCGTAGCCGGCGGAGGCGATGAGCCGGGTGATGGCGTGCCGCTTCGGGTCCGCCTCCTCGCCCAGGGCGACCAGCATCTTCATCTGGCCCAGGGGCGAGCGCATCGCCGGGTGCGTGCCGAACTCCACCTCCAGCCACACCGCGTCCCGCTCGTAGCGGTCCTTCTCCTGGCCCACGACGGCCATGCGCCAGTAGTGCACGCGCGCGCCGCCGCCATCCATCCGGTAGGTGACCCAGTCGCCCTGGCGCGAGGTCCGCGCGCCCTTGGACATGTGGTCCATCAGCGACTGCATCGCGGCCTGCGGCGGCGCCGCAGCCCGGGCGGGCGCGGCCGACAGCAGCAGGGCCAGTGCGAGGCAGGTCACCCGGGCGTTCACTTCGTACCCTCCTGGGGCGCGCGCTTCGAGCGCTCGTGGGCCTGCCGGCTCTCCCGCACGGCGTCGTTGTTGGGCATGGCGTCAGGCCGGTCCGAGCCCACCCACATCTGTACCATGGCGGTGAGGCCGTCCTCCACGGGCCGCAGGGTCGTCACCACCTGCTCGCCCTTCCGGGCATGCTCCAGGGTGAGCTGCGTCTCCCCGCCCAGCTTCAAGGCGGCCTGGCGGACGGGCTCGTAGCCCTGCTTGCCCAGCTCCTGGGTGACGCGCTGGCGCACCTCCTCCATGCTGCCCTTCACGAGCGAGGAGCGGTTCTGCGAGCTGCCCGGCGCATCGCGGGTGGCCAGGTCCTGGCTGAAAATCATGCCCTCCAGCTTGACCAGACCCGGCGCCGAGTTCTTCGGTGCGGACACCCACAAGTCGCGCAGCACGGTGAAGCCCACCGTCTTGCCCAGGTGCCGGCGCAGGACGACGCCCCGCTGCAGCCCTTCACGGGTGTAGAGGGCGGACACCACCGCCTCGTCCTCCAGGTCCCCGTCCACCGAGGTGGGGTAGCCCTGCGAGCGCCAGTGGCGCGTGAAGTAGTCCGCCACCTTCTGCAGGGAGTCGTCGGTGGTGAAGTACGCCATGCGGTAGTACTCGCCGGCGATGACCAGGTCGTTGCCGATGCGGGTGTGCACCGTGCCCGGGTAGACGGGCAGCTCCTGCTGGGCGTGGGCCGCGAGGGCCCCGACCATCAGCACCAGCGCACAGAGTCGGGCGAGCAGGCTACTCACAGTTGATGATGTCCGCGTTCTTGTCGCCCTTGGTGGCGTCGTTGCTGGTGGGCGCCGAGGCGTCCTCGGCCTGGGGGTTCTTGCAGCCCATGAAGTGCTCACCCCGGGCCGCGAAGATCTTCGCGTACTGCGCGTCCTCATACTTGTTGTCCCGGAACGGAGCGGTGTCGAAGCACTGCGGCCGCTCGTTGTCGAGCAGCTCCACATCATTCGACATCTGGTCCTGGAGGCCGTGCGCCGCGGCCGCCGGATAGCTGACCACGCCCGTGCAGTCGGACGCGTCCGCGCCGGGCAACCCGTAGTTCTTGGAGATGACGAAGGTGCCGAGGAAGGCCGGCGCGAAGGACTTGAAGAAGTCCAGCGCGGCGCCCAGCGGCGAGCTCTCGATGCGCTCCTTGACGCCCAGGAAGGTCATCCGGTTGACCTGCGCGTACAGGCCATGGGGGTCGCTGCCCTCGGTATGGCCGCCCGCGCGCCGGCCGTTGATGACGGCGTCGCCGCCATCCGGCAGGTGCCACCCGGTGGCATACATGGAGTGGCGGGTGCTCAGCTGGAGGCTGGCGAGCGACTGGCCTCCGAAGGTGTCCACCTGGGCGAAGCCACCCTGGCCCCGCTCGAGGTAGCGCTGGGGGAGGATGACGTTGTCGAAGCTCATCGACACCCGCGACTCCACCCAGCCCTTGGTGTTGAACCGCCAGAAGCCCAGCAGGCCGTTGGCGCCGCCGTTCACCGCGCCGAGGATGCTGTTGGCCATGCCGTCGCTGCTGTTGCCCAGCACGAGGCCCGCCTCGATGAAGGGCACGTCCTTGTTCGTCACGTCCGCCTGGACGTTGGTGTAGCGCGCGATGAAGGCGCCAGGCTGGGCATTGGTCTCCACCGAGTCCATGTCCCGGAAGCGCTCCTGGACCTCTTCCATGGCCTCGCGCTTCGCGTCCGCGAAGGCGGCGTCATGGTCCGCCTTGCCGAAGTCGGACAGGGTGTAGCTGGTCATCTCCCAGGTGGCGTAGCGCGCCAGCTCCAGGAGCTTCACCTTCGCCCGCACCAGCTCGGTGAGGTACATGCTGAACATCAGAATCATCACCAGCACCGGCACGGCGAGCGCGAACTCGACGGTGGCGGCGCCCCGGCGCGGGGCCCTGCGCTGTCTGAGAGAGTGCATCCGCGGGCTCCGCATCAGTGGGTGATGATCTTGGGTGCAATGCCCTGCAGCATGCTGGGCAGGCTGTCATGCAGGGTGCCGACCAGGGGCAGGTTGTGCCGCCCCTGGTAGACGGAGGCCAGGCGCGGGCGCCAGTACGGATTGAAGAAGTTCGGATGCTCCGTCCAGTTGCCGGGCCGGTGGTAGTAGGTCTGCCCGCGGGTGACGACGTTGAGGCCCTCGGAGAAGCTGAGGAACTTCTTCCGGTTGTTCTGCATTTCCAGCCCGTCCGTGTCGGCGGTGAAGTTGAAGCGCACCTTGCCCTGCTCGTTCAGCAGCGCGGGGGCGTTGGTGCCGGCTTCCTTGTCCTTGAGGTCCCGGTTGGTGATTTCGTCCGGCGTCTTGTTGAGCGCGACCCAGGTGGACGGCTGGTTGAAGTCGAACTTGTAGCGGGGCGCCGCGCCATTGCTGGCGGTGCGGCCGCACACGCCCTCGAACTGGCCCGGCTCGAAGTGCATGAACGGCATCACGCCCTTCCAGGGATGGTTGCCGTCCTCCGCCGGGTGCACGTTGGCGGTGTAGACGTCCATCTCTCCGGCGCCGAGGATGCAGACGGGGAGCACGCAGACCTCGTTCTTGGTGACGCCCACCTCGCCCTCGGGGCCATTGGGGCGCTTGCGGTCGCGCCAGCGGCTATCGCCCGTCGGCAGCCGCTCGGGGTGGACACGCCAGTGCACGCCGCCATCGCGGTACGAGCCCTCCTGGTCGTTCATGGCCCAGATGCTCGTCTTGGCCATGAACTGGTAGGGGAGCTTCTTCCGGGAGTTGTCGTCCAGGCCCTTGCGGGGGTCACCCCAGCAGCGCCCGACGTTCTTCTCGTCCTGCTTGCAGGACAGGGGGTTGGTGACGCCGGGGAAGCCCGCCGGGCCGAACTTGATCCAGTACAGGTCGTCCGAGCCGAGGTTGTCGCCCTGGGCCATCATGCCGAGCGTCGGCTCGATGCCGTCGTTCCAGTCGCGAATGGTGTTGCGCGTCCTGCGCGTGTTGACGGCCTTGTCTCGGTTCGGGTTGTTGCTCGTCAGCAGGCGCGTCTGCCCGAGCTTGCCGAAGCTGAAGACGCCGGGGATGTCGACCTCGTTGTTGAGCCACTCCCCGATGATGCCCAGGAAGTCCGGCAGGGGGATGAGGTCACCCAGCCGGCGGGAGGTGATGAACCGCTGCTGGCAGGAGATGAGGTCCACGCCGCCGACGCCCAGCCCGCCCTTCGAGTCACACGCATAGCGGGTCGCATTGGAGATGCCGCCCATGGAGCGCTTGGCGCGCGCCTCCTTGGAGGCATGGGCTGTCGCCTTCGGGTCGATGGACTTGAACGGGTTGGCGGGCCTGCCCAGGGGGCGGCCTCCGGCCTCCGCGAAGTGCGCCTGGTCGAACAGACATTGGCTGATGACGCCGGTGACGCCCTGACTGATGAGCGAGTCGATGTTCTTGTCGTTGTCCGCGATGACGGTGTCCGTCGTCTGGAGCACGTGCGTGGACGCGGACATCATCACCGCCTGCGACGCGAAGTGCATCACGCCGTTGAGCACCCAGTGCGTGGGGATGATGAGCTTGCCGACGAGCTTGTCCGGGTTGGTCGTCGTTATCAGCATGTGGAACGCCTTGACGACGAGTCGCCAGGCATCCATCGCCGTGTCGATGACCTTCAGCACCTGCCCCACCACAGGTATCAATTTCAAGGCGGGACAGGCGACCTTCCAGAAGATGCCGTCCGCATCTCCCGAACATGGGTTCAAGGTCTTCATGAACCCGTAGGTGTCCGCGAGGAACGCCTCGGCGAAGTAGATGAGTGACAGCAGCGACTGCCACAGCATCGCCGAGACGTAGTGCGACACCTGGGTGCGGTTGGAGTACGCGTAGAAGTTGAACGCGCGCGCCTCCATGGCGGCCATGGAGTAGGCGGCCGAGTCCGCGGTGTTCTGCAGGCGGATGCGCTCGTGCACCGTGTGGCCGATGTTGACCGTGGTCAGCACGGCGATGGACATGACGAGCACCATCAGCGCGGCCAGCACGAGTGCCTGGCCTTCCTGGCGGCGGAAGCTCTGTCGAAGGGTCCGGGTAATCATGGTTACAGGCCCCAGTCGGGGTTGAGGTGCATGATCCACTTCCGATGGAAGTTGGACTGCATGCGCATGGTGTACGTCGCCGTCAGGGGAATGAAGTAGCGCTTGCCCGCGTAGCTGGAGACGAGCGGGATGCTGCCGGTGGCCAGGCCCCACAGCACGGCCATCTCCAGCGGGTACACGGAGTCATAGCCCTTCTCGTGCTGGATGCCCCGGACGGACGCGGCGGCCAGGCCGTTGAGGTTGCCGTCGCTCATGATGTTGCCGCGAGGGTCCATCGTGGCCCGGTCGATGGCGCCATGAAGGGCGAGGCCCGCGTTGGACGCGAACCACGAGGTGAAGATGATCCAGTTCGCGAAGGGCACGCGCAGCTGGTACCAGTAGCGCAGGCGGATGGTGAGCCGCGTGGCCTTGCGGAACACGAGCTCGGACTCGTCCGGCTCGGGCAGGTTGAAGAACTTGCGGATGTGGTTCTCGAGCGTGGGCACTTCCGGGAAGCTGTCCGCCCCGTCGAAGTCCAGCTCCTGCCAGTTGTAGCCGTTGCGCAGCTTCCAGATGGTGTCGATGGGCGTGAAGTAGGCCGGGTTGATGGTGTCCACCCGGATGATGCCCAGCAGGTTGGAGCCGTTGACGGTGCGGGGCACCACGCCGCCGCCGAAGTTCAGCGCGCTCATGCCCGTGTCGTAGGCGGCGTGCAGGGCGAACGTCGTCGCCAGGTGCTGGATGTCGTTGGTGGGCCCCATCGTGGGCAGCAGCGCGATGATGGCCGCGTCGTGCATGCGCTCGTTGTTGCCGTTCCACACGATGCCGGCCCGGGCCGCCTGATACGCGGCGTACTCGGTCATCAGCTTCGCGTGCTGCATCATCGTGAGCTGGATGAGGCCCAGCGTCATGAAGACGATCAGCGGCATGATCATCGCCGCTTCCACGGCGGCCTGCCCCGACTGACCGTGGCGCGCCCCCTGTGCCCGCCCTTCCTGTGCTTCCTGTCCCATGCCGCCATTATCCCGGCAGGCAGGCTTGGAATGCATCGGTCAAATGGACAGCGCGTCAAGCCCGCCTGCTCGCATTTTCTATTTGCTCAGAAACCGCAGACCCTCATTTCGAGGGTTGAGCGGATTTCCCGGGTGCTTCAGAGGCGGCCGGCTCGCGGGAGAGACGGCGGCGGGCCGTCTGCGCGGCGCTGGTGCCGGGGCCCTCGTTCAGGACCTGGGTGCAAGCGGCGACGCCCTGGGCCCGACGACCCACGGCCAGCTCCGCGTCACACAGGCGGTTGAGGAGGCCCAGGCGCTCCGAGCCGGAAGCCCCGGCCGCCAGCG
>JBKGHK010000571.1:0-6601 GCA_046520375.1 Pyxidicoccus sp. 3LFB2
CCCACGGTGGACGCGGCGCGGAGCTGGTGCGACGCACCGGCGCCACCGGCGTGCTGGGCCTGGCGGATGGGGTACGTGGGCTACGTGGAGTCAGCGGAGCTGGTGAAGGACAAGGCGCGGTGAGGCCATGCGCCAGTACTTCGGGCCGGGCCTGCTGGAGCGGCTGGCCGAGGGCGCGGAGCTGGCGGCGGGGACGGCGGGTCTCACGCGCTGACGTCGTGGGCAGGGCGAGGTGCTGCGCCAGCGGCTGGCCGGCTCAGCCTCGCGCTCACGAGGCGTCGCCGCGGCGATGCGGCGTCCGTGCGAGTTATGTGCCGTGGACGATGCTTCGGCGTCATCCGGCCACAAGGCGGTGCGCGGCGTCCCCGGGGCGGGTGAAGATGCCCGGTGACTCTTCACCCCTCGGGAGCCCCATGAGCCTGACCGACCCTCGCATCACCCTGGAAGTGCGTGGACACATCGCCGTCATCGGCATCAACCGTCCCGAAAAGCGCAACGCCTTCGACCTGGGCATGCTGCGCGCCTTCGCCCAGGCGATGACGGACGCGGACCGCAACCCCGAGGTGCGCTGCATGGTGGTGCACGCCGTGGGCGACCACTTCTCCGCCGGCCTGGACCTGGCCAACGTCGCGCCCGCGCTCTCCCAGGGCGAGGGGCTCGCGCCGAAGGGCCTCGTCGACCCGTGGGCCACCCAGGGCGAGGTGCGCACCAAGCCGCTCATCGTCGCCGTCCAGGGCCTGTGCCTCACGCTGTCGATTGAGCTGATGCTCGCCGCCGACATCTCCGTTGCCTCCGAGGACGCGCGCTTCGGACAGATTGAAATCAAGCGCGGCATCTTCCCCTTCGGCGGCGCCACGCTGCGCTTCCCGCAGGTGGCCGGCTGGGGCAACGCCATGCGCTACCTGCTCACCGGGGACGAGTTCGATGCGCGCGAGGCGCACCGCATCGGGCTCGTGCAGGAGGTGGTGGAGCGCGGCCGTCAGCTGGAGCGCGCGCTCGCCCTGGCCCAGACGGTGGCGAAGCAGGCCCCCCTGGGCGTGCAGGCGACGCTGGCCTCCGCCCGGCAGACGCTGCACGAGGGGACCGAGGCCGCCGCGAAGGCCCTGCTGCCCCGGCTGCTCCAACTGGCCGGCTCCGAGGATGCGGCCGAGGGCGTGCAGTCCTTCATCGAGCGGCGCGAGGCGCGCTTCACCGGCCGCTGAGGGGTGAGGCTCACGGAGCGGGCGTGAGCGGGCAGGTGGGCGTCGTTTCCATCGTCGCCCGCTCCCCGGGGCCCGCCAGGTCCTGCACGGTGAGCCGGAAGCCCCGGCCATCCGGGATGCACACGGTGGCCACCCAGGCGCCCTGGGCGGTGCGCTCCACGAAGGCGGGCAGGGCGGAGGCCTCCGCGAAGCCGCCGGACACGAGCAGCGTGGCGAACTGCACGCGCTTCGTCGCCGACCGCCGCCAGCGCAGCGTGAAGCCCGGCTCCTTCTGCTCGAACTTCGCGGAGTGCCAGCCCTCCAGGGGCGTGGTGTGGCCCTTGCGGACGTTGACCGTCATGCTCGTGGCCGTAAGCACCTGCTGGATGGCGACCAGGGGCTTTCCGGTGACGGGGTCCAGGGCCCTGGCGCGCAGCCGGTCCATCTGCAGGTCGGCCTGGGGAAACAGGTGCCAGGTCTGGTCGTACGTATGCGCGACGTCGCTGGTGAGGTCGTCGAGGACGAGCACCAGGTCCTGCCGCAGCAGCGCCACCGCGCGCTTGTGCACCACGCCGTCGTAGAGCGCGTGCCAGCCGGACTGATAGGCCCAGCCACCCGGCGGACCTCCAGTGGACAGGCCCGCCTGCGCGGTGCCCTCGCGCTGGTCCATGCCGTCCACCAGCACCGTGTTGTGGGAGCGCGTGCCCCGGAAGTAGTCGTAGCCCGGTGTCTCGGGCTCGTTGGTGAAGTGGCCCGAGTCGGGCAGCAGCGTGCGCCCCGCCGAGTAGAGCTGCACCGCCAGCGCGTCCAGGTGGCTGTGCTGCGTGCGGTAGGGCCCCACGTCGAAGATGACGTGGGTCTGCATCTTGAAGTTCTTCACCGTCCCGAAGCTGGAGCGCAGCACCGCCTGCCCCGACGAGGGGAAGAGCACGCGCGTCTCAGGGGGCGGGGTGCCCGCGGCGCCGGCGGAGAGGACATAGGCGAACCTCGGGTCCAGGGCGGCCATCTGCTGGTACAGCGGCGTGTCCTGGGAGCGGCGGATGTTGCGCTCCACGCTGGAGCCAATCAGCGGGATGTCCCCGTCCGGCAGGACGATGTGCGTGGCGTAGCGGAGCATCTGTTGGATGCGCAGCTCGGCGCCCGGGGACAGTGGCACGCCGTGCGAGCGCGCCCAGTGGTAGACCTGCCAGAAGCCCGTCAGGAAGTAGAAGTGGTAGAAGGGCGACTGCTCCACCTCGACGCCGTCCGCGTCGAGCACCTTGTCGAGCAGCCCCTCCAGCCGCGCCACCGCCGTGGCCCGCCACTCGGGCGCGGCGTCGAAGCCGGGGAAGTTCTCCGCGATGAGCAGCAGCGCTCCGGCCTGGGCAAGCCCGTGGTTGTAGTCCTCCTCGAAGTTCTTCGGCTCCCGGAGGAAGACGCCCAGCTCCTGGATGCGCAAGCGCAGGCGGCCCGCCAGCGGCTCCTTGAGGCTCTTGTCGGACAGCAGCTTGACGTAGGTGTTCACCAGCACCATCGCCCGGAAGGCGGCGGTGTGCTTGTCCCAGGCGTGCTCGGACTGGTGCCCTCGGACGGCGAAGCCCTCCAGCACGTGCAGCAGCTTGTCGCGGTAGCGCGGGTCTCCTGTCTGACGCCAGGCCCAGAGCAGGTGCCGGATGGGCCGCAGGCCATAGAAGGTGAAGCGCCAGTACTTCTCCGCGAAGGGGTCCTCGGTCCACGTGAGCGACGGGCCGAGGTGCACCGGCTCGAATCGCGGCACGGGCCAGCGGTCCGCGAGGATGAGGTCCGCGTCCGCCAGCGTGCCCTCGTCGAGGAAGGTGTACAGGACCTCCCGCGCCGACGGGGCCGAGACAGGCAGACACCCCTCGGGGCGCTTCGAGCAGTCCGCGCCTGGGGGCGGGCCGGCGTCGAACGGGGGCAGTCCCTCTTCGGAGGCGAGGGACTGCCCCAGGGCCATGGGCCCGGGGACGAGGAACAGCAGGGCAATGGAGGCGAGGGTGGCGGGAGCGCGCATCACCCCGGAAGCTGGTGTGCGGCGCGGTGAGGGCCATTGCCTTGACGGGTGATCCGGGTGTGCATCCGCCGGGTGGCGGGTTCGACCCTGGGAGATGGGGAGGTAGCGGGGCTTGGGTGTGCGCGGATGTCGAGACCCTGGCGCGCGCATCAGCGTCCGTTCTGGGAACGGAGCTCGGATGCGGTTAGCGTGCCACGCCGAGCCATGTACCTGACGCGATTCGCCATCGAGAACCTGCGGGCCATCCGGATTCTGGAGTGGAAGGTTTCGCTCAAGCAGGCACCGGGCTGGCACGTCATCCTGGGGGATAACGGATCCGGGAAGTCTTCGGTCCTGCGCTCAATCGCGCTGGCACTCGTAGGGCCTCGTGGGGCGTCCGCGCTCCGTGTCGACCTGAATCGGTGGTTGCGACATAGGGCGGTCGGGTCTGTTCTCATGACCCTGATGCCCGACTCGCGGGTCGATAAGAGCAAAGAGAAGCTCTCCCGAAACTCCACGCTCGACGTGGGTTTCCGGCTTGTGCCCGTGAAGTTCGCATCAATGCCTACGGCTGCCTTTGATGATCGCGCACCCCTGTGGTTTTCGAGAGGGGAGAGGACGGGTTGGTTCTCCGCTTCGTATGGCCCATTCCGGAGGTTCACCGGGGGCGACAAGGACTACGAGCAGCTTCTCTCCGCCAACCCTGAGATTGCCCGTCACCTCTCTGTTTTCGATGAGAGCGTTGCCCTCACAGAGGGGCTGAAGTGGCTTCAGCAGCTGAGGTTCAAAGAGCTCGAAAAGGGCTCCGAAGGCCAACTGCTCGGCCTGCTCAAGAAGTTCATCAATCAACCCGACTTCCTGCCTCATCACGCGCGCCTGGAGGAGGTCACCTCAGACGAGGTGATCTTCGTGGACGGGAATGGGCACCGTGTCCCGGTAGAGGAACTGAGCGACGGTTATCGCTCCATCTTGAGCATGACCTTCGAGCTCATCCGCCAGCTCGCAACTGCCTATGGGGCCAAGCGGGTCTTCGACCCGAAAGACCCAACTCGCGTGAACGTGCCGGGCGTGGTGCTCATCGACGAGGTGGACGCCCATCTGCACCCGACTTGGCAGCGCAAGGTGGGGCTCTGGTTCCGGAAGCACTTCCCGAAGATGCAGTTCATCGTCACGACCCACAGCCCGCTGGTCTGTCAGGCTGCGGAAGAGGGGACGGTCTGGCGGCTGCCCAGGCCGGGTACGGATGAAGAGGCCCGGCAGGTGACCGGGGTGGAACTGGACCGGCTCATCTACGGCAACGTGCTCGACGCCTACGGAACGGGTGTCTTCGGCGAGGGCATCACCCGGTCGGAGCGCGCGAAGGAGCGGCTCCATCGGTTGGCCGAGTTGAACATGAAGGAACTGCGGAAGGGGCTGACCGCCGCTGAGCGCAAGGAGCAGAAAACCCTACGCGCAAGCCAGCCCACTGCGGCGATGACCGTCCATGAATCGGAGGCTTGGGGCAGGGAGTGATCAAGCTGCCTGACATCCCGCTGTCCACGGCCGCCTCCCGGCAGCTCATCAGTTGGCAGGCGGAAGTGGATGCACTCGCGAGCCACGCCGCGCGCGTCGAGGCCGCGAAGCGACTCTTCAAGCAGCGCAACATTTCCCGGAACAGGACGTTCGCCGAGGTTCGGCGGCAGCTCACGGCGATGTGCTCGGGGGCTCAACGCTGCGGGTACTGCGAGGACTCTGCCGCCGACGAGGTCGAGCACATCCGACCCAAGGACCTCTATCCCGAGCTGGTCTTTGCCTGGCACAACTACCTGTATGCCTGCGGCCCATGTAATGGGCCGAAGAACAATCAGTTCGCGGTCTTCCCTGTCCGAGCACGAAAGCCTGTCGAGGTCAGTCCGGCAGCCGGTGCTCCCTCACGTTCTCCTCCGAAGGGCGAGCCCGCGCTCATCGACCCGCGTGGTGAGGACCCGATGTCATTCCTGGTCCTCGACCTTCAGGGCACATTCATGTTCGAGCCAAGGGCCGCGAAGGGCACACGCGACTACGAGCGGGCCGACTACACGCGGCGCATCCTGCGGCTGAACCGGGAACTCCTCATGGTTGCCCGGGCAGAGGCCTTCGGTTCCTACCGGGCCCGCGTCTCCGAGTACATCACCCAGCGGGAGCGTGGCGCCTCGAAGGCGGCGCTCCAGCGGCGCATCGAGGCCATCCAACTGGCCGCGCATCCCACGGTGTGGTGGGAGATGAAGCGGCAGCAGCGGCAACACCGTGAGCTCCGGGCGCTCTTCCGCGAGGCGCCCGAAGCCCTGTCCTGGTAGCGCCTGCCCGTTAGAACTTCTCGAACTTCGACTTCTCCTTCCGCTTCTTGAAGAGCAGCGCGGTGCGGCCCAGCAACTGGGCCAGCTCGGCCTGGGTGCCCTCGGCCATCTTCGCGGCGGCCTCCTGGCGCGTCTCCGGGCCCTCGTTGATCTTCACCTTGATGAGCTCGTGGTCATTCAGGGCCTGCTCGACCGCGGCGATGACGCCCTCGGTGACGCCGTGCTGTCCGACGATGACCACCGGCTCCAGGTGGTGTCCTAGCGCGCGAAGGGCGCGGCGTTGCTTCCCGGTGAGCGGCACGTTCCTCAACTCCTTCTTGGTATGTGGCGGGGGCAAGGCGCCCCGGCCGGCGACGACGGGGGACGCACCCTACTTCTTCTGCGTCGCCATGCGGATCTCCCGCTGCGCGTCGATGTGGTCTGGCTGAAGCTCCACGGTCCTCTTGAAGTGCTTCAGCGCGCCCGTGGCATCGCCCACCAGCTTGGCAATCACCCCGAGGAAGTAGTGCGCTGGCGCGCAGCGCTCATTGCGCTTGATGGCGTTCTGGATTTCACGGAACGCCTCCGGCTGCGCGGCCTTCTTGTCCGCGGCCATGAAGAAGCGCGCGTAGCCCCGCCATGCGTAGAACTCCGCCTCCTCCGCGTTCAGCTTGATGGCCTCGTCCAGCATCTTCACGGCCTCGGGGAACTTGCGCGCCTTCACGAGGATGCAGGACTTCTGGAACAGCTCCTCGGCCATGAGGATGGAGTTGATGTCCACGTCGGCGCCCGTGCCGCCGCTCTTCAGCTCCTCGATGTACTCCGCCCGGCTCTTGTCGTCCGAGAGCATCCGGTACGCATCGCCGATGTACGCGAACACCTCGGCCTTGAGCTTCTCCAGCTCCGGCGGGGCGCCCTGCGGCAGCGTGTCCGGGTGGTACAGCTTCGCCAGCCGGAAGTAGGCAATCTTCACCGCGGCCGCGTTCGTCTGCTCCGTCAGGCTGAGGCGCTGGAAGTAGTTCTGCTGCTTCATCGCCATGGCCAGCTGGCGCAGGGCCGGAATCTCCTCGGAGCCCGGGGCATTCGCGGGCGCGGCGGAGACGGTGGGCGGCGCAGGCCGCTGCGGCGCCTGGGGC
>JBKGHK010000572.1:0-6596 GCA_046520375.1 Pyxidicoccus sp. 3LFB2
TGGAAGGAGGGGAGGACGCCCACGCCCTGCTCGGCGCCGAGGGCCAGCCCCCAGCGCCTCACGGGCGCGCCGCAGTTGCTCGTCGCCTGCGACAAGCGCCTCGCGCGCCACCTCCACGTCCTGGCGTACGCGCATCACATCCAGTTGGGTGGACGCGCCCAGCTCCATGGAGCGCTGGGAGAGGGCGGCCCGCTCGAGCGCCTGTCGCAGGCCCACCCGGTTGATTTCGGCGGCCCGCTCGGCGGCGACGGTGGCCACCAGCGCGCTCGCCAGCCCCTGCGTCAGGCGGCGCTGCACGTCGTGGAGGCTCGCTTGGGCGCTGTCCTCGGCCGCGCGGGCCGAGGAGGCTCCCCGCCACGCGCCCACGTCCACGAGCGACTGGGTGAGGGTGACGGACGCGGTGCCCAGTGGCGTGGTGGGCTCCCGGCCGCTCCCGGTCGAGCCACCCACCACCGGGCCCAGACCTCCGCCGCCGGCCACCACCGGGGTCTCCGGGTTCAGAATGTCGAGGGCCACGCCCGCGGTGGCACGCGCGTTGGGCAGCAGCGCGGAGAGGGCCTGACGCCAGCGCCCCTGGGCCCGCTCCACTCCGGCCTCCGCGGTGCGCAGGTCCGTGGAGCGCCCGCGCAGCAGCCCGAGTGCCTCCTCCCAGCTGCCCACCTGCTCGGCGGCCGATGGCGGCGGGGCGAGCATGGGGTCATCCACCTTCGCCTCGAAGCGAGGGGGCGTCGGCGGAGCCTCTGGCTCGGACGGTGCAGCCAGCGCCGGGGCGGAGAGCAGTGCCAGCAGGAAGAGGGTGGGGCGAGAGGACATGGCGATTCGAAGGGGAAGGCTGGGTTCAGGGCCGTTCGCCCCATGCACAAAGGAGTACGCCCCGGCGCCCCGGCGCACTACGCGCCATGGAGCCAATAGGCCCTTAAGCAGTGCTTAACAGTGAGGGGTATCAGCGGGGACCGCAGTGCCCCCTGGGCGTGTCTTGCTGGGGCACGCTCAGGTTCTGAAAGGCACGCTCATTCGGGCGTGCTCACTCCGAGACTGCGGCGAACTTCCAGGCCTGGCGACTCAGCGAGTTTGACCACCAGGGCCGCGACACTCTTTCGGGACACCTGGCTCCCTTTGAAAGGCTGGCCCTTCTGGGTCGTCTCGTAATCCATTGCATCGCTGTGGGTAAACCAGGCGGGCCTCAGGATGGTGTAGTCGAGGTCCGAGGCTTCGATGACCGCGGCCGCCTTGCGATAGGGGTCCAGGATGCTGCCGTACTTCTCTCCTGGAACCTCATCGTAGATTCCCATCGAGCTGATGAAGATGAGGCGCTTGACGCCAGTCGCGTCCATGGCCTTCACGATGTTCCTGGCCATTCGCTCCAGGTCGCCCGCCAGATTGGCATAGACGACATCCTGTCCGCGCATGGCCGCGGTCAACGCTTCGAAGTCCAGAACATCGCCTTCAACGACTCGGACGCGACTGGAGTCGACGTTCTTCAGCCTGCCCGGGTTGCGCAGGTAGAGCGTCAACCGGGCAGTGGTTTCCTTCAGGAACACATCCGTAGCCAGGCGAGCGATTCCGCCGGCCGCTCCGAGGATCAAGACATTGCTCATGCGCTGTCCCCGGACTCTCAGCGACCGACCCTGGCCTGAAGGTGCGCGGGATATCGGTCCCCTTGCACCGTGATTCTGGAGACGGCGCCATCGATGTCGCGGAGCTCATCGGGCGTCAGTTTGACGGCCGCCGCTCCGATGTTCTCCTCCAGGCGATGCAGCTTCGTGGTTCCCGGGATGGGGGCGATCCACGGCTTCTGGGCCAGCAGCCACGCGAGCGCGAGCTGGGCACGTGTCGCCCCCTTCCGGTCCGCGATTTCGCCGAGCAGGTCCACCAGGGCCTGATTCGCCGTCCGGGCCTCCGGCGTGAAGCGCGGGACGATGTTGCGGAAGTCCGTGCTGTCGAACGTCGTGCTCTCGTTGATGGCCCCCGTGAGGAAGCCCTTGCCCAGGGGAGAGAAGGGCACGAAGCCGATTCCGAGCGCCTCGCAGGTCGGTAGGATCTCCTTCTCGGGCTCGCGCCACCACAGCGAGTATTCACTCTGGAGGGCGGCGACGGGCTGCACCGCATGCGCGCGCCGGAGGGTCTGCACGCCGGCTTCGGACATCCCGAAGTGCTTCACCTTGCCCTGCTGGATCAGCTCCTTCACCGCGCCCGCCACTTCTTCGATGGGCACGTTCGGGTCGACGCGGTGCTGGTAGAAGAGGTCGATACGGTCGGTCTTGAGCCGCTTGAGTGCCGCCTCGGCGACTTCCTTGATGTGCTCCGGCCGGCTGTTCAGGCCGCGCTGGCCGCCACTGGCGTCGAACTCGAAGCCGAACTTGGTGGCAATCACCACCTGGTCTCGGAAGGGTGCCAGGGCGTCGCCCAGGAGCTCTTCGTTCTTGTAGGGACCGTAGGCCTCGGCGGTGTCGAAGAAGGTGACGCCGCGCTCGAAGGCCGTTCGAATCAGCTTGATGGCCTCCTGCGTGTCCGTTGCCGGGCCATAGCCATAGCTCAGTCCCATGCAGCCGAGGCCGATGGCTGAGACTTCCAGTCCGCTGCTTCCCAGTTTGCGCTTCTGCATGATGTTTCTCCTTTCAGGTTTCGCTCAGGCTCAGCAGCCCCGCGTCGAGCCGGGCGCCCTGCACCCCGAGCTTCCAGGCGGCCGACGGCGTGCCGGGTGCCCTCGGCGCCGTTCGCCCCGTTTAAAAGAGAGATACGCCCCGGGTTCTCGGAGGACTACGGGCAGGGAAGCCAATAGGCTCTTAAGCAGGGCTTAACAGCAGGGCGGAAGTTCCCGTGGAGTCGGCGGGAGCTCGAAGGGTCTCTTGCAATGAATACGGCTCCCTTTCCCCAGCTCCAGGTGTTCCTCGTCGTGGCGCGCCTGAGCAGCTTCAGCGGCGCGGCGCGCGAGCTTGGCGTCTCCACGGCCGCGGTGAGCCAGTCGGTGCGACAGCTCGAGGAGCAGCTGCGCGTGGTGCTGCTCACCCGCACGACACGCAGCGTGTCGCTGACGGATGCGGGGCGGCGGCTCGTGGAGGGCGCGGGCCCGGCCCTGGGGCAGGCGCTCGCGGCCCTCACCGAGGTCTCCGCTCAACCGGGAGAGACGGTGGGCCGGGTCCGACTGTCGGTGCCACGCGCGGCGGTGCCCTACGTCATCACTCCGGTGGTCCCCACCTTCCGCGAGCGCCACCCGCGAGTGGAGGTGGAGGTCGTCATCGAGGAGCGCTTCGTGGACATCGTGGCGGAGGGCTACGACGCGGGCGTGCGGCTGAGCGAGTCCATCGAGCGCGACATGGTGCAGGTGCGGCTCACGGACGCGTTCCGCTTCGTGGTGGTGGGCGCGCCTGGCTACCTCGAGCGCCACGGCACGCCCCAGAAGCCCGAAGACCTCCTGCGCCACGAGTGCATCACCTTCCGGATGCGGAGCACCGGAGCGCTCTACGCATGGGAGTTCGAGCGGGGCCGCAGGAACTGGCGAGTGTCGGTGCGCGGGGGTGTGGTCACCAACGACAGCGAGCTGAGCGCGGCCTTCGCAGAGCAGGGCCTGGGGCTGGCGTACGTCCTCGAGGCCAAGGTGGCCGAGCAGCTCCGTACCGGGCGACTGCAGCGGGTGCTCGAGTCCTACGCGCCCACCGTCCCGGGCTTCTTCCTCTACTTCCCCAGCCGTGCGCAGCGGACCCCGGCGCTGCGCCTCTTCGTGGACATCGCCCGGGAGCTGGCCTCGAAGGCGGTGTGAGCTCTCACGAGGCCCTCCCTGAATCGGCGCCGGGAGCCAGCTGCTGCAAGTCCAGCTCTTCCAGGTCGAGCTCCTGCTCGACCCGCTGGAAGGCCGCATCGCCGATGGTGCCGTCCGCCCGCAGCGCGAGGAGCCGCTGCCGCTCGGCCGAGGTGGCCCTGCGCACGATGTCCGCGTCGACGTCGAGCGCGCGCCCGTCACCCGCGGTCGCCCCGTGGGGCGCTGGGGCTTCGCCGGACAGCTCCGCTTCGGCGCGCCGGAGCAGGACCTGGTAGCGGCGACGCAGCAGCTCCGAGAGCTCCTCGCCGGGCAGCTCGGCCGTGGTCGAGAGCGCGGCGCGCAACGTCTCGACACGGGCGAGCCGCACCTCTCGCTCCACCGAGCCGTCGTCCTTGAGTTGGAGCGCATTCATGAGTGGGCGCAGCGTCATGCCCTGGACGACGAGGGTCCCGAGCACGACGATGAACGCGGTGAACAGGACCAGGTCCCGGTAGGGAAAGGCGGGCCCTTCAGCCCCACCGGTCGGAAGCGCGAGCGCCGCGGCGAGGGTGACGATGCCCCGCATGCCGCACCACCCGACGACCGCGGCGGCGCGCTTCGACAGGGCCACCGCGTCGCGGCGCCCCGCCGTGCCGTCCGGCGCGGGACGACACCACCAGCGACTGAAGGCCGCGGCGCCAAGTACCCAGGCAATCCGCGCGAGGATGGCCGCGACGCATACCGCGGCCCCGATGCCGGAGTACTCGAGGAGCGTGCGCGAGTCGAGCCGGCCAAGGATGGCCTTCAGCTGGAACCCGACGAGGATGAAGGCGAGCACGTTCAGCACGAAGACGGCGAACTCCCAGACCGCGTACGACGGAATCCGGACGCGTGCCGGAATCAGGTCCGCGGCGCGGCGGGTGGTCGCCATCGCGAAGACGACCACGGTGAGGATGCCGGAGAGGTGGAGCCGCTCCGCGAGGATCCAGACTCCGAACGTCCCGCAGAACTGGACGGCGACCGCGATGGGGATGTCGTGCATCCGCGCGGTCAGCAGGATCATCACCCGCGACAGCACGTATCCGAGCAGCACACTGCCCGCGGTGACGACGAGGAGCATCGGGAACACGCCCGCCGGAGACAAGGTGCCCGCGAGTGCGGCCCCGACGGCGAGGCGATAGATGAGCAGCGCGCTCGCATCATTGAAGAGGCTCTCGCCTTCGAGGATGACGAGGAGCCGATGCGGCGGATGGAGCTGCTTGAGAACAGCGGTCGCGGCCGCCGCGTCCGGAGGCGCGACGATGGCGCCGAGGGCAATCGCAACGGCCCAGGGCATGTCGGGCACGAGCAGGCGGGCCACCACCGAGACGACGACGATGGTCAGCGCCACGGCGCCAATGGCGAGGCCGGCCACGGTCCGCCAGTTCGCCCGGAGGTCGCGCTGAGACGCATCGAACGCGGCGTCCAGCAGCACCGGCGCGACGAAGAGCGTGAGCGCGAGCTCGGGGTCCAGGACCAGCGTCGGCGTTCCAGGAACGAGCGCCAGGCCCGCGCCCGCGAGCGCCACCAGGGCCGGGTAGGGCGTCCCGATGCGGCGGGCCAGCGCGGTGAGGCCCGCACCGGCGAGCAACAGCGCGATGATGATCTCGAAGACTTCCATGCGGGATGCGCCTCCGTGGCCGCGTGGCGGTGACGCACCTTGCGCTTCGGGGCATGCGAGGGCAACCGTGCCCCCTCCGTCTTCACGCTCCGAAACACTCAGGGCGTGTGACGAAGGCCTGGGTGTTCATGTCCGTTCCTGTCTTTCATCCGCCTTGAGGAAGGCCGAGCAGGCGACGCAGCTCCGGCGCCGTCGTGTTGGCGCGGAAGCCGGGGCCGCCACGTTGGAAGCTCCGGGCCGAGGCCAGGTCTCCCACCAGCACCGGTTCGCAGCCGGCATCGCGCACCAGCCGCGCCGCCACCTGAACGGCCTCGGCATCGTCCCCGGCGATGGGAACGCCCAGCTTTCCGCGCTGCCGCTTGGCCGAGGAGTCGATGGCCGTGGCATCGACGGCGCTGAAGGCCCGCACCAGCCGCGTGCCCGGCAGGTACTTCGCGGAGGTCTTGCCGACGCCGTGCGTCTCCGTCTCCTGCGCCAGCTCACTGGCGCCTGCCGAGGAAGCATTGCAGGCATCGAGCACGACCTTGCCGCGCAGCGCCTGCTGCAGGTCCCGCCCCAGCTGCGGCAACGCTTCATAGGGGACGGAGAACAGCAGGACCGTGCCGAACTCGGCCGCCTGGAGCGGCGTGCCCGCCGAAGCGCGCGGACCGAGTTCGCGCGTCATGGAGACGAGCTCCTCGGGATGGCGGGAGGAGAACAGCACCTCGTGTCCGGCCTTCACCCAGAGCCGCCCGACCGTGCCGCCCAGCCAGCCCGCGCCGATGACACCGAGGCGCAGGGGCTGCTCGCGCTGCCCCCGCTTTCCGCCAGCCTGCCCACCCGGCTTCTCGGCGGGTGCGCCGATGGCGCTCGAGCCAACGGCGGCTACGGCCAACCCGAATCCCGCGATGAGGAGTTCACGGCGGTCCAGCACCCCTGCCGCGTGTTTCCGATTGCCCATGTCCAACCTTCCCTGGTTCGCAGCAGGCGCGTGCTCAGGGGGCGATGAGGACCTCGAGTGCTTCGCGGTGGTTCATCGCCCGGCAGCCCTGCTCGAACAGAGATACGCCCCGGTTGCGCGGAGCACTAGGCGGCTGGGAGCCAATAGGGTGTTAAGCAGTGGTTGATAATCAGGGGGCAACCTGAGGGCGCCGAGCCAGGGTCAGGCCTGCGTGTCGGGCCCGGTGACGGCGGAGCCGCCTGGCGCGGGGGACGGAG
>JBKGHK010000573.1:0-6579 GCA_046520375.1 Pyxidicoccus sp. 3LFB2
CGCCCCGCCGGGACGGCTGGTGCGCCAGCTCCTGACGGAGAGCCTGCTGCTGTCACTGGCGGGTGGAGGGCTCGGGCTGCTGCTGGCCTCGGCGGCGCTGCCGGCGTTGATGGCGCTGGCACCCGAGGGAGCTCCGGTGCCGGGCGCGGGCGGGCTGGCAGGGGTGCAGGTGCAGGTCAACGGCACCGTGCTGCTCTTCACCCTGGGCGCGTCGGTGGTGACGGGCCTGCTGTTCGGGCTGTTGCCCGCGTGGCAGGCGTCGAGCCCTGATTTGCAGTCGGCCCTGCGGGAGGGCGCGCAGCGGGCCACCTCCGGCCCCGGTGGTGGGCGCACGCGGCGGCTGTTGGTGGTGGGGCAGGTGGCGCTGGCCGTGGTGCTGCTGGTGGGCGCGGCGCTGCTCATCCGCGGCTTCGCGGCGCTGAGCCACACGGCGCCGGGCTTCGATGCACACGACGTCCACGTGCTGCGGCTGTCACTGCCGGAGGCGCGCTACGCCGAGCCGGCGGCCCTGGAGCGTCGCGAAGCAGGTGGTGGAGCGGGTGTCCTCGGTACCGGGGGTGGAGGCGGCGGCCTTCACCGCGACGATTCCCATGAGCCTGGGCCCCAGCATGGCGTTCGCGATTGAGGGCAAGTACGAGGGGCGTCAGGACGGGCCCGGCGTGGGCGGCGGGCAGTTCCGCCCGGTGACGCCGGCCTACTTCCAGACGCTGGGCGTGGGGTTGGTGCGGGGCCGGCTGCTGGCGGGGACGGACGTGGTCGGCTCGGAGCCCGTGGTGGTCATCAACGAGGCCGCGGCGCGCAAGTACTGGCCGGGCGAGGAGCCCATCGGCCAGCGCCTCCGGGTGGGCCACATGGTGCCCTCCATCGGCGACACGGTGCCGCGCACCGTGGTGGGCGTGGTGCGGGACGTGCGGGAGAACGGGCTGGCCGAGGACACGCCCGTGGTCCTCTACGCGGCCCTGGGCCAGGTCTCTCCGACGATGAACCGGATGCTGGTGCGCATGCTGCCGCAGCACCTCCTGGTGCGCGCTCCGGGTGGGCACGCGGCGCTGGTGGCCTCGGTGCAGCGCGAGCTGTGGGCGGTGGACCCGCAGCAGCCGGTGACGGAGACGCTGAAGCTGGAGGACCACGTGGAGCGCTCGCTGGGCTCGGAGCGCTTCAGCATGGTGCTGCTGGGGCTGATGGCGGGGCTGGCGCTGGTGCTCGCGGCCGTCGGCATCTACGGCGTGCTGTCCTACCTGGTGAGCCAGCGCACGCGGGAGATGGGCGTG
Organism: Pyxidicoccus sp. 3LFB2; assembly: GCA_046520375.1. Taxonomy (GTDB): domain Bacteria; phylum Myxococcota; class Myxococcia; order Myxococcales; family Myxococcaceae; genus Myxococcus. Next base: position 1,272 of record JBKGHK010000573.1, read on the forward strand.
CGGCTGGCGCTGGGCGCGCCTCGCGGCGAGGTGGTGCGGCTGGTGCTCTTCCAGGGCCTGGGCTCGGTGGGCCTGGGCGTGGGGCTGGGGGTGGCGGGCGCGTGGGGGCTGACGCGCGTGGTGGAGGGCATGGTGCACGGGGTGAGCGCGCTGGACCCGCTGGCCTTCGCCGCCGCGCCGCTCCTGCTGCTGGGCGTGGGGCTGGTGGCCATCTGGGTGCCCGCGCTGCGCGCCTCGCGCGTGGACCCCCTCATCGCCCTCAAGTACGACTGAGCGGGGGAGGGCGCCCGTCGCTTCAGGCCGGGCCGCCGGCCGCGAGGTCCTGGAGCTCCTGCCACCGCGCATACAGCCGGTCCACCTCGGAGGCGGTGGTCTCCAGCGCCTTGTTCACCTCGGCCACCTTGGAGCCGTTGCTGTACACGGCCGGGTCGGCGAGCTGGGCCTCCAGCTCCGCCTTCTTCGTCTCGGCCGCCTCAATCGCGGCCTCCATGCCTTCCAGCTCCCGCTGGTCCTTGTAGGAGAGCTTCCCCGGCTTGCGCGCGGCCTTCGGGGCCGCGGCGGCGCTGGCGGGCGGCTCCTCCTTCTTCGGCGCGGGCTTCGCGGCGGACGCCGTGGCCGCCTGCGCCTCGGCCTGCTCCTTCAGCCGCCGGTACATGGCGTAGTTGCCCTCATACCGGGTGACGCGGCCGCCGCCCTCGAAGGTGAGGATGCTGGTGGCCACCTTGTCCAGGAAGTACCGGTCGTGCGTGACGAGCAGCGTGCTGCCGCCGAAGTCCAAGAGCAGCCGCTCCAGGATGTTGAGCGTGACGATGTCGAGGTCGTTGGTGGGCTCGTCCAGCACCAGCACGTTGGCGCCTTCCAGGAACAGGCGCGCCAGCAAGAGCCGGTTGCGCTCTCCGCCGGACAGCGCCTTCACCTTCATGCGCTGCATGGGCACGGGGAAGAGCAGGTCGTCCAGGTAGTCGCGCAGCGCCACCTTCTGGTCGCCCAGGATGACCCAGTCCTCGCCCTGCGAGGCGGATTCATACACCGTGGCTTCCAGGTCCAGCTGCGCCCGCTGCTGGTCGTAGTACGCCACCTTCGTGTTCTTCCCGATGACGAGCTTGCCGCCGTCCGGGGGCGTCTCGCCCAGCAGCACGCGCAAGAAGGTCGTCTTGCCCACGCCGTTGGGGCCGACCAGGCCCACGCGCTCGCCGCGCTGGAGCCGGAAGTCCACGCCGCTGAGCACCTTGCGCTCGCCGAAGGACTTCTGGAGCCCCTCCGCCTCGATGACGGTGTGCCCCAGCCGAGGCGCCGCCGCCACGCGCAGGTCGGCCACCTTGGGCCGCTGGAAGCCCTTCTCCGCCATCAGCTTCTGCGCCCGGTCGATGCGCGCCTTGCTCTTGGTGCGGCGTGCCTCGGGGCCCCGGCGCAGCCACGCGACTTCCTGCGCAATCCAGCGCTCGCGCTTGTGCTGGGCAATCTCCGAGTTCTCCTGCGCCACCAGCTTCTGCTCCAGGTACGCCTGGTAGTTTCCGGGGTAGGACGTCACGCCCTCGCCCGGCTGGATTTCGACGATGCGGTCCACCAGCCCGTCCAGGAAGTAGCGGTCGTGCGTGACGAGCAGCAGCGCGCCCGGCAGCTTGTCCAGCTCCTCCTCCAGCCAGTCCGTCGTGTCCGCGTCCAGGTGGTTGGTGGGCTCGTCCAGCAGGAGAAGGTCCGGCCGCGTCAGCAGCGCCCGGGCAATGGACACCCGCTTGCGCAGGCCGCCGGACAGCTGCGCCACCGGCCGGTCCCAGTCCTTCACGCCCAGCCTGTCCAGCAGCGTCTTGGCGTGGTGCTCGGTGCCCCAGCCGCCCATCTGCTCAATCCGGTCGCTGAGCGCGGAGAACTGCTCCATCAGCTTCTCGTGCTCCTCGACCGGGGCGGTCTCCATCCGCTTGCCCAGCTCGGCGTGCGCGGCCAGGGCCTCCTTCAGCGGCGCCTCGGACACGGACAGCTCCGAGGCCACCGTGGCGCCCTCGGGGAACTCCGGCTCCTGGGGCAGGTAGGTGACGCGGGCGCCGCGGCGCAGCTGCAGCTCGCCCGTGTCCGGCTTCGCCGCGCCGGCGAGAATCTTCATCAGCGACGACTTGCCGGAGCCGTTGACGCCCACCAGGCCCACGCGCTCGCCCTCTTCAATGGTGAAGGTGAGGCCCTGGAAGACGGTGCGGCTGCCGAAGCTGAGCTGGACGTTGGCGGCGCGAAGCAGCGTCACGGTGTGGACTCCCGAAAAGGCGAAAGGCGCCCCTCACTGAAGAGGAGCGCCTTCCTTACCGCCAGAGTGCGGCGGATGCGTGGACTACTTGCGGGCCGCCTGCTCCGCGGCCAGCTTCTCCTTGTACTGCGCCATCAGCGCCTCGGCCTCGTTGCGCGGCACGGGCGTGTAGCGGGCGAACTCCATCGTGAACTCGCCCTTGCCCTGGGTGGCCGAGCGCAGGTCCGTGGAGTAGCCGAACATGGTGTTCAGCGGCACCTCGGCCACGGCCGTCACGTAGCCCTCGGCCGTCTCCGTGTTGAGGATGGTGCCACGGCGCTGGTTCAGCTGGCCGACCACCGAGCCCTGGAAGTCCTCGGGAGCCTGGACCTCCACCTTCATCATCGGCTCGAGGATGATGGGCTTCGCGGCGGCGTAGCCCTCGCGGAAGCCCATGATGGCGGCCGTCTTGAACGCCATTTCGGACGAGTCCACCGCGTGGAAGGCGCCGTCGTTGATGACCACGCGCACACCCACCACGGGGAAGCCGATGAGGCTGCCCTTCTTCACCGCCTCGGCGAAGCCCTTGTCGCACGCCGGGATGAACTCGCGGGGGATGGAACCGCCCACGATGTCGTCCACGAACTCGTACTGCTGCACCGCGTCCGCCGGCAGCGGCTCGAGGTAGCCGCACACGCGCGCGAACTGACCGGAACCGCCGGTCTGCTTCTTGTGCGTGTAGGCGAACTCGCCCTTCTGGCTGATGGTCTCACGGTACGCCACCTGCGGCTTACCGGCCTGGACCTCGCAGTTGTACTCGCGCTTCATGCGCTCGATGTAGATCTCCAGGTGCAGCTCACCCATGCCGCGGATGATGGTCTGCCCGGACTCTTCATCGCGGTGCACGCGGAAGGTGGGGTCTTCCTTCGTGAAGCGGTTGAGCGCCTTGGAGAAGTTCGCCAGCGCGCCGCGGTCCTTGGGGGACACGGCCAGCGAGATGACGGCGTCCGGCACGTGCATGGACGTCATCGTGTAGTTCACGGTGCCGTCGGTGAACGTGTCGCCGGAGGCGCACTCGATGCCGAACAGCGCGACGATGTCGCCGGCCGTCGCGTCGGTGATGTCGTTCATCTGGCTGGAGTGCATGCGAACGATGCGCGGCACCTTGACCTTCTTCTGGTTGACCTGGTTGACGATGAAGTCACCCTTCGCAACCCGGCCCTGGTAGATGCGCATGTACGTCAGCTGCCCGTAGCGGCCATCTTCCAGCTTGAACGCCAGACCCACGAACGGCTTCTCCGGGTCCGACTCGAGGATGACCTTCGCCTCGTTGTTCTTCTGGTCCAGCGCCTCGTTGGTCGCCTCCTTGGGGTTCGGGAGGTAGTTGCACACCGCGTTGAGCAGCAGCTGCACGCCCTTGTTCTTGTAGGCGGAGCCGCACATCACCGGCGTCATCTTCAGGGCGATGGTGGCCCGGCGGACGGCGGCGGCAATCTGCTCGTTGGTGATGGGCTGGTCGGACAGGAACAGCTCACCGAGCTGGTCGTCCACCTCGGCCACGCCTTCGATCATCTGCTGGCGGCGCGCCTTGGCGTCCTCGAGCATCTCCGCGGGAATCTCTTCCTCGCGAACGTTCTCGCCGTTCTCGCCATCGAAGTAGAACGCCTTCATGGCGATGAGGTCGACGAGGCCCTTGAAGCGGTCCTCGGCGCCGATGGGCAGCTGGAGCTTCACGGCGTGGTGGTTCAGCTTCTCCTTCAGCTGCGCGGCCACGCGGTCATAGTTCGCGCCGGCGCGGTCCATCTTGTTGACGAACGCGATGCGCGGAACGCGGTAGCGCTTCATCTGCCGGTCCACGGTGATGGACTGCGACTGCACACCGGACACCGAGCAGAGCACCAGGATGGCGCCGTCGAGGACGCGCAGGGAGCGCTCCACCTCGATGGTGAAGTCCACGTGTCCCGGGGTGTCGATGAGGTTGATGTTGTGCTCGCCCCACATCGCGAACGTGGCGGCGGACTGGATGGTGATGCCCTTCTCACGCTCCAGGTCCATCGAGTCCATGATCGCGCCCACGCCGTCCTTGCCGCGGACCTCGTGGATCTCGTGGATCCGGCCCGTGTAGAACAGGATGCGCTCGGAGAGCGTCGTCTTGCCCGAGTCGATATGGGCAGAGATACCGATGTTACGAATCTTCTCGATGGGTACGTTGGCGGCCACGATCCGGTCCTTCTTGATTGAAAAGTGCCTGAGGGAACAGAGCAGGCGGGGCCCTTACTTCCCACAGGACTGAGTTTCCAGCCAAATCCGCATGATGGTGGGCTGACTGCTCCCACCTCCGCCTACCTGGCGTGTATCCCACCTTTATATAGATGAGGCCCTCATCGCTGCTGGAAGCCATGGGGCAATGCTTTCCGAGGTCTCCTAACCATGAGCGCTGCAGAAAACTTCTCCGTCGCCCGAGCCTGGTTGCACGCTTTCAACGCCCACGACGTGGACGCCCTGGTGGCGCTCTACGCCGAGGACTGCACCCACACCTCCCCGAAGATTCGGGTGCTGCACCCGGAGACGGGCGGCCGCCTGATTGGCCGCCCGGCGCTGGCGAAGTGGTGGCGCGAGGCCATCGCCCGGCTGCCAGGCCTGCGCTACGAGGAGACGGCCCTCACCGCGGATCAGGACCGGGTCTTCATGGAGTACCTGCGCCATGCCCCGGGAGAGGCGCCCATGCCGGTGGCGGAGGTGCTGGAGGTGCGCGGCGGGCGGATTTTCGCCTCGCGCGTGTACCACGGCTGAGAGGACGGACGTGCGCGGGAGGATGGGCTAGGGTGGCCCGAGTCCCGCCGTGGCCCCCTGCCGGGCCGGCCCGGGACGCTGATGACCAGGAGGACGGACGTGGCGAAGAACCCCAGCTCCAGCTCCCCCACCAACGCCTTCGAGAGGGACTTCGGCTACCTGCTGCCGTTCCTGGACAAGGTGGCGGCCGCGGCCTCCGAGCTGCCGGACGCCGCGGCCCGCGAGGAGCTCACGCGGCTGATGGCCGAGGAGAAGGTCCGCTGGCAGCGCATCCAGGCGCTGCTGGGCGGCGCGAGCGGC
>JBKGHK010000574.1:0-6568 GCA_046520375.1 Pyxidicoccus sp. 3LFB2
GGCTTCGCGGCGATGGCGGTGCGCCCGCTCCAGGCCGCCTTCGCCCACGCGCCCTCGCCGGACACGGGCCATGTGCTGGTCCTCGCGCTGTGGGAGGCAGGCCGCTTCCCGGAGCTGGAGGCGCTGCTGGCCGGGCCTCGTGCCTCGCACCTGTCCGACGCCACCCTGGCCCTCGTCTGCGAGCGGGCCGGCGCCACGGGCCAGGAGGCCCTGGCGGCACGGGCCGGAGCGCTTCGACGCAGCCCGCCGCGCCCGGACGATTCTAAGTCGAATGAGCCCGGCTGATTGCCGCGTCGCGTAAGGAGATGCCTTCCGCCTGACGGCTCGCCCGCAGGGGCATCAGCAGCCTTGAGCGAAGGGGGCGCTTCCGGGTTATAGGGGCGTCCCCTCCAGCCAGAGGAAGCTCGCGCGTGTCCCGTCCCCGTCTCATCAAAGAAGCGTCCGCGCCGCTCCAGCTCGAAAAGGAGCTGCTGCTTCGCATCCACGACCTGATGGTCAAAACGCGCGCTCTCGAGGAGCGCCTCATCCAGATGTACAAGCAGGGCCATGGGTACTTCTGGATTGGCGGACCCGGCGAGGAGGCGTTCAACGTCCCCCTGGGCATGCTGATGAAGAAGGGGCAGGGCCCGGCGTACGACTACCTGCATGCCCACTACCGCCAGTCCGGCACCATCCTCGCCCTGGGCGAGGAGCCCATCGGCGCGCTGCGGCAGATGAAGAACACGGCCACGGACCCGTACTCGGGCGGCCGCAACTTCGCGGGCCACTTCTCGCTGCGCAAGTACAACGTGGCGCCGGTGTCCTCGCCCATCGAGGTGCAGTACGCCGTCGCCCCGGGCACGGCCATGGTGCAGAAGCGCCACGGCGGTGACGGCATCACCATCGTCACCGGCGGTGACGCGGGCACGGCCGAGGGCGATTTCGCCTCGTGCCTGGTGTGGAGCAGCCGCCCCGCCAACCCGCTGCCCATCCTCATCATCGTCACCAACAACAAGTGGGGCATCTCCACGTCGGGCGAGGGCCAGCACGGCGAGCAGTACATCGCCGACCGCGCCAAGGCCTTCGGCATCCCCGCGAAGACCATCAACGGCAATGACCCCGTCGAGGCCTACACGGAGCTGAAGGAGGCCATGGAGTACGTGCGCAAGGAGCGCAAGCCGTACTTCATCGAGGCCATGGTGTCGCGCCTGTACGGGCACTCCTCCGCCTCCGGCGCCAACTACGTGGGCGACGAGGTGGACTGCCTCAAGCAGTTCGAAGCGCGGCTCGAGCAGGAAGGCATGCTGTCCCGGCAGCAGATGGACGACCTGCGCAACCGCTACGCCGAGGAGCTGGCCGCCGCCGCCCGTCAGGTGCGCGACGAGCCCCAGCCGGACCCCGACTCCATCTGGAAGCACATCTACGCGGAGGACAAGTAACCCATGGCCAACATGGCACAGGCCATCCGCATGGCCCTGCACTACGCCGAGGAGAACCTCGGCGTGACGGACATCTTCGGCGAGGACGTGGGCATGCCGCTGGGCGGCGTGTTCACCTGCACCCAGGGCCTGAAGACGACGTGGAACTCCCCGCTCGACGAGCGCGGCATCATCGGCGCCGCCATGGGCATCGCCATGGGCGGTGGCCGGCCCGTCGCGGAAATCCAGTTCGCCGACTACGTCTACAACACCATCGACCTGCTCAAGCTGGCGGGCAACACCTGCTGGTCCACCAACGGCGATTGGAACCTGCCCCTGGTGGTGCGCACGCCGGTGGGCAGCGGCATCCGCGGGTCCATCTACCACTCGCATTCCTTCGACGCGACGATGACCCACATCCCCGGCTGGAAGGTGGTCATGCCCTCCACGCCGCTGGATGCGTACGGGCTGCTCATCACCGCCTGCAAGGAGCAGAACCCGGTCATGTTCCTGGAGCCCAAGGCGCTCTTGCGCGTCAAGGGCGAGGAGCGCATCCCCGGCGAGCCGGACGATGACCGCGCGCTGTCGAAGATGATTGATGCCCCGCTGGGAGACCGCACCCAGTGGAAGCCGCAGTGGCCCGCGCTGGAGGCGTACGCGGTGCCCTTTGGCAAGGGCAAGCGGGTTCGCGAGGGCTCGCACCTCACGGTGGTCAGCTACGGCCGCACCCTGCCCCTGTGCGCGAAGGCCGCCGCGGAGCTGGCCAACGAGGGCATCAGCGCCGAGGTCATCGACCTGCGCTCGCTGTGGCCCTACGACTGGGAGCTCATCAAGGAGTCCGTCCAGAAGACGGGCCGCGTCCTCTTCGTCAACGAGGACACCGAGGTGACGAACTTCGGCGAGCACCTGGTGCGCCGCACGGTGGAGGAGCTGTTCTACTCCCTGCTGGCGCCGCCCCGGCTGCTGGCCGGCAAGTTCATCCCCGGCATCGGCCTGGCCGACAGCCTGGAGATGGCGTCGGTGCCCCAGCAGAACGACATCACCGCGGCCATCCGCTCGCTCGCTTCCGAGCAGCCGTAGGCCGCGCACCCACAGCCCACCCGCCCTGACGGGCTTCCGGGCCGCCGTTCCTCTTTGGAGGTTCGGCGGCCCTGTCGTTAGAATCCCAACTGCCTTGTCCCAACCAATCGTCCGTACTGTCAGCTCTTCCGCCGGCGCCGATGCGCACGCCTTCCGCATCCGCCGCGCCCGCCGGGGCGACGCCGAGGCCATGGCGTTGCTCCTGCGCGAGCTCGGCTATCCCCAGGGGACGGATCAGCAGACGGTCCACTGGGTCGTCAGCCATCCGGAGATTGAAATCTTCGTCGCCGGGGACCCGCAGGACCGGCCCGTGGGCATGATTTCCTTCTCCCACCGGCCGCAGCTGCGCCTGCGCGGCCGCGTGGCCACCGTGGACGAGCTGGTGGTGACGGAGGCATGGCGCCGGCGCGGCGTGGGCCGGGGCCTCATCAAGCAGATTCTGGAGCGCTGCAAGGTGCTGAGCGTCAAGCAGCTGCAGCTCGTCTCGCCCATGGCCAGCACGCCCGAGACGCGCAGCTTCTACGCGGCCTGCGGCTTCACCGAAATCGACTCGGGCGTCTTCCGCCACGTGGACACGGAGAGCCAGCGCTAGCCGGCATGCGCGGGCGGCCTTCCCGCCGCCCCGCGGGTGACTGCGTTACCGCTTGAAGCTGTCCACCACGCGCTGGAGCCGGGCGCGGTCCTCGTCGGACATGTCCGTGAAGCGCACGCCAATGGCCTCCGCCTCGTCGCGCACCCAGGCGATGACGCCGGTGAGGTGGAACTCCTCGCCCTCAATCGTCATGCCCAGCCGCACCTGCGAGCCCACGTCGTAGGCCTTGCGCGTGCGCAGGCACAGCCCGCCCGCGGAGATGTTGAGCGAGTAGGCCCGCAGCGCACGGGCCGCGTCCTGCACCTGCTCGAAGCGGACCTCGAACCGCGCGGCCACACGCTCGTCCGAGCGCCGGTTCGCGAATGCGCTCAAGTCCCCACCTGCCATGTCATCCGCCGCCTTGGTTGTCATGCGCACCCGCTACCCCCTCGTTCGACGCGACTGGCAATACCGCTGACCTGACCACCCAGCACCCCGGAGGGTGACGCGCCGGGCCAGCCCCGGGAGTCGGGCGCCCGCCAAGTGTCCGCTGCTTTCCAGGCCCGATTCAAGAGGGGCCCCTGTATCGGATTCTGTCAGCTAAGTCCCTGTGTACTTCGATTCAGGAGCTTGGGATGCGCGCTCGCCTCGTGGTGTTGACTGGAACCCTGGCCCTGGCGCTCTGGGCCGGGGGGTGTGACGACGATGACAACGGCCCCGGGCCGACCCCCGTGGAGGACGGTGGGGTAGGTACGGACCCGGACGGTGGGAGGACCTCGGAGGATGGTGGGAGGGACGGAGGGGCGGGCTCGGACTTCGCGTGCAACGTGGCGCGGCAGGAGGGCTGTGCGACGGGCGAGAGCTGCCACTTCGCGGACCTGGACGACGGAGGCACGGGCAGCCGGTGCTTCGCGGCCGAGTGCGATGTGGTGCGGCAGGACTGCGCGGAGGGCCAGCGCTGCACCTACGTGGGCCAGGACGGCGCCACGCGACGCCGCTGCGTGGAGCCGGGGACGCGGGGGGAAGGCGCGCCGTGCACGCTGTCGCCCTCGGATGGAGGCCTCTCGTACGACACCTGCCAGCAGGGGTTGTTCTGCAAGGACGAGGCTGCGGCGGACGGCGGCACGGGCTTCTTCTGCCGGCGGCTGTGCCATGCCACGCCCCAGTGCGGAGATTCCAGCGAGTGCAACACGGTGCTGCGGCTTGCGGGCACCTCGGAGCTGCCGCTGGTGTGCGGGCCTCCGTCGGCGCGGTGCGACCCCTTCGGCCAGGACTGCACGTCGCCACTGGGCTGCTATCCGTCCACCTCCGGCCCGGTGTGCGCGGGCAGCGGCACGCGGGGCGAGGGACAGTCCTGCGACTTCAGCAACCAGTGCGCGCCGGGGAGCACCTGTGTGAACACGGGCAGCGGCCTCACGTGTCGCCCGCTGTGCCGTCCCAGCGGGACGCCTGCCTGCGCCACCGGCACCTGCCGCCCGCTGGATGGCAACACCGGCGTGGGCGCCTGCGTGCCCTGAGCCGCCCTGCCCTCCCACGCACGGTGGGAGGGCCCGGGGCGCGTGAGCTGAACCGCCCCGGAATGTTCCCTGAACCTTGCTGCGAGCGGACCGAAGACCCCGCCCTGCTGGTGCTTCGAGCATGCAGGGCTCCATGGTGAGCGGACTCGCCGAGGTGGCTCAGTCGCCGCCCTCGCCGCTCACGCGAGGCGCGTCTCCGGCGAGGCGGTTCAGTCGCCGCCCTCCCCGCCCCGGTCCCCCTCGCCAATCACGCGAGGCGCGTCTCCGGCGACACTCGCGCGACTGTCGAACGGGACGACGCGCGTCGTGCCGCTGCGATCACAAATGGAGCCCGGCCCCGCATCGTCCGCCGGGTCCGGGCCGGGGCCCGTGGGCGCGCCCCAGAAGGTGCGGGTCGCATCCACGGTGCTGCCGGAGTCATTGACGAGGCCGCAGTTGGGCAGCGCGGGGAAGACAGCGCCCACCGCCTCGCCCAGGTTGCCGAAGATGTTGTTCCTTCGCAGCGACAGCGGCGGGCTGGCCGTCACCCAGATGCCCGCGCCCCGATTGCCAATGGCGTCGTTCTCCCGGAACTCCAGGTCCGAGCCTCCCGTCACGGAGAGCAGGAACCCCATGCCGTCATTCCCGATGGACCGGTTCGACACGACGGAGTCGCCCTCCCCGCTCAGGCCCAGGATGAAGCCGTGGCCGAAGTTCTCCTCGGTGCCGTTGGACGTGGCCACGTTGCCCCAGACGCGGTGGCCCTCATCCGTGGAGCCGATGGCGAAGCCGTGCCCGTTGTTGCTGGACTGATTGTTCCTGACGGTGTGCCGGTTGCCCTGGATGACGAAGCCAAAATCCCGGTTCTCGTTGGCGACATTGCCCGTCACGTCCACGCCCCGCGTCTCGGGCAGGACGTGCAGCCCGATGCCGTCATCATCGCCCGACCTCCGAGCCCCGGTCAGGGTGAAGCCCTTCCCGTTTCCTCCGAAGATGACCTGGCTCGCGGTGATGTTGACCACGTCCAGCGGAGCGCCCGCGGCATCCAGCAGGGTGACCGCCGCGCCGTCCGTCGACTCGATTCTCACGCGCTTGTCGACGAGCACCATGCACCGGCAGCCGAACCCCACCTCCGCCGCCTCTTCGCCCGCGTCGAAGAAGTCCCCATCTCCGTTCAGGTCTCCGTAGCGTCCGGGGCCGACGAGGATGCGCTCCCCGCCACGGGCATTGTCGATGGCGCGGCTGAGGGAGCGGCAGGGCCGCTCCCGGGTGCCACACGTCGCGCTGTCGACGGCGTTGTTCGCCACGTAGAGCGTGCGCGTCCCCCACTCCGCGTGAGGCGCGGCCACTCCCGCGCCCGGCAACGCCAGCGCTCCCAGCAACACCCACCCCTGGACTGTCAGCCTGGTCATGTCCCCCCCTGAAAGCCCGTCAGCCGTGCTCGCCCGGGCCTGCGGGACGGTGGAGGTGCCAGGGCCTCGGGCCAAGTCCGGCCCCTGGAAGGACGCGGGCTTCGCCACCCGACGTTTGTCCCGACGCCCGGCCGGGGACGATGTGGCTTGACCCCCGGAGCCTCCTCCGCTTTGGGAAAGGGGCATGCACCCTGCTCGCGCACTCCTCCTCGCCTCGCTGCTGCTTTCGGGGCTGTCCGCCGCCGCCCCCGTCATCCAGGTGCCCGAAGGAGGCAGGACGGTGGAGGTGGTGGCGAAGGGCGTCGTGTGCGGCCCGGTGCGGGGCGGCTGGACGCTGGGCGCCGACGGACGCTCCCTCCGCCCACCGGAGAAGGTGGACGAGGAAGCCCGCACGCTGGAGCTCAAGGTCGCCGAGAGCGCGGACCTGTGCGCCGCCAGTGCGGCCTCCGTCACGGTGATTGCCACCGGCCCCTTCCCACGCATCGACGCCGGGGCCACCACCTTCTACCCGGACGATGGCCGCGTCGAGCTCCGGGGGGACGGCCTGCTGAACGTGGGCATCGCCTGGGGCGGGGGGCGGCGCGAGGCGAGGCCCCCGCACGGGGCCCCTGG
>JBKGHK010000575.1:0-6551 GCA_046520375.1 Pyxidicoccus sp. 3LFB2
AGCAGCGACAGCGTCCCGGGCCCGGCCGCCACGTCCACCACCCGCGCGCCCTGCCCCACCCCCGCCCGCGAGAGCGCGTCGCGGGAGAAGGTCTCGAACACGGGCATCAGCTCGCGCACGTACTCGGGGACGACGAGGTCCCAGGACTCGGGGACCGCGAGGGGAGAGGGGGTCGACACGGGGGTTCCTCCAGGAAGGGGCAGCGCGGATTCCAACCGGACGGGCCGGCGGAGGATTGGAAGAACTTCACCTCAGGACGCTGACCACGTCCGGGGGCAGCGCGGTGCCCGCCGGCCACAGCACGTACGCGGCATGGCGCGAGTGACGCCAGGCCTGCCACAGCTGCTCCCGCTTGTACGTCACCCCCACCGCCTCATCCGTCTTGAAGGCGGGGTCGTTGACCACCACGTCCCCTTCCGCCGTGAAGCCCTTCACCACGATGAGGTGCCCGTCCGAGCGGCGCACCGGCGAGCCCGTCAGCGTTCCCTCCTCGTAGGCGATGCTGATGCTGACGGGGATGCCCGCGGCGATGAGCCGCTCCACCTGCGTGAAGCTGTCCAGGCGCAGCACCATGCCGTGCAGCGCCCCATCGCCCATGGCCGACGCATACGCGGTGTTGAAGGTCCAGTTGCCGGTGCCCTCGTAGGCCCAGTCATAGGTGCGGTCCGCCGAGGCCGGCACCGTCGTCCGCAGCTCCGAGCGCCCCAGCTTCTGTCCCCAGTAGCCGAGCAGCATCGTGACGGAGGTGGGCGAGCACCACACCGGCCCGCCATCCGGGTAGAGCATCTGCGAGTAGCCCGGCACGTCCAGCACCGTCCCCCACGCCTTGCGGTCCGACACGGCGTCGCCGGGCAGGCCGTGCTTGTCGCTCACCGCCGCCGCCACCGCGCGCACCCGAGGGGTGACGTCCGGGCGCGAGGAGTAGAGCCACACCGTCATCCGCAGCGCGTCCGCGCGGCGCTTGAGGTTGAGCGTGTCCGTGGACACCACGGCGTCATCGTCGCGCTGGCCATTCACGCTGTGCCGCGCCACGGGCTCCTTGTCGAAGGCCCACACGCCCAGCGCGTAGTCCTTCGTCCAGGTGCCGTCGATGCGCGCGGCGAGCGTCACCTTCAGCCACGTGCCGGGCGGCGTCAGCGCGTCGAAGGACGGCACCACGCTGGTGAACCCACCCGGGACGAGCTGCGTGTCGGAGACCGCCATGCCATAGCGGTACTCCCCGGCGTGGTAGCGCGTGCCACCATCCGCCTCCACGCCCGCGGGAAGGGGCTCGCTGCCCGTCGGCGCCGTCGCATCCAGCTCCAGCGCGCCATCGGCCGCGAGCGCCGTCCCTTCCCGGGTGAAGCGCTCGAAGTCCCGCTCCACCGCGCTGCGCCGCCACAGGCGGGCCGGAGGACCCACCTCGGCGGAGGACTCCTCGGGGGCCCGGGGCTGCGAGACACAGGCCGACAGGGTGGAGGCCAACAGCAGCATGGGCGTCACCAGCGCGCGAGAGTTCATCCCCGGGAGTCTGTAAGGACGGACGCCGCGCGACAAGGTACATCCCACCGGCATGGCCGCCCGCCTGACACGGGCGGCCACCGGACACGTCCTACCGAGACCGCGGCAACCGGGGGTCCGCCGCGCGAGCCCGGGCGGAGATGCCCGGCGCGGAGGGCTGCACCGGCACGCCCGCCCACTCGGACAGCCGGCCGAGCAGGAAGCCGCGCTGGGGCTCGGGCAGCGCGCTCAGCGTCCCGTAGAAGCCGATGCTGTCGGAGGCGATGACCTGGTACGAGTCATTGGCCGCGGACACGGCGAAGGCGCTCGCGGACCAGGGGCTCTGGTCTCCGTAGATGAGCAGCAGCCGCTGCGCGTCGTAGCGCACCCAGTGCTCCACGCGGGCCATGGTCCACGGCTCGTAGAACTTCAGCACGCCCCGGGGCGGGAAGAACGTGGCGATGTCCTGGCCCGGGTAGCGCAAGAGCGAGCGCAGGTGCGCCTCCGGGTAGCGGGGGCCGCCCAGCTGCGTGGCCCGCTGGTAGTAGAGGGGCGCCGACTCCGCCAGGCCCTGGTCGGAGAAGGCGAACGCCAGCTCCGAGACGTAGCTCACGAAGCCGAAGAGCTCCGCGTCGGACACGTCCGGCGAGGGGATGTCCGCGCACGTCCCCGCGAAGCCGTAGAACTGCCAGAAGCGGAAGGGCAGCTCGAGGACGGCGAACTCCAGGGCCCGGTCCGCGCCCAGCACGTCGAAGGTGAAGCCCTCGGCCTCCAGCGCCTGCACGAAGGGCAGCATCGCCGGGCGCCGCATCAGGGTGGCCCGCTGCACCGCCTCCAGGCTCCGGCGGCAGGCCGCGTCACCCGCCTCGTTCCGGACGAAGCGCGCATGCCGCTCGTCGGTGAGGCCCCGGGCGTGGTGCGCCGAGTACGTCACGATGGCGTGGGTGTCGTTGGGGAAGAAGTACGCGTGGGTGAGCGCGGCGGTGCCCCCCTTGAAGACACCCGTGGACAGCCAGCGTCCCGTGTACAGCGGCTTGAAGGCCTGGGCGACGCGGTGGATGTCCTTCGCCGCCTGCTGGATGGTCAGCTTGCTCCAGTCCAGGCGCGCGGGGCGCGAGGTGCCGAAGAAGCGGTGCTCCACGGCGAGCTGGTTGCCCTGGAGCAGGTCCGCGGGCTCGCTGGGAATCGGCTCGGTGAACAGGCCCGTGCCCTCCGTGTCGAGCACCATGGGCGCCGCCGGGTCGCGGTGCATCAGCGTCATGCGCTGCTGGAAGCGCGCGCCCGCCGGGTGGCGGTGGTCCACGGGCTGGTCATAGTCCAGGATGAAGAAGCGGAACCCGTCGACGAAGGTGTCGCTCAGCACGGTGAGGCCGGGGATGGCCTCGAGCTGCTCGCGGATGTCCACCGCGTCCGCCGCCAGCGCCGCCGTCCCGGTGCCCGGCGCCTGCGCCACCGGCTCCAGCTCCGGCGCTTCCGCGCCGCCACATCCCGCCAGCCACAGGGTGAGCAGCCCGCCCATGACACGACGACCCCAGTCGAAACCGACTCCGCTGCGCATGTATGTCTCCTCGGTGGGGTCGGCCGTGGTGCGCCCCGGCCCCCCGGTTGTCAAAGCCATACAGGCTAGCAGGCGGGCCTGCACTGACCGTCCGTCAACTGGCCGGAGGTTTCGCGGTGAGGGCCTTCGGGCCGGCCGCCGCGTGGGTCCAGGTACGCTCTCCGGCCTCGCCCCCAGCCCGGAAGGATGAACCGATGATGAAGCCCCTCGCCGCGTGTCTCATGCTGCTCGCCCTGGCCGCTCCCGCCCTCGCGGCGCCGAAGTCCGAGGAGAGCGCCGTGCTCGAAGCGCTGCACGCGGGGTGCGAGGCCTTCCGCACCGGAGATGTCCGCGCGGCCTCCGACTTCCTGGCGGACGGCTTCACCCTCACCGGCTCGTCCGGGAGCGTCACCACCCGGGAGCAGACGCTCACCGAGCTGCGCAACAAGGAGCCCCGCTACGAGGTGTTCCGCAACCACGACATGAAGGTGCGCTTCTACGGGGACACGGCCGTGGTCAATGGCATCACCTCCGTGAAGGGCACCTCGGGCGGACAGCCCTTCGCCGCCGAGCTGCAATTCACCGACACGCTGGTGAAGCGCGGGGGGAAGTGGCGCATCGTCGCCAGCCACGTGTCCCCGCTGCCCCGTCCGAAAGAGGCGAAGTAGGGCCGGGGCCACCCGGGACCTGAAGCCGGGAGCGGGGTGGGAGCCCTGGCCCGGCCTCTCGCCCTGCGTGCCACCCGTCGAGCCCGCGCCTGACGCCGTTCTTCCCTCTCGTCCCTCCAGAAGGTATTCACCCGGGAATGAAGGACGCCGAGACTCTCTCCTTGCCCCCGGATGCAGCCCCTCCCACCGAGATGTCCCTGGACGAGGTGCGCCAGTGCACCCGGCTGCTGCAGGCCATGGCCCGGGACCGGCGCCTGATGGTGGAGCTCCCCGAGACGGAGAAGGTCGCCCTGCTGACCGCCGCGACCCAGGTGGTGTTCCCGGACCGGGAGACGAAGACGCGGCTCGTGAAGACCATGAGGCGCGAGCGCCGGCAGGCGAAGCAAAGCCATGACCGCACCGTCCGCGCGACGACCGAGATTCGCAGCCTGCGCAAGGCCGCCGTCTTCACGGTGCCCCAGCTCCCTCCGCCGCCTCCGACGGAAACGGGCCCGGAGCGTGTGCTCGCCGACCCGCGCAAGTGCTACGTGTGCAAGGCGGAGTACCGCAAGCTGCACTTCTTCTACGACTCGATGTGCACCGAGTGCGCGGACTTCAACTACGCCAAGCGGACCCAGCGGGCGCCGCTGGGCGGCAAGGTGGCCCTCATCACCGGCGCGCGCGTGAAGATTGGCTATCAGGCCTCGCTGATGCTGCTGCGCTCCGGCGCGCGCGTCATCGCCACCACCCGCTTCCCCAACGACGCGGCCGAGCGCTACGTGCGCGAGCCCGACTTCGCGGAGTGGTCGCACCGGCTGCACATCCACGGCCTGGACCTGCGGCACGCCCCCCAGCGTGGAGCTGTTCGCGCGCTACATCGAGCAGACGCACCGCGGCTGGACATCCTCATCAACAACGCCGCCCAGACGGTGCGCCGCCCCCCCGGCTTCTATGCGCACCTGCTGGCGGGAGAGCTGCGCCGCGTGGCCGAGCTGCCCGAGGCGGCCCGTCCGCTGCTCGCCGGCCATCAGGCGTGTGTCGCGGCGGTGCAGCCGGCCCTCGCCTCGGGAGGCCCGGACGCCCCGGCGCTGGCGCCCACCTGGCGCAGCAACGACCCGGCCCTGGGCATCCACTCGTCGGCCGCGCTGTCGCTCCTGCCCTATGGCATGGAGCAGGAGGGGGACACCCGCGCCCTGTTCCCCGAGGGACGGCTGGACGCGGACCTGCAGCAGGTGGACCTGCGCGACATGAACTCGTGGCGGATGAAGCTCGCGGACGTGCCGACGGCGGAGATGCTGGAGGTGCACCTGGTGAACGCGGTGGCGCCCTTCATCCTTTGCGGAAAGCTCAAGCCGCTGATGATGCGCGAGCGCTCCACGCCGGGCCACATCGTCAACGTCTCCGCGATGGAGGGCAGCTTCTCGCGCGGGACGAAGACGGACCGGCACCCGCACACCAACATGGCGAAGGCCGCGCTGAACATGATGACGCACACCTCCGCGCCGGACTACGCGAAGGACAGCATCTACATGAACGCCGTGGACACCGGCTGGGTCACCGATGAAGACCCGGCGCTGTTCGCGGAGCGCAAGCTGAACGACCTCGACTTCCAGCCGCCCCTGGACATCGTCGACGGCGCGGCCCGCGTGGTGGACCCCGTCATCTCCTCGGAGAACACCGGCCAGTACGTGTGGGGCAACTTCTTCAAGGACTACCGCCACACCAACTGGTGAGACGGCGGGCCCACGCCCGCCCGCCTGACCACCCAGGCTGTACGAACGTGCATGCCTGCCCGCTGACCGTCCTCCGCGTACTGGACGTGTGACGGGCGGATGACTTGCGGCGAAGCCGGGGGAATGGTCCGCTCCTGCGCGCCCTGCCCTACCACCCGGGCAGGCGCAGCCCCTTCCTCGCGGACTCCCCTGGACCATGGCGCCACGCCCCCGTCATCCCCTGCCGCTGCGCTGGCACCTGGTGCGGCTCGTGCTGGGCACGCTGCTGCCAATGACGGCGTTCGCCTGCGTCCTGTTCTTCTTCCTCGCGCGCGCGGAGCGCGAGGCCACGGAGCGGCGGGTGCTCACCTCGGCGCGCTCCCTCGCGGAGGCCTTCGACAGTGAGATGGCCGGCTCGCTGCGCACCCTCGAGGCGCTGGCCGCCTCCGCGTTTCTCGACACGGGTGACCTGGAGGGCTTCCGCACGCAGAGCTCGCGGGTGCTGAAGACCCAGCACGGGTGGCTGACCGTCATCCTGGTGTCGCCGGATGGCGTCCCACTGCTGAACGCGTCGGCGGCTCCGGGCAGCCCCCTGCCGCCGCTCGCGGAGCGGGACAGCTTCGAGCGGGTGCGAAAGACGCTGCGGCCCGTGGTGGGAGACCTGGCCCAGGGACGCGGGGAGAAGAAGCAGCTGGCGGTTCCCGTCCGGGTCCCCGTGGTCCGCGACGGTGAGCTGCGCTACGTGCTCACGGCCGTCATCAGCGCCAGCGCGTTCAGCGAGGTGGTGGCACGGCAGGCCTCGGACGACGTCGAGTGGACGCGCACCCTGGTGGACACCCGGGGCATCGTGGCCGCGCGCACCCGCAGCCCCGAGCGCTTCGTGGGCCAGCCCGCGACGCCCCGCTTCATCGAGCAGACGCGCGCCGCGCACGAGGGCGTCTTCGCGAACACCTCCATGGAGGGCGAGCCGGTCTACGCCGCCTTCAGCCACTCCACCCATGGGTGGGCCGTCACGGTGGTCAGCGCGCGGCACGTGCTCGACGCGCCCGTGCGGCGCTCGCTGCTGGCGGGAGGCCTGCTCGGGCTGGCCATGCTGCTCTTGAGCGCCACCGGGGCCTGGGCGCTCTCCCGCCGCATCGGGCGCTCCATCTCCGGCGCCGCGGAGGCGGCCGACGC
>JBKGHK010000576.1:0-4379 GCA_046520375.1 Pyxidicoccus sp. 3LFB2
CGCCACCCCGCCGCTCGCCGCCGCCGCCGCGCCCTCGGACCCCGCCGCCGTCCTCAGCGGAATTCCGGGCATGGACTTCTCCTCGCTGCCCCCGACGGCGAAGCGCGAGCTGGCCACCGTCCTCAGCGACGAGTTCTGCTACTGCGGCTGTCCCCACACCCTGGGCGCCTGCCTGAAGCAGCACACCGGCTGCCGGCATGCCAAGCGCATGGCCCGGGTGGCCGCGCGCATGGTGTCCGACGGCAACCCCGCCACCGAGGTCATCGTCTCGCTGTCCCAGTACTACGCCGCCTTCCGGGACTCGCGGGCGCAGTTCAAGGTGGATGACCGCATGTGCACCGGGCCCGCCAGCGCGCCGGTGACGGTGGTGGAGTTCTCCGACTTCGAGTGCCCCTTCTGCGCCAAGGCCCGCCCGGTGCTGGAGGCCTTCGCGAAGAAGCACGCCCAGCAGGTGCGCTTCTGCTACCTGCCGTTCCCCCTGGCCAACCACGCCAACGCGCTGCCCGCCGCCCAGGCGGCGCTGTGGGCGAGGGACCAGGGCAAGTTCTGGCCCATGCACGACGCCCTCTTCGAGCACCAGGAGAACCTCAAGCCCGAGGCGCTGCCCGCGCTGGCCAAGGGGCTGGGGCTGGACGGGGACAAGCTGGCCGCGGTGCTGAAGTCGGACATGTACAAGCAGGAGCTGGAGGGCTTCCGCAACCAGGGCCGGGCCGCCGGCATCAGCGGCACGCCCTCGGTGTACTTCAATGGCCGCCCGCTCGACCTGGGCTTCATCCAGGACGAGATGCTCTCCCACAGCCTGGAGGATGAGCTGGAGTGGCGCACGAACAACAACGCCTGGGGCGCTGACTGACCGCGGGCATGATGGCGCGCTTCCGCATCGAGGGGACGGGTCAGCTCGCCCCCGAGGACAGACAGGCTCCCTCGCCACTCGCGGGGCGCTCGGGGACGTACGCGCTGATGCCGACGGCGCCCGACCTGCTCGTCTTCTCGCGCACCCCCGCGGAGGGCGGCTCCATCCCCGTGCCGCGCGTGGTGCTGTCCGGGGACGCGGGCGGCTTCCCGCTGTCGGACCTCATCGCCTTCCTCAGCCAGTCGCGCTGGAGCGGCCTCATCCGCGTCACCTCGCCGGGCGGCGAGCGCTCCGTCACCTTCCGCGAGGGCGAGGTGCGCGGCGCCTCCTCGGACGACCCGGCGGACCGGCTGGGCGAGGTGTTGGTGCGCCTGGGCTACGTCGAGCGGCCCCAGGTGGAGACGGTGCTGCGCGAGCACCCGCCTTCCAAGGTGGGCCGCGCGCTGGTGGAGAAGGGCCTGCTGCAGGCCCATGACCTCTTCAAGTGCGTCACCCACCAGGTGAGCGAAATCTTCCACGCCATCGTCCTGTGCCGCGAGGGGAGCTTCTTCCTCGTGGACCAGCCGGTGGACGAGAAGACGGGCCACATCATCCAGCTGTCCACGCAGAGCCTGCTGATGGACAGCATCCGGAAGATTGACGAGATGGCGCACTTCCGGAAGCGCATCCCCCACGGGCGGCTGTACGTGGCGCGCAAGCGTCCGTCCGACGGGAAGCTGGAGGAGGACGAGGACCGGGTGCTGGCGCTGCTCGACGGGCGGCGCACGATTCTGGAGCTGGGCCACGCGGCCCGGCTGTCCGAGTTCGACATCACCAAGGTGGTGTTCCGGCTGCTGGAGGGTGGCTTCGCGTCGGTGACGGACAAGCCCCTCGCGGTGGCCGGGGCCGCTGCCACCGCTCCCACGCCCGTGCCGCAGAAGGTGGCGCCCGTGGCCGCCGCGCCGACGGCTCCGCCCGCGCGTGTCGTGCCGGTGGTGGACCCTCGCCCGGTGGCGCGTGTCTTCAACTTCATCTTCCGGGAGATTCGCGACGAGGTGGCCAAGCAGGGCATGGACCGCGAGTTCATCGCCGCCGCCAACGCCGCGCTCTCCGGCCAGGCGCTGTCGTCCTCGCCGGTGCTGGAGGGGCTGGCCTTCGCGGCGGATGGCAGCCTGCCCGAGGCGAAGCTGATTGAGGGCTTCGAGCGGCACCGCTCGCAGCTGGGCAGCGAGCCGCTGGCGTCCTTCAAGCAGGCGCTGAGCGACGTGATGTTCTTCCTCCTCTTCCAGGCCGGCGAGCTTCTGGAGTCGCGCGCGGATGAGGACCTCGCCCGGCGCGTGAAGGAACTGCTGGCCACGCTCGAGGCGCCGTGACGGCGGACCTGGAGCTGCCCCGGCTGACGGCGGACGTGCCCGGTTGCGGCGGCGCCTTCAAGCTGGTGCCCGAGGACTTCGAGGTGGAGGAGGTGCCCGCGTACCTGCCTTCCGGCGAGGGCGAGCACCTCTACCTCTGGGTGGAGAAGCGCGGCCGGGACACCCGCGAGGTGGTGAAGGCGCTGGCGCTGGCGCTGGGCGTGTCCGAGGACGACGTGGGCGTGGCGGGGATGAAGGACCGGCAGGCCGTCACCCGGCAGCTCATCTCCGTGCCCGCGCGGGCGGAGGCGAAGGTGGGTGACTTCACCCTGGACGGAGTGAGCGTCCTGTGGGCGAAGCGGCACGGCAACAAGCTCCGCACCGGCCACCTGCGCGGCAACCGCTTCCGCCTGCGGCTGCGCGGTGTGAAGGACGTGGGCGCCGCGCGGGAGACGTTCTCCCGGCTGGTGGAGCGGGGCCTGCCCAACTACTTCGGTGAGCAGCGCTTTGGCCGCGCGGGTGACAACGCGGACCTGGGCCGGCTGCTGGTGCTGGGGCAGCGGCTGCCGAAGCGGCCGGACCGCTTCCAGCGCAAGCTGTACCTGTCCGCCTTCCAGTCCCGCCTCTTCAACCGGGCGCTGGCCGAACGCCTGCGCGCGGGCACGCTGGCCACCGCGCTGCTCGGGGACGTGCTGCGCAAGGAAGAGACGGGCGGCCTGTTCGTCTGCGAGGCGCCCGAGGTGGATGGCCCGCGCGTGGCCGCCTTCGAGGTGAGCCCGGCCGGGCCCATCTTCGGGCCGAAGATGCCGGCCTCCGCTGGAGAGGTCGCCGAGGCCGAGGCACGGCTGCTCGTCGCCGAGGGCGTCACGGTGGAGGACTTCAAGCGCGGTGGCGGCGAGACGGAAGGCGCGCGCCGGGCCTACCGCGTCCGCCTGGGCTCGCCCGAGCTCACCGTTGAGCCGTCCTCCGAGCCCGAGGGCGGCGAGAATCTGTGGCTCACCTTCGAGCTGCCCCGGGGCGCGTACGCCACCGAGGTGCTCCAGGAGCTGCTCAAGGGCGGCTGAGGCTGCTCTCGGCTCGTGGGTGGCTGGCGTCATCGAGGCCTCGTGCTTCGCTGCGCGAAGCGCGTGCTCAAGGCCATCCATGGCAGCGAAGGGCTCGGCCCTCTCGCCCCGCGCGGGGCCTGCCCGCTCATGCATCAAGGGCTTGTTGGCCCCTCACGCCACGGCATGGGCGCGTCTCTTCGCCTCTTGCTGCTGCTGAATCCGGCTTCCGGACAGGGAAGGGCGGGGCTGCGCTTTCCATGGCTCCCCGCTCCCTGAAAACAGCAGCGCCTCCGGAGCCTGGGGCCGCGGAGGCGCTTCGCTTCATTCCGCCTGACGCCCCGGCCGCATGAGGGCCGGGGCGGGGTGGCTCACTGCTCGACGATGTTGAACTCGGTGCGGCGGTTCTGCGCGCGGCCGGCCTTGGTGTTGTTGGGGCCGATGGGCTTCGTCTCGCCGAAGCCCACCGCCTCGATGCGGCCCGGGTCGATGTTCCGCCGCAGCAGCTGCGCCTTCACCGCGTCCGCGCGCTTCTGCGACAGCCGCAGGTTGGCCTCGTCCCTGCCCAGCGAGTCCGTGTGGCCCTCGACGCGAATCTTCTTGATCCACGGCGCGTCACGGAGCGCCGCGGCCACGTCATCCAGGATGGCGAAGCTCTGCTTGCCGACAATCTTCGCCGAGCCGGACCCGAAGGTGATCTGCTTCTTGATCTCAATCCGGTCCTTCTTGATGACGACCATCTTGTACTGCTTGGCGCAGCCGCGCTCCTCCTTCACACCGGGTTGATCCGGGCACGCGTCCAGCCGGTCGACGATGCCGTCGTTGTCCTGGTCCTTGTCGGCGCAGCCGCCGTTCTCCGCGGGGCCGGCCTCCAGCGGGCACTTGTCCTGACCGTCCGGCATGCCGTCGCTGTCGTTGTCCAGGTCCGGGCAGCCGTCCTCGTCCTGGAAGCCGTCCTTGTCCTCCGGCTCGTCCGGGCACTTGTCCTGCGGGTCGTTCAGCCCGTCGCCGTCCTTGTCCAGGATGGGGCAGCCCACGTTCTGCACCGGGCCCGTCTCCGTGGGGCACTTGTCCGCGCTGTCGACGAGGCCGTCCTGGTCGTTGTCCGGCTCGGGGCAGCCGTCCTCGTCCTGGAAGCCGTCCTTGTCCTCG
>JBKGHK010000576.1:4479-6546 GCA_046520375.1 Pyxidicoccus sp. 3LFB2
TCGTTGTCCGGCTCGGGGCAGCCGTCCTCGTCCTGGAAGCCGTCCTTGTCCTCGGCCTGGTCGGGGCAGGGGTCGTCCTTGTCCAGCGTGCCGTCGCCGTCGTTGTCCGTCTCTTCAATCCGGACGACGACCTGCTCCTGGGGCTTGGTCGGCTGGGTCGGCTGCGTCTGCTGGGGCTGCTGCGGCTCGGGCCTGTCGCGGACGAGCACCTGGCGCGGGGCGCAGTTCTTGGACAGCTCCAGCGCGCGGTCCACCGCGGTGTCCGCGGTGCGCACGTGGCTGTTGGCCCGGCCGCTGTTGCCCTGGCTCAGCTCGCCCCGGGCGAAGTCGAGGTGGGCTTCAGCGGTGGCCAGCTCCACCGGGGCGCAGCGCAGGGCGCCGCTGCGACGGGCGCGCTCGACGTCCGCCGCGAGCACCTCCGTGTCAGCGCGAATCTTGCTGCCGCTGACGCAGCCAAGGGTGAAGAGCAGGGGAAGCAGCGCGACCAGGAGGGGACGCTTCATCGGGATTCGCTCGGGCGTCACGGGGTCTGGGGACGGCCACCGGACTCGGTGCCGCCGGCGGTGGCCATGGCCTTCTCGCGGGCCTCATTGGCGTAGCGGGAGGCCTTCACCGCGAAGTCCACGCCGGCCTGGTAGTCGGAGTAGCCCACCTCCTCGCGTGCCTTGGCGAGGTACAGGTTGGCGGCGGTCCACTCGAAGGGGGCGAGCTTGTCGGCCCCCGCCGTGCGCGCGGCCTGGATCTGCACCTCGGCGTCGAGGATGTTCGCGGTGGACTTCACGGGGCCGCACGCGGCGAGCGCCCCCGACACCGCCACCAACACCAGCAGCTTCTTCATAGGGTGGCGCCTCTAGAGAGGGAAAGACTCCGCCGGTCGTATCAATCACCCTTTGGGGGGTCAAGAATCGGGCAGACCCAGCTGACCGGGGGGCCGGGCGTGGGGGCTGGACTTTGACGGCTGGCCCCGCGCTTGCCATCGTCCGCCCCCGTGCGCCCGCCCGTCCGCCCAGTCCTCCTGCTCGCGCTGCTGCTCCCACTGCTCGCCCTGTCCGGCCCTGCCTCCACCGCGAAGCGCGGCCAGCGGCGTGCCGAGACGGAGCAGGTGCTCCACGGCGTCCTCCAGGGCGGCCCGGTGCCCGCGGCCGTCTCCCGCCTGCGCTACCTGCGGGAGGAGTCCTACGCCGCCGAGGAGATTGCCCTCATCCTGCGCAAGGCGCTGGACGAGCGGGTGCGCCGCAACCTCACCGCGGTGCTGGCCGGGCTGGAGACGCGCTCCGCCGAGCCCACCCTGGCGCGGCTCGCGTCCGACGATGACAGCGCGGTGCGCATGTACGCCGCTCAGGGCCTGGCCCGGCTGAAGTCCCGCAACACCGGCGTGCTGCTGCCGCTCCTGCAGGACAAGAGCAGCGGCGTCCGCAAGGAGGCGGCACGGGCCCTGGGCGCCTCGCGCAACACGAAGATGGGCCCCCCGCTGGTGAAGGCGGCGAAGGCGGAGCAGGAGCTGGAGGTGCGCGCCGCCATGCTGGCCGCCGTGGGCGACACCGGGGACACGAAGCAGACGCCGGCCCTCAAGGCCTTCCTGGAGAGTGACTCGGAGAGCACCCGCTTCGCGGCGGCGCGCGGCCTGTGCCGCCTGGGCTCGCAGGACGGCTTTGCCTTCGCGGGCAAGCTGCTGGGCTCGCAGGACCGCTTCGTGCGCCGGCAGGGGCTGGAGCTGTACGAGGGCGTCAGCGCGAAGAAGGCCGCCCCCGCCCTCAAGCCGCTCCTGGAGGACAAGGACCGGGCCTTGGCCGCCAGCGCCGCGCGCATCCTCTACCAGGGCGGCGAGGCCGCCATGCTGGACTGGCTCGTGCTGGCCTCGTGGAACGCCAAGGGCGAGGAGAAGCTGGCGTACGAGAAGGAGCTGGAGACGCTCCAGCTCCAGGACGACCGGCGCAAGGCCATCCTCCGCAAGGCGGGGGTCGCGCCATGAAGGCCGCGCTCCTGACGCTGGCCCTGCTGTCCCAGGCGCCCAAGGCCCCCGGGGCCCCGCCTTCCGCCCCGCCGGAGGGCACCCACCCCGGCGCC
>JBKGHK010000577.1:0-6525 GCA_046520375.1 Pyxidicoccus sp. 3LFB2
CGGCGCCGACGTGGACGCGGTGGCGCAGCGGTTCCTCTCGGCCCGGCCTCCAGCATGGCAGGTGGCAGGAGTATTGGGCGGGCTTCTCGCCGGGGACATCTTCCTGCCCGTGCCCTCCAGCCTCGTGAGCACCGCGGCCGGAGGGCTGCTGGGCTTCTGGGGCGGCCTCGCCACCAACTGGGTGGGGATGATGGGGGCCTGCGCGGTGGGCTACGCCCTGGGCGCCCGGGCGGGCACGTCGGCGCTGCGGTCGCATGGCGGGTGAGGCGAGTGGAGGCGGCTGGCTCGCGCCTCGGAGCGGCCCGGCCCCTGGTTCCTGCTGGTGTGCCGCGCGGTGCCGGTGCTGGCCGAGACGTCCGTCGTCTTCGCGGGCACCAGCCGCATGCCCCCGCGTCGCTTCTTTACGGTGTGCGCCCTGTCCAACCTGGGCGTGTCCGCCACCTACGCGGCCCTGGGCGCCACGGCGGCGCAGCTGGAGTCCTTCCTCCTGCTCTTCGCGGGCATGGTGCTGGTGCCAGGCCTCGCGCTCGCCTGGGTGCGCCGCCGGAGCCAGGCTCGCTAGTGGCTGCAGCGGCGTGGAAAAGTTGTGACGCGGGGCGCTTCATTTCTTCGTGACGGCGCCTCGCGTCCCTTCCCTCTCCACGGGCCCGTGGCGCAAGTTGCGCCTCCCCTTTCGAGAGGACTCCCCCCGATGCGATTTCCTTCCGCTCCCGGCCTGCTGGCCGGGGTGCTCGCGCTCACCACGCTGTTCGCCTGTGGCCCTTCACAGGAGCCCGGCCCCGCTGACACCTTCGAGTCGAGCGCCCAGGCGCAGACCTCCAGCAATGGACTCGTCACGCTGGAGGCCGTGGCCACCGGCAAGGCCTACACCTTCGCCACGGCGCAGGTGGGCACGGCGCTCTACATCGACCGTACGCACGCCATCACCGGCCTGTCCCCGCGCCTGCAGGGAGGCGTACTGCTCCAGGCCGCCAATGACGACAAGCTGTACACCGGCACGCAGCAGGTGCGGCTGAGGCTCAACAGTGCCGCCACCGTCTACGTGGCCATGGACCGCCGCAACACCGTGCTGCCAGCGTGGCTGGCGGATGGCACCTGGTCGCTCACCGACGAGAACTTCGCCACCAACGACCCGTCCTCCACGTCGACCAACCCCTCCACGCCGATGAAGGTGTACGTGAAGAGCGTGCCGACGGGGACGCTCATCCTCGGCGGCGGCATGGCGGCGCCCGCGCAGGGCACCAACGCGCAGTACGCGGTGGTCTTCAAGTTCGCCACGTCCGAGCCGGGCGTGACGGCCCGCTACTTCCCCAACATCCGCATGCAGGGCGTGCCCGTGCTGCGCCACCTGTCCAACGTGAATCTGTCCTTCGGCACCGGCGCGCCCGTGCCGGGGCTCCCCTCGGACTTCTTCGGCGCCCGCATCGAGGGCTACGTCACGCCCGCGTACTCGCAGACGTATACCTTCCGCACCATCGCGGCGGGCGGCGTGCGCCTGTGGGTGAACGGCCAGCTCGTGGTGGACGACTGGTTCGAGCACGCCAGCGAGCAGCACTCGGGCAGCATCCGGCTCGCGGCCGGAATCCCCGCCAGCCTCGTGCTGGAGTTCTTCGACGCGCAGGACGCGGCCTCGCTGCTGCTGCGGTGGCAGAGCCCCAGCCAGCCGCTCCAGGACGTGCCGGTGTCCCGGCTGCAGACGTCCGCGTTCGACCTCGCGCGGCCGCTGGGCGCCCACTGCACCGGGGACTCGCAGTGCCGCTCCGGGGTGTGCAGCGTGTACCCGGTGGGCAACGTCACCATCTGGAACGAGGGCGACAGCGTGTGCACGCCCGAAGTGCCCGAGGGAGAGCCGGGCGTGAAGGCCGAGTACTTCACCTCCGAGTTCCTCTACAACCGCGCCGCCGTGCGCTGGGAGAATCAGGTCTCCACCTTCTGGGGCGCCACCGCCGCGGCGCCCGGCGTGCCGGCGGACCGCTGGTCCGCGCGCTGGTCCGCCACGCTCACCGCGCCCGCCACGGGCACGTACACCTTGCGCACCAGCACCGAGGACGGCGTGCGCCTGTGGCTCGACGGGACGCTGCTGCTGGACAACTGGATGGAGGCGCCCGGCGGCCAGACGCTCAGCGCCAACGTGTCCATGACGGCCGGCAGCACGCACGACCTGGTGATGGAGTTCTTCGAGGGCTACGGCAACGCCCACGCCCAGCTCGCGTGGTCCGGGCCGGGCTTTGCCATGCAGACGATTTCGTCCGCGGCGCTCACCACGCCGCCCATCTTCGCCTGCCGGCCCCTGGGCTCGCAGTGCCGCTCGGACGCGGACTGCTGCGGCGCCTACTGCTCCGTCTACCCGGTGGGCAACGTCACCATCTGGAACGAGGGCGCCACGGTGTGCAGCCCGCGGTGAGCTTCTGCCGGTGACTTTCCGGGCCGGGCGCGCTCACGAGGGCGCGCCCGGTCCCGCGCTGAATCACGCCCGCGCGGTGCGCGCGTCGCGGCCCCGGGCCCGGGCGGCCTTGGAGAGCGCATCCGCGCCCTTCTCCTCGCCGCGCATCCACTCCTTCATGGCCGGCACCACCTGCTTGCTCCAGGCCTTGCCCGCGCGGATGCCGAGGAAGTCCTTCACCAGCGCGTCCACCATGGCCGCGAGCTGCTCGGTGAGGAAGAGGCGCTCGGAAATCTGGTCGTCCTCCTCCTCGCTCATCAGCGCCGGCAGCTTCGCCGCGCGGATGTCGAGGAACTCGGAGTCGACCGTGACTTCGTACTCCTTCTCGCCGTTGGTGAGCCGCAGCCGCGCCTGGGCCACCAGCAGGCCCCTGTCCAACGAGTGCTTCACCTGCTCGGAGTACGGCGCCAGCGTGCCCTTGGCGCTCATCTCCGTCACGTCGCCGGCCACGCCGCGCAGCACCACGCGGCCCATGAAGAGCACGGTGACGCCCTCGCCCTCGTGCTCGATGAGCACGTCGCCCGACTCCGAGCGCCACAAGAGCCACGTGAGGAACTCGCGGCCCAGGTAGGCCCGGCCGCGCAGGAGCGCTTCGCGGGCCTTGCCCTTTTCGACTTCGGCCTCGTCCTGCTTCTCCTCGGTGGCGGCGCCGTCCACGCCGGTGTCGCCCCGCATGAAGGCCGCTTCGGCCCGTGCCTGCTCACGCCCCGCCATGACTCACCTCGTCCGCCGCCGTCGCGGGCAGCTCCATGCCAATCAGCTCCGCCGTGGGCCCCAGGGAGGCCTCGTCGAGCCCCTCGGTCCGCGCCTGGTCCGCCGGCGTCATGCCGATGAACTTCACCGACAGCGCGCTCTCCAGCGCCACCATGATTTCATCCACCGTCTTGCGCGACGCGGCCCAGATCTGCACCTGCTGCGTCTTGAGGTTCCAGCTCACGTCCAGCACCGCGGTGCGGGGCGTGGCGCGGTTGCGCAGCATCTGCCGGATTTCGCCCTTGAACTGCGTCTTCTCGCCACGGCTGGGCGGACGGGCATTCTCCTTCTCGAAGGCGGCGGCCCACTTGGTGAGCTCGGCCTTCATCGCCGCCGCGGGCACCTTGATGGAGTCGATGCGGAAGGCGAACAGCGCGTACTCGCCATAGAAGAGGCGGCTGGTGGCGAACTCGATGGAGTCCGCGTTCTCCAGCTCCACGAAGCCGGCCGCGCGCTCTTCCTCGGACTTGCGGTCGATGGGCTCGAACGCGTGCGCCTTGAGGCCGCGCGTGAGCCAGCGCTTGATATCAGAAGGCGCTTCCTTCGCCGGTTCAGCCCGGAAGCGCGAGAAGGTGACTGCACCACGAAGGACAGGCATGGGGCGCGGCAGGATGGGGGGCGAGCGCCGCGCCGTCAAGGCACTCCCGGTCGCTGGACGCCTGCTGCTCCAACCTCGCGATTTCGCGATAGCGTCCCCTCATGTTCCGCGTCCTCACCAGCATCATCCTGATGTGCGCGCTCCTGCCCCGATGGGCGCTCGCGCAGGACACCCACACCGCCGTGCCCCCGGAAGACTCCCTCGTCGCGCCGCCCCTCGTCCCCGCGCCGGAGGAAGTGGAACCGGAGGCGACCGAGCCCATGGCTCCGGACTCCGTCTCGGGTGAGGCCCCGGAAGCCCGGGGCATGCCCACCGCGCCTCGCATCCTCCTGGAGACGCTGTCGGGTGGCGCGGGCATGTTCGTGGGAGGGGTGGGCGGACTGGTGATTGGCATCGTGGCAACGGAGTGCTCCCCCTTCGAGTCGGACTGCTCGGAGGCCGTCATCTTCGCCCTGTCCGGCATGGCCGCCGGCTCCGCGCTGGCGACGTGGGGCGCCGGCAGCCTGATGAAGGGCCAGGGCGGCTTCTTGAGCACGTTGCTGGGCGCCACCCTGGGGACGGGCGCGGGGCTCATCGCCATCGCGGCCGACCCGGACGGCACCCTGGCACCCATTGCCCTGCTGACCCTGCCTGCCCTGGGTGCGATGGCGGGCTTCGAGCTGTCTCGGCACCTGGCGCCGCCCTCGCGCTTCTCGCTCCCAGGCAGCCAAGCGCCCGTGGCCCCGGTGTTCGGCCCCACGCCGCGTGGGGGCTTCATGGGCGGCGTCGCCGGCCGCTTCTGAGCGCGGGGAGCGGCCACCCGGAGGCGAATCCCCTCGGGGACACCCCACCTGTCTGTAGTAAGTTGGCGTGAATGGTACGCACTCCAGTTCTGGTCATTGTCGGGTTCCTCCTCCTGGCCTCCGCCACTGCAAGCGCCGCGGCTCCGGACGCTGGCACCGCGAAGTCCGTTGACGAGGCATCGAGGCGGGTGGCGAGCGCCCGCGCGGCCCTCGCGACAGCCGTTCAACGCATCGAGAAGGAGCCGCCGAGCAACGCCGACCTCGACGCCGCCGTCGCGGCGGTGGAGGTGTTGAAGGACGCGCTCAACGCGGGGGCGGCCTTCGAGACGGAGGACCTCGAGTACGCGAAGACGGTCCTCGCGGCGCGGCGGGAGCTCCGGACGCACCGCCAATACGTCGACGAGCGCCGGGCCAAGGTCCACATCCACGAGTTCCGCCGGCGCATCGACGCCGCCCTTCCACCCATGAACGAGCGCATGGCGAAGCTGTCGGAGAAGGACCCCGGCTCCAAGGTGATGGATGAGGCCCGGGCCGCGGTGCAGAGCGTGCGGAAGCTGACCGAGGAGGGCAAGAGCCTGGCGAACCAGGACCCGAAGTTCGCCGCCTACCTCACCGAGGTCGAGGCCACGCTCAACCGCCACGAGAAGAGCATCGACGAGCGGTGGCTGCAGGTGTCGGCGCAGAAGCAGCGCGGGCTCTTGGACGAGAGCCGCAAGGGGCTGTCCACCGCGCTCGCCGAGCTGGGCAAGGCCTGGTCCGACGAGAAGTTCTCCGCCGCCGACAAGGCGACGGTGGCGCTGCAGAAGCAGCTCGACGAGGGCAAGCCGCTCGAGGAGCGAGACAGGGCGTATCGCGCGGAGGCGGAGAAGGCCCGCGCCGAAATCACCCAGGCCCGGCGCCGGATGGATGAGCTGGTGGTGCAGGCGGGCGTCTCCCGGGTCAAGGTGGAGATGGGGCCCGCCCATGAGGAGCTCCTCGCGGCCGCCAAGGCGCTCCGCGCGAGGAAGCCCACGCCCGAGCAGCTGGCCGAGGCGAAGACCGCGGCGTTCGTCGTCCGGAAGCTGGTGGAGAAGTACGAGCCGCAGGCCGCGCGGAGCCAGCCGATTGGCCAGTACCTCGGCGAGGTGAAGAACACGCTCGTCGAGGTGGAGGTGGCCCTCCAGGTGCGCAGCCTCGATGCGGCGCGCGCCGACGTCATGCAGGCCCTGCGCAATGTCGAGAAGCGGTCGGCGACGGCCGAGCAGTTCGAGGAGGCGAAGACGGCGCTGGTCGTCCTGGAGAAGACGCTGGAGACGGTTCACGCGAAGAACCCCGCGGTCAGCCCCACCGCGGTCGAATCCCGTCAGCTGCTCAGGGACGGGCGGGCGACGCTGGAGCGGCGCCGGTACGAAGTCGACCTGCAGCAGCAGCGCGTGAAGGTCGACGAGGCGCGCAAGAACGCGGCGGCCCTGGTCACCCAGGTCCAGAAGGACAAGCCCACCGAGGCGCAGCTCCAGGAGGCGGAGAACGCCATCAAGCAGATTGGCGTGGTGCTGGAGGCCGGCGCCCCGTTCACCAAGAAGGACCGGGACTACGCGCAGTACGCCCGGGAGACGAAGGAGCGCATGGCGGAGCTGAGCGACCGCGTCAACCGCCGGAAGATTGTACTGGCCGCGGCGGACGCCCGCGCCCAGCTCACCGAGCGGCTGGCCTCGACGAAGGAGAAGCTGGACACCGCGAAGCGCACCTCGGCGACCGACGCCGACATCGAGGTCGCCTCGAAGAGCGTGGACGAAATCATGGCCATGTTCGAGGCGCGCGCGGAGCTGGAGCGGCAGGACGGCGGCTACGCGGGATATGCGGAGCGGGCGCGCGCCGAGTGGCTGAAGCTGGTGGAGGGGCTGGAGTTCGCGAAGCAGGCGCGGGCCCTGCGCCGGACGACCGGTGAGGCCCTGGCCGCCGCGGGCAAG
>JBKGHK010000578.1:0-6523 GCA_046520375.1 Pyxidicoccus sp. 3LFB2
CACGGTG
This sequence comes from Pyxidicoccus sp. 3LFB2, assembly GCA_046520375.1. Taxonomy (GTDB): domain Bacteria; phylum Myxococcota; class Myxococcia; order Myxococcales; family Myxococcaceae; genus Myxococcus. The sequence continues at coordinate 8 of JBKGHK010000578.1, forward strand.
CTCACCGGCGCCCCCTGCGCGGGCGCCTGGCGGCTCGCCGCGGTGAAGGGCCACACCCAGGGCACGGCCACCACCAGCGCGGCCACCAGCACCGCGGTGAGCGGCGTCCCCAGGCGGAAGAAGTCCGTGAAGCGGTAGTGCCCGGGGCCATAGACGAGCACGCAGCTGGGCTCCAGCGGGGTGATGAACGAGCAGCTCGCCGCCAGCGTGACGCCCATGGCGAAGGGCCGCGGGTCCACGCCCAGCTGGTGCGCGGCGTTGATGGCCACCGGCAGCACCACCAGCGCGGCGGCCTGGTTGCTCATGGGCGCCGACAGGACGATGGTCAGCACCATCAGCAGGCCCATGACGGTGCGGGGGCCGCCATAAGCGCCCAGCCCGGCCACCGCGTTGCCGATGAACTTCCCCGCGCCGCTCTCCTCCATGGCCAGGCCCAGCGCCATCATGGAGCCGATGAGCAGCACCACCCGCCAGTCCACCCGGAAGGCGATGCGCGCGTCCACGCACCCGGTGGCAATCATCGCCAGCATGCCGGTGAGCCCCGCCACCGACAGCGGCACCAATTCCAGCGTCCCCGCCACCAGCGCGCCCAGGAAGAGCACCACCGCCAGCGCTGCCTTGCGGTGGCGCGGCGGCTGGTAGTCGTGGCCCCCGAGCACCACCAGGTTCGCGCCTCCCGCCAGCTCCGTCACCTTCTCCCGCGGCCCGCGCAAGAGCAGCACGTCGCCCACCGACAGCGGCAGCAGTGACAGGGAGCGCTCGCCGAAGATGCGCCCCAGGAGCTGCAGCTTGGTGACGCGCTGAATCGCCGGCTTGCGGTGCAGCGCCAGCGCCACCAGGCCATAGCGCTCCAGGAACAGCGTCTCCTTGAGGCTGCGGCCCACCAGCGGGCTGCCCTGCGGCACGCTGGCTTCAATCAGGACGGTGTCCTTGTCGCTCAGCTCCGTGTCCGACAGCTTCACGTCCGGGCGGATTTCAATGCCCCGCAGGTCCTTCACCCGGAGGATGTCCTCGCGGTTGCCCTCGACGATGAGGCGCTCGTCACCCTGCAGCCGGTAGGTGGGCACCGCCGACAGCGTCTGCCCCTCGCGGAGGATGCCGATGACGCGCAGGCCCAGCCCCTCGGTGATGTCGGCCAGCTCCTTGCCCACGTAGCGCGAGTCCGCCGGCAGCATCGCCTCGGTGAGGTAGTCGCGCAGCGTCCAGTCCTCCACGCCGCCCTGCCCCTCGCGCGCCGGCAGCAGCAGCGGCGCCAGCAGCACCACCATGAGGATGCCGATGATGGCCAGCGGGAAGCCCACCGGCGCCAGCTCCGCCACGCCGATGGCCGGCATCCCCATGCGCTGCAGCGCCGCGGACACCACCAGGTTGGTGGACGTGCCGTAGAGGAAGACCATGCCGCCCAGCATCGACGCGTACGCCAGCGGCAGCAGCACCTTGCTCTTGGGCACCTTCGCCCGGTGCGCCGCGCCAATGGCCACCGGCAGGAAGGCCGCCGTCGTCACCGTGTTGGAGATGATGGACGAGAAGGCCGCCACCGCCACCATCATCGCCATGACGAATGTCTGGTGGCCGAAGCGGGCGAAGAAGGCCAGCCGCTGCCCCACCAGCTGCACCACCCCCGTGGAGGCAAGCCCCTGCGTCATGGCCAGCAGGGTGAAGATGAAGATGACGGTGTCGTTGCTGAACCCCTCGAAGGCCTGCGTGGGCGTCAGCACGCCCGTGAGCGCCAGCAGGCACACAATCACCAGCGAGCTCACCTCGATGGGGATGGTGTCGAGCGAGAACAGCACCAGCGCGACGACGACGATGCCCAGGACAATGGCGATGGTCATGAATCCGCCCTCAACCTGTGTTCTCCCAGTGTGCGGGGTGAGTCCCCTGGCGCACTGTGTCGTCAACTACTGGATGCCCGGTCGCTGATAAGTGGAATTAGGAGAGCCCTGTCTGGTGGGCCGGTTGACTGCCGGACTCCAGTTGCATTCCTGCCCTCCTTCCAGAAGGTTTGTCGTCTCTCCCGTTGGTAGGTTCCGTCCCCTTGGGACCGCAGGCGGGAATCCCTATTTCGAGACGACACGAGGATACTTCGATGGCTTCGACGCAAGTGGCGGCGGTGGGCGACAAGGCCCCCACGAAGAACCCCACGCTGCTCGCCTGGGTGGCGAAGATGGCCCAGCTGACGCAGCCGGATAACATCGTCTGGTGCGACGGCTCCGAGGAGGAGAAGAAGCGCCTGACGGACCAGGCGGTGAAGGAGGGCATCCTCATCCCGCTGAACCAGCAGAAGCGGCCCGGCTGCTACCTGCACCGCTCCAACCCCAATGACGTGGCGCGCGTCGAGCACCTCACGTTCATCTGCACGCCCAACAAGACCGAGGCCGGTCCCACCAACAACTGGATGGACCCGGACGAGGCGTACACCAAGCTGGGCCAGCTCTTCGACGGCAGCATGAAGGGCCGCACCATGTACGTGGTGCCCTACGCCATGGGCCCCATCGGCAGCCCCTTCACCAAGATTGGCGTCGAAATCACCGACAGCGTCTACGTCGTGCTGAACATGCGGATCATGGCCCGCATGGGCAAGCAGGCGCTGGACATGCTGGGCGACAGCGACGACTTCAACCGCGGCCTGCACAGCACCGGCGATGTGAATCCGGACCGCCGCTACATCTGCCACTTCCCCCACGACAACACCATCTGGAGCTTCGGCTCGGGATATGGCGGCAACGTGCTGCTCGGGAAGAAATGCCTCGCGCTGCGCATCGGCAGCTTCCTGGGCCGCGAGGAGGGGTGGCTGGCCGAGCACATGCTCATCCTCGGCGTCACCAGCCCCAAGGGTGAGACGACCTACGTCGCCGCCGCCTTCCCGTCCGCCTGCGGCAAGACGAACTTCGCGATGATGATTCCTCCGGCCGAGTACAAGGGCTGGAAGATTGAAACCGTCGGCGACGACATCGCCTGGATGCGCCCCGGTCCGGATGGCCGCCTGTACGCCATCAACCCCGAGGCCGGCTACTTCGGCGTCGTCCCCGGCACCAACTCCAAGACCAACCCCAACGCCATGGAGACCATCTCCAAGGACACGCTCTTCACCAACGTGGCGATGACGCCGGATGGTGACGTGTGGTGGGAGGGCAAGGACGGCGAGGTGCCGGACGAGCTCATCGACTGGCAGGGTCGGCCCTGGAAGAAGGGCAGCACGGAGAAGGCGGCGCACCCGAACAGCCGCTTCACCGCGCCCATGGCCAACAACCCCGTCCTGAGCGCCAAGGCCAATGACCCGATGGGCGTGCCCATCTCCGCCCTCATCTTCGGCGGCCGCCGCTCCAACACCGTCCCGCTCGTCATCCAGGCCTTCAACTGGACGCACGGCGTGTTCCTCGGCGCCACCATGGGCAGTGAGACCACCGCCGCCGCCACCGGCAAGGTCGGCGTCGTGCGGCGAGACCCCATGGCCATGCTGCCCTTCTGCGGCTACCACATGGGCGACTACCTCCAGCACTGGCTGGACATGCAGAAGTCCATCCCCCAGCTGCCGAAAATCTTCCAGGTCAACTGGTTCCGCCAGGACAAGAACGGCAAGTTCATCTGGCCGGGCTTCGGGGACAACATGCGCGTCCTCGAGTGGATCGTGAACCGCGTCCACGGCCGCGTCCCCACCAAGGAGACGCTGCTGGGCTGGGTGCCGCGCGCCGACGAGGGCCTCAACCTCAAGGGCCTGGACCTCGCTCCCGAGGCCGTCCTCGAGGCCACCTCCATCAAGGAGGACGAGTGGAAGGCCGAGCTCAAGAGCCAGGAGGTCTTCTTCGAGCAGCTGGGCACCAAGGCCCCCGAGGCCCTGATGCTCCAGCGCAAGCTGCTCATCTCCCGCCTGGAGACCTGAGCCCGCCTGTAGCGCCCTGAAGTCCCACGGGGCCGCTTCCCGCCTGGCAGCCAGGCGTGGGGCGGCCCCGCTGCTTTTCACGGGAAGTGGAGTCGCCTGCTTCGCCGGACAGGGGGCTCCGCGCTAGGCTCCCGGCCCATGAGATTGGCTTGTGTCTTGACGGCGGCCCTGGTGCTCGCGCCCCCCGTGGCGCTGGCCCAGCGCGGGGCCAGGAATGCGACGACCCTCATCCGCGAGGGCGAGCGGCTGTACCAGGCCGGGAAGTACCAGGAGGCGGCCGAGGCGCTGAAGAAGGCGCAAGAGGCGGCCCCCAACCCGAAGCTGCTCTACAACATCGCCGTCGCCCTGGAGAACGCGGGCGAGCTGCGCGAGGCGCTCTCCTACTACCAGCAGTATGTCGGCAGCACGGAGGGCACGGACCCCACGCTGCTCAAGCGCAGCGCGCGCGGCATCGACCGGCTCCAGGTCCTCATCAAGAAGGAGGAGCAGGCCACGGCCAGCGCGGACGTCGAGCGCCAGAAGCTCCAGGCCGAGGCGGACGCCGCGCGCCGCAGGGCGGAGGAGGAGCAGCTGGCGGCCCGACGCGCCGAGGAGGAGAACCGGCGCCAGCAGCAGGCCGAGTTCGCCCGCGCGCTGACGTCCTACAAGCGCCAGCGCATCGCCGCCTTCGCCGTGGGCGGCGTGGCGGTGGTCGGCGTGGGCGCGGGCGTGCTCTTCGGCATGCAGGCGCGCGACTCGCGCGAGCAGTTCGACACCGCCACCCGGCTCGAGGACAAGCAGGCCCGCGCGGACGACACCAAGAGCAAGGCGCTGCTCGCGGACATCGGCTTTGGCGTGGGCCTGGCTGGGGCGATTACCGCCATCATCCTCTACCCGAAGGAGGGGCCCCCCGCGTCGGGTGAGGTTCGGGTGACGCTGGCCCCGCGTGGCGCCGGCGCCGGAATGGAGGTCAGCTTCTGATGCGTGCACTGAGCCTGATGACGTGCTGCACCCTGCTGTTGGGCGGCTGCAGCTTCACCACCGCGGGCGGCCTCACCGAGTGCGAGTCCAGCGCGGACTGCGACTCCGCCCAGGTGTGCAACGCCGGCTACTGCCTGCCCCAGCCGGTGGGCTGTGGCGAGGTGTTCGACCCCACCAAGAACCCCAACGCCATTCCCATTGGCGCGGCGCTGCCGTTGACGACCTCCGACGGCCGGGACGAGTCGGAGGAGCAGGCGCTCAACTCCATCAAGCTGGCCATTGAAGAAGTGAACCAGCGCGAGGGCATCAACGGCCGGCCCTTCCTCCTCTACATCTGCGACACCGCCTCCGACCCCGTCCGGGCGCGCGAGCAGGCCGAGTGGCTGGTGACGGAGAAGGAGGTGCCGGTGGTCTTCACCTCCGGCAGCGCGCAGACGATTGCCGCCTCCAGCGTCACCATCGCCGCTGGCGCGCTGATGGTGACCCACACCTCGACGAGCCCGGACATCGCCACCCTGCCCGACAAGCCGCAGGGCACCGCGGGCCTGGTGTGGCGCACGGCCCCGTCCGACACGCTGCAGGGGCGCATCATCGGCGACCTGCTCCAGGGCGACATCGTCGTGGCGGGTGGCACGCAGCCCTTCGCCGGCACGGACAACGTGGTCATCGCCTACGTGGATGACCCGTATGGGCAGGGCCTGTTCAGCGTGCTGCTCCGCCGGCTGCTGGAGCCGCTGGTGGTCACCTCCGCGCAGTACAACCGCAACGCGGACGTCACCCCGGTCGTGAGCGCCATCACCAGCAAGCAGCCCGACGTCGCGGTGCTGGTGGGCTTCTCCGAGGACAACGCGAAGATCATCAACCAGCTCCCGGCCCAGAGCCGCGCGGGGGTGAAGTGGTTCTTCACGGACGCCGGCAAGGACCCGGGCCTGTTCACCTCGCTGGGCGCCAACAGCGGCCTGGTCACCGGCGCCTACGGCACCGCCCCGGCGCAGGCCCGGCCCGGCGCCGACGTGTACCGCCAGTTCGCCAACCGCTTCCAGGCCGCGTACGGCAAGGACCCGGGCCAGTTCTCCTTCACCGCGCACGCCTATGACGCCATGTACATGGTGGCCCTGGGCGCGGCCTATGCGGCGGGCCCGGACGCCAGCAAGCCCCAGCCCATCACCGGAACCCGCATCGCCGAGGGGCTCACGCGCGTGACGCCGGCCGCGGGGGTCTCCGCTCCCGCCTTCAACCTGGGCTTCAACGACTTCATCAGCGCCCGGGCCGCCATCCGCACGGGCACCGTCATCAACATCAAGGGCGCCAGCGGCGAGCTGGACTTCGACAACGAGACGGGCGAGGCCCCGTCCGAGTACGAGCTGTGGCGCGTGGTGAACGGCGCCTTCGAGACGGTGCAGCTCATCAACCCGCCGGCGGACTGACGGGGGCCTCCCCCAACACCCGCGCCAGCACCTCCACGGCGGCGGCGAACACCTCGGGCGTCGGCAGCAGCGACAGCACCAGCCAGGCGCCGCCGCCGAAGTCGTAGAAGAAGCCCGGCTGTGCCCAGCACGCCCGCGTCCAGCAGGGCCAGGCCACGTGGCCTCCTCCCCCGGCTCCCGGGGGAGCCGCAGCACCGCGCCTCCACCCGCCCTGCGCGGGCACCACGTCCCACGTGGCGCCGGCCG
>JBKGHK010000579.1:0-6522 GCA_046520375.1 Pyxidicoccus sp. 3LFB2
GGAAGGTCACCGGGTCGGTGCAGGGCACGTAAGCCGCGCCGTCCAGCTGGCACTCGAAGCTTGCGGACGCGTCATTGGAGCTGAAGTCGAAGGTGGCCGACGTGGCGTTCGTCACCGCGGGCGGACCGCTCACGATGGTGGTGTCCGGAGCCGTGGTGTCCACCGTCCACGCGTAGGTCGCGGGCGTCGGGTCCATGTTGCCGGCCGCATCCACCGCGCGCACGGCCAGGGTGTGGTTGCCCTGCGACAGACCGGTGAAGGTGCGCGGGTCGGTGCAGGCCACGAAGGCCGTGCCGTCCAGCGAGCACTGGTACGACACCGGGCTCTCGTTCGAGTTGAAGTCGAACGTCGCCGTCGTGGCGTTCGTCACCGCCGCCGGGCCGCTGACAATCGTCGTGTCCGGGGGCGTGGTGTCCGTGACCACTGTGAAGGTGTTGGTGTTGCTGCGAGGGCTGGCCACGCCCTGCACCTCGGCGACCGCGCTGACGTTGTGCGCACCGGCCGTCAGGTCCGTCGTCGGGGTGAAGGTGAAGTTGCCCGCCGCATCGGCCGTCACGCGGCCAATCTCGATGTTGTCGACGATGATGACCACCGTCGAGCCCGCCGGGGCCGTGCCGGTGATGGGAGGACGCACGCCCGTGGTGGAGCCGTTGGCCGGCGTCGTCACCACGGGAGCGGCCGGAGCCGCCGGGAAGGCACCCGCGAGGGTTGTAGCGAGGCCCACGTTGCCGGCGATGGCGCCGTAGGTCAGTCCGTCAATCGCGGTCGCGTCCGGCTGGGTACCCGGGGTGCCGCCGGTGACGGCCGGCGTGCAACCCACCGTGGAGCCCTGCAGGAGGACCCGACCACCGCCACCACCACCACCCGTGCCGTGCGCGGCGAAGTTGGTGCTGCCGCCGTTGCCGCCGCGCGCCGTCACCCGGTTGGCGCCGCAAGCCAGACTCCCCGTGAAGCGCAGGGACACCGTGCCGCCCGCGCCGCCACCACCCGCGGCGTCGTTGCCAGGGTCCTGCGCGTTGATGCCCGCGGTACCGTCCGCCGAAATCGTACCGGCCCCTGCCAGCGAGGCCGCGCGGATGAACACGATGCCGCCGCCAGGACTGCCCCCGCCGCCCAGGTCGTCATTGCTGTGACCTGCGCCACCGCCACCACCGAAGAGGATGTGGTCCACCGGGGTGAAGTCCATCCGCGCACCGCCACGGCCACCCACGTCGCGCGAGGGCCGCGGAGTACCGTCATCATCCCCGGTCCAGGTACGCCCACCCTTGCCGCCCGCACCCGCACTGCCACCACCGCCACCACCCGAGTTGTGGCAGATGCCGCCACCGCCCGCGTTGGCGACGTTGCCGTAGCCTGCCGCGGCCGTCGGCGGAGGGAAGGCGATGGAGTAGTTCGCGGGCACCACGCCCTCGCCCTTGTACGTACCGCCCGGGAAGGCGAGGTTGAGGGCGGTGCAACCGTCCCCGCTACCGTTGGCGAACTGACCGCCGCGGAAGCCCAGCCCGCTCGCCGAGATGGCCCCTGCGTTGTTCACCGCGCCCTGCGCCAGGAAGATGACCACGCCACCCGTCGTGCCATCCCAGGCCTGGGCAACGATGCTGCCACCCGCATTGACCGTCACGGTGGTGTACTCGGGCACCTTGATGGCCTGCGCCGTGTTGATGGCGAAGGGCACCGTGAGCGGCGCGGAGAAGTTCAGCCGCGTAGCGGTGAGCGACTGCACACGACCGAACTGCCAGCGTCCCGTCGCGTTGCCCGTCAGGTCGATGGGCGTCTGGTTCCCCGAGGCGGCGGCCCCGGTGTAGCCCGTGCCCTGGAACACCAGCACCAGGTCGTTCACCGCGAAGCCCGTCGTGGACGTCACCGTGACGAAGCTCTGCCCCGCCGGCACCGCCGCGGTCACCCGCGTGTAGGTGTTGACGATGGTGCCAGCGGCGTTGACGGTCAGCGCCCCGTCCTGGCCGTTGCCCAACTGGAAGGTGTCAGGCTCGGCGTGAGCGGCGGGAGCCACCAGCGCGACGCACAGGAGCGCCAGCAAGCCAGCAGCAGGCAGGCGAGCGCGGAGGCGCCGCGCCAGTGCCAACGGAGTGGGAGTGTGGGTGTTGTCGGTCATGGGGGCAGCGCCGCGCGAGGTGGGATGGGGTCCCGGCGGCAACGGCCGCACATAGCAATCCCGGAGCCATGCCCCGTCCACTTCCCGACCCTCGCAGTTCCGAGGGCTTCGGTGACCCACCGCCCCTCGCGCCCAGAGTGCAATCCGAATCACGGATCCGGATTCTGGAAACCGGACTGCTTGGCGTCCCAACGGCGGGCCCCATCATGCCGCCTCCTGACGCGTCAGCGCCGGACGCGGACAGGAGGCTGACGCGTCCACCCCGGACGCCCCAAACCATGACGCGACTGGCCACAACGCAAGAAGGGGCCCCCCTTTGCGGAGAGCCCCTTCGCGGGTGACGGGAGCGGTGTGTCAGCCCGTCAGAAGATTTCCTCGAGCCACTCGCGCATCCGGCCCTTCACCTTCTTGTACACGTTCTCCTCGCGGATGCGGAACATGCGCCGGTCCAGGTGCTTGGCACCGTAGACGACCAGGCCCACGCCCGTGGCGTACATGGGGCTCTTCACCACGTCCACCAGCCCGCCGATGCCGCGCGGCATGCCCCGGCGCACCGGCAGCCCCAGCACTTCCTCGGCCAGCTCCGGCATGCCCGCCAGCAGCGTCGAGCCGCCCGTAATCACCACGCCCGAGGCCAGCAGGTCCTCGTAGCCGCACTTCTGGATTTCGCGGTGCACGAGCTGGAAGATCTCCTCCACGCGCGGCTCCAGGATTTCGCAGAGAATCTGCCGCCCGAGCACGCGCGGCTGCCGGCCGCCCACGCTGGGCACCTCAATCGTGTCGTCCTTGTTGATGAGGGACGCCAGCGCGCAGCCGTACTTCTGCTTGATGCGCTCGGCCTCGTGCGCGGGCGTGCGCAGGCCGATGGCGATGTCGCTGGTGAGGTTGTTGCCGCCCAGCGCAATCACCGCCGTGTGGACGATGGCACCGCCCGAGAAGATGGCGATGTCCGTGGTGCCGCCGCCGATGTCGACGAGGCACACGCCCAGCTCCTTCTCGTCGTCACCGAGCACCGCCTCCGAGCTGGCCAGCGGCTGCAGGACGATGTCGGAGACATTCAGCCCCGTGCGGTTGGCGCACTTGACGATGTTCTGCGCGCTCGAGACGGCCCCGGTGACGATGTGCACCTTGGCCTCCAGGCGCACGCCCGCCATGCCCAGCGGCTCCTTGATGCCGCCCTGGTCGTCGATGATGAACTCCTGCGGCAGGACGTGGATGACCTCCCTGTCGAGGGGAATGGCCACCGCCTTCGCCGCGTCGATGACGCGGGCGATGTCCGCCTCGCGGACCTCCTTGTCCTTCACCGCGACGATGCCCTGGGAGTTGAAGCCCTTGATGTGGCCACCGGCGATGCCCGTGTAGACGTGGGAGATTTCGGCTCCCGCCATCAGCTCCGCCTCTTCGACGGCGCGACGGATGGAGGACACCGTGGCCTCGATGTTGACCACCACGCCCTTGCGCAGCCCCTTCGACGGGTGCGTACCGATGCCGATGATGTCGATGCCGCTGTCGGTCAGCTCCCCGACGATGGCGCAGATCTTCGTCGTGCCGATGTCGAGGCCGACGATGATCTCCCCCGACTTCTGCTTCGCCATGACAACCCTCCCAGGCCCCCCACTCTCGTGAAAGGGGCATCCGCTTACCGCGTCGAGACCCCGTTCCTCTCGGAGACAGGGCTCGAAAGCTTCACCGCCACCCAACCGGGTCGGGCACGGTTATCCAGGTGAATGATCTCCGCTGCAAGCCCTCTCGCACCCAGCTCTCGCCGGACACGGGCCAGCCGTTGCAGCTTGACCTCGGAATCTCCTTGCCCCAGGCGCACTTCCTGGCCGGACGCCGTCACCAGCGCCAGCCCCTGCGCCTCCATGCGGACCTCGGACAGGCGCTCGGCCTTGTCGGGTGACAGCCGCGCATAGGCGCTCGCCACCCCCAGGGCCGCGCGCAGGCGCTCGCGCGCCTCCGCCGGGTCCGTCACGTACCCCTCCCGGTCCAACCCCGTGACGAGCGGCAAATCCAGCCCGTCCCCCGGAGTCACCCGCTTGAAGGGCTCGCCGTCCTCATCGAGGACATAAAGCTCGCTCAGCACCGCCAGTGCCACCGGCACGTGCTCGGTCACCTCCACCGACACGCGGTTGGGGAAGCGCCGCGTCACCTCAATCGTCTTCACCCAGGGATGCTGGAGCATGGAGCGCTCCAGGGTGCCCACATCCAGGGTCCACAGGTTCTGCCCCTTCGTCAGCGCCGCCAGCCGCAGCAATTCCACGCGCGAGGCGCGCTGGAGGCCGGAGAAGGACACCGCCGCCAGGTCGAAGCGGGGCGACGTCAGCGCCCAGCGCCGCAGCTCCACCCCACCCCACACCAAAAGCCCCGTGGCCAGCGTCAGCGCCAGCACCTTCAGGACGCCCGGCCCGTGCGAGCGCACGGCGCCTTTCACCGCCTCCTTCTGCTGGGCGGTGTCCTGACGGCGGCGATTTCGCGTTCTTCCAAAGGCCATGGGTCGGGGACGGTCGCACGCATGCTGCGCGCGGATGGATCTCCACGCCAGTTTTTGGCTACAGCCACGTCGCTGTAGCGCTGGCACACAGTTGAGGGACCGGGGGCTGCCGGAAGTTTTCGACGGGGCCAGACGCGAAGTTGCGTCCGGCCCCCAGTCTTCAGGCCTTGAGGGACGCGCCCTGCAGGAGCCGCTCACAGAGGGCCGGGAAGTCCAGGCCCCGTCCGGCGGCAATCTTCGGCAGGAGGCTGGTGGCCGTCATGCCAGGCAGCGTGTTGATCTCCAGCAGGAATACTTCTCCACCCTCGGTGATGATGACGTCGGACCGGGAGCCCCCGCTGCAGCCGAGGGCCTTGTGCGCGGCCAGACTCACCTCGTTCACCCGGGCATACTGGTCCGGAGGCAGGGGCGCGGGAAAGAGATACTGAGTACCGGAGCCCGCCTTGTACTTGGCCTCGTAGTCGTAGAACTCGCGCGCCGCGCGCACCTCGATGACACCGAGGGCCTCATCGTCCAGCACTCCACCCTGCACTTCGCGTCCCTTGACGAACTGCTCCACCAGCAGGGTGCCGGCGTGCTTCGCGGCGTCCTGCACCGCGGCGTCATAGTCCGCGCGCGTCTTGACGATGTGGACGCCCACGCTGCTGCCCTCGCGGCTGGGCTTCACCACCACCGGGAAGGGGAAGCCCAGCGAGTCGGCCGCCGCCAGCGCCGACGCCACGTCGTGGAAGGCGCGGTACGCGGGGGTGGGGATGCCGTGGGTGACGAAGACCTGCTTGGCATACACCTTGTCCATGCCCAGCGCGGACGCGAGCACGCCGCTGCCGGTGTAGGGGATGAACATGGACTCCAGCAGGCCCTGGATGCAGCCGTCCTCGCCGTAGCGGCCGTGCAGCGCGAGCCACGCCACGTCCACCTTCTCCGCCACCAGGCGCGCGGGCAGGTCCTTGCCCACGTCCACCTCCACCACGGTGTAGCCCAGCGAGCGCAGCGCGCCGGACACGGCCGCGCCGGTGCGCAGGGACACCTCGCGCTCCGAGGACAGGCCGCCGTACAGCACGCCCACGCGCTTCGTCTTGAGCTCATCCTTCGTGAAGGCGCCGCGATTCGGGGTCATGGCAGGAACTCTCCCACGCGCTTGACTTCGGGTTTCATGTCGACGCCGGTCTCCTCGCGCACCCGCTGCTGCATGAGGGTGACGAGGCCCAGCACGTCGCGGGCGGTGGCTCCGCCCAGGTTGACGATCCAGTTGGCGTGCAGGGTGGAGACCTGCGCGCGGCCCAGCGTATGCCCCTTGAGGCCGACGACTTCAATCAATCGCCCGGCATGGTCGCCTGGCGGGTTGGTGAAGACACTTCCGAAGTTGGGCTGGCTCAGCGGCTGCGTGCGCTTGCGGTACCCCAGGTCCGCGTCCATGGCGGCCTTGGACGCCACCACGTCCCCCTTGCGCAGGAGGAAGCGAACCCGCGTCACGACTCCGCCCGGCGGCAGCTCCGAGTGGCGGTAGGCGTGCGGCACCTGCGCCTTCGTCAGCCACCCCACCCCGTCCGCGGTGGCCACCTCCACCGCTTCAATCGCGCGGAAGGCCTCGCCATTCTTGGTGCCGGCGTTCATCGCCACCGCGCCGCCCAGCGTGCCGGGAATGCCCGCGAGGAACTCCGCGCCCACCAGCCCATTCGCCCGCATCAGGTTGACGAGGCGGACGATGGCCGCGCCGCAGCCCAGCGTGAGCCGCCCCTCCTCGGGGCCCACGTCGGCCACCTCGGGGAACAAATCTCCGGGCAGCTTCAGGGTGAGGCCCGGCACGCCGCCGTCGCCCACCAGCGTGTTGGCGCCACCCCCGAGGATGCAGAAGGGCACGCCCTCGTCGCGCGCCAGCCGCAGCAGCGCCACCACCGCGTCGGGCGAGCGCGGG
>JBKGHK010000057.1:0-25237 GCA_046520375.1 Pyxidicoccus sp. 3LFB2
GGTGCGCCAGAAGGCGCGCAGCACCAGGCAGGCGGCCAGTTGGGGCAAGGTACAGCCGTCGTGGCGGCTGTAGCGACTGGCGTACCGGGGCAGTGCCGCCTCCGCGGCCGCCAGCGCGACACGCGCCACTTTCACCGGAGAATGACTCAGGGTGGCCATACCCCCATAACCCCGGGCCGCTCGGCTGCTACTCCCCTCCCTCTAGAGGGGTCGAGACAGAGCCAACGAACGTTCCTTCCGCGCTCGACCCGCGCCGGGAGGCAGCGAGTTGGGCGGGGATGGCCGTCCTGAGTCGTTTTCCGGCGATGGTGGCGGGTACCGCCCGGGTCCTGCCCCGGATTGTCGGAGCGCGAGGAGGGCTCATACAGTGCCGGGTATGTCCATGCATGGGGGACGTCGGGGTAGCGTCGATGTGTTCATCCTCGCGGCGCTATCGCTGGAGTACGAGGCGGTGCGCCAGGTCGATGCCGGAGCCGTCGAGGGGAGCCAGTGGGAGGAGGAGCGGCGCCCGAACGGTCTCCAGGTGGCCTTCCGCGCGTTCCACGGCAAGAAGGGCAGCCGCCCGCTACGGGTCGCGGTGGGACTGACGACTGCCCCGGGCACCGTGGGAACAACCACCGCGTTGTTCCCCCTGGTCGAGGAGTACCACGCGAGGTGCGTCGCGATGTGCGGCGTCTACCCTGCGAGACCTGGGAATACGAACCAGGGCGACGTCCTCGTACCCGACAGGCTGTTCTTCCGCGACCTGGGCAAGCGATACCCCAAAGTCACCCCGCAGGACCTCATGACGTACCACCTGCGCCACGACTGGAAGGAGGCGCTCAAGCACTTCGACTTCCTCGGGCATCTCAAAGACCAGGACTGGTGGAAGAACCGTCCAGTGCCGCTCCCGAAGCAGGAGGCCTGGTTGTTGATGAGACTTTACGAAGGTGTCTCAAAGCCATGGACGCTTCCCGAGTGCGCGCGGTATTGCCCCGATTGGGAGAGGGCCTTCGAGAAACTCGCTTTATACAGCCAGGTACTCCCTGGCGGGGAGCTCACTGCCAAAGGACGCGAGGACGCGGAGTCTCGTTCGCGCCACGAGGGGCCCAGTCCAGGCCTGTTTCCCACAGAAGAGCAGCTCCCATTCCATGTCCACCTCAAGCCCATGGACAGCGGCAGTCCATTCGTCGATGACCTGGCCGACTGGGGAGAGGTCACCGGTTCCATGCGCAAGGCGCTGGGGCTGGAGCAGGAGGCCGCCGCGCTCGATGCACTGGCGATGAAGGGCATCATGGGCTTCGGCCTCACCGGGGACGACCCCTTCAGGGAGTACGCGGCCCGGACGTCGGCCGAGTGCGTGCTTGCGTTCCTCCGCGAGCACCTCGAGGTGGAGGTGGCTCAACAGGCCGTCTCTTCGCCCGATGCATCGGGACGAGACGGTCTGGGGTGAAGAGGTCCGCCGTGCTGTTGGAAATCGCGCGTTGCCTGCTGCGCTTTGATGCCCATTGTCTTCACCTGGAGTGTTGGTGTGCCCACGGGGGAGGGGTATGCAAGCGACACGCGGGTGGGTGGCGGCGGTGTTTCTGGCGGCGGCGTGTGGTGGGAATGAAGCGAGCGAGCAACCAGCCGGACTGAAGACACAGGAGCAGCGATACACCTCGGGGCAGAATCTTCTCTCCGACCCGGGCTTCGAGAGCGGAACCTCCGGTTTCACCGGCAGTTCGACGGCGGTGACCCTCACCCGCGGCACGGCGGCGCCCATCGCTGGAACGGCGAGCCTCGACATCGGACTGCCGAGCTGGGGCAATACGGCGTCTGTCCTGGTGGACCCCGCCTGGAACAGTGGAACTTTCGCCCAGACGTTGACGATGTCGACGAAGCTCCGCGTGCTGTCGGGGAACGCGGGCGCGCCCATCTCCTTCTGCGCGTACGCCTACTACCAGGACAGCTCCACCGCGCTGTTCAAGTGCCAGGATGTCGACGCGGGCACGCGCGACAACCGCGTTGCCTCGGTCTCCCTGGAGCTCGACAAGACGCGGCAGCTGGACCGCGTCTACTTCTGGGTACGCCTCAACGGGCAGGGGCCCGCCACCGTCAAGCTTGACGATGCGAACCTGACTCTCTGGGCCACGACTCCGTCCGGGCCTCCTCCAACAGGGGATGGGCAGGAGCTGCTGTCGGGCGGCAGCTTCGAGAGCACCACGGCCGGCTTCGAAGTCACGGGGACGGCGAGCACCGTCTCCCGGAGCACCACGTCCCCCCTCTCGGGCACGGCGAGCCTGCGGGCGCGCATCGGTGCCTGGGGCAACACGCTGTTCGCGCTTCGCGACTTCGCCTGGAACAGCGGCACCACCGGCACCGCGCTCCGGCTGCGGGCGAAGCTGCGCGTCGACGCAGGGGCGACGGGCGCGCCGCTCGTCATCTGCCCCATGGTGTACTACCAGGACAGCTCCGCCGCGGTGCACACCTGCCAGAACGTCGACGCGGGCACCCGCACGCTCCAGACGCTGGACCTCACCACCCCGCTCGATGGGACGCGGCAGCTGGACCGCGTCTACTTCTGGGTGAAGCTCGAAGGGACCGGGCCCGTCGACCTGACGCTGGATGACGCCTCGCTCGTCCTGGTGAATGGCAACGCGCCTGGAGGCAACCCGCCTCCGCCGCCTCCGCCGCCGCCCGAGCCGACTCCCATCCCGAACCCGACGCCCGGCCCCGCGCCCACGGGCACGAAGCTCATCGAAGTCTCCCTGCGCCCGCACACCAGCGTCGCCGGCACGGGAAGCACGCGGGTGTCCTTTGGCCTGCCGCTGCCTCCCGGGCTCCTGACGGATGCGACGAAGGTCGTCGTGCAGACCCAGGCAGGCGTCGAGATTCCGGCCTTCACCCGCGCCCTGGCCGTCTGGCGCGCGCTGCCGCCGGCCTCGGTTCGCTGCGCCGGGGTGAGCACCACCGCGGGGCCGGGCATTCGCAGCCTGCTGGTGCAGCTCGACCGGACCTTCGCCGGCACGGCGGAGGAGCGCATCCGCATCATCGTCAATGCCACGCCGGCCAGCCGGCTCTCCTCCGAGGTGCCCGTCCGCAACACGCTGCGGCTGGTGAACGAGGGGACCTTCAGCGCCTCGCACGGCGTCTACGAGCCGAAGGTCTACGCCGCCATCCCGAAGGAAATCCTGGCCTGTGCCGGCATCGGCACCGCGTCCGCCCCGGCCGGCCGGGACACGGTGCTGGCGAAGACGGACACGGCGCAGGGGGACTTCTTCTACACCGCCATCAACGAGTTCTTCGGCTGGCCGGTCGACCCGGCGAACCGCATTCCCTACCAGACGGACTATGAGCCGTGGCTCTATGACCGGGCGCAGGTGTTCTTCAACGGGTACGTCCGCACGGGGAACTTCGACATGCTCCGCGAGGGCGTGCGCGCCAGCCACTTCTACTTCAACCAGCTCTACAAGCCGGGGGACTGCGGCAGCCTCGCCACGGAGCGGTGCGCCGGCTTCTTCAAGCTGAAGAACCCCGACGCGGCCGACTTCTACAAGGACGAGAAGTACTCGTACAACGAATCGCTGTGGACCTGGTACCTGCTCACGGGCGACACGCTGCCGTACGGGCTCATCGACGACGTTGCCGTGGCGACCCGCTACGGAGACAGCAGCTTCGACGTGGCGACGCTGACCGGCCAGTTCACCGAGCGCAACGCCGGCAACGGCCTGCTCGCGGACGTCATTCGCTACGAGGCGACCGGAGAGACGGCGGTGAGGGACAGGGTGCTCCAGGCGATTGGCAGCCTGCGGGCCATGCAGCAGACGCCCGCGGGCGGCATCGCCGCCAATGGTTGCTTCAACCACAAGGGGCCCGACTGGGAGACCGAGTATGGCTTCTCACCGTGGATGAGCGCGCTCGTGGGCCACGCGCTGGTGCGCGCCTACCAGGTGACGGGCGACAGCCGCATCCCGCCGATGCTGAGCGACCTGGCCAGCTGCGTGCTCTCGCGCGGGACGTACTTCACCACGCGGCTGGACGGCGTCTCCCGACGGGTGCCGCTCTATGGGGGCGCGTCCACCGGCGCGGTCCGCGAGCTTGACGCGCCCGCGGGCTCCACGCCGGCCCAGTGGGACCCCTGGGCCCAGATGGAGCACGCGAGCGACGTGGCGTACCTCCTCGCCACGGGCGCGCTCTTCTCCACGGACACCACGCGCCGCGACACGCTGCTGACGGGAACGCGTGAGCTGGTGACCACTCACGAGTATGTCATTGCCTACTGGACGCGGAGCTCGTCCGGGCTCGCGAAGTACCGGCTGACGCCGCCGCGCAAGTACAACTGGTGGTACCACAACGCTGGCGGCATCGGCTGGACGCTCGGCGGCGCTCCGTCCTTCTGAGCGACGGTGAGGCCTGGAGCTCCGCGCTCCAGGTCTGCCCTGAGCGATGAGGCTCTGTTGAAAGGCAGATGGACGCCTGCTCCCATGGAGACCGGGCGCGTGCTTGCGTAACGCGGTTGCGTGGCGGCGCGACGCGGATCCGGCGGGTGCTTCCTCGCAACCGGCCTGAATCAGGAAGCGGGAGCCACGGCACGCCCGTTGCTCCACGACGGGTGTCCCGAGCAATCAGTGCGGGCACCGTCTCATCCCTTTCAAGGAACAATCCCATGTCACCATCTCTCCGGACCGCACAGCGCTCGCGCGCTGGCGGCGCGGCACTCGCGCTCGCCTTGTCGCTGCTGACACTCGTCGCCCTCGTCCTCACGCCTCGTGCCGCTTCTGGCTTCACGCAGAGCGGCGCGGGAGTGGCCTTTGGGAATGGGGTTCCCATGGGCCATGAGTGGATTACCCGGCTGTCGGTGCTCGAGCTGATCGGCGGCGACCCCATCATGAAGCCGGACCCGAATGACCCGCGCAGGAAGTGGACGCAGGGCAAGGCGAAGAA
The DNA here is from genome assembly GCA_046520375.1 of Pyxidicoccus sp. 3LFB2. GTDB lineage: Bacteria > Myxococcota > Myxococcia > Myxococcales > Myxococcaceae > Myxococcus. The sequence goes on from JBKGHK010000057.1 coordinate 4,906, forward strand.
CACCAACCTCTCCGACCCGGGGGCGCAGCGCGAGCTCGCCCGCATCCGGGACCACAAGTACGACGACCAGCGGTACCAGTCCACGTACAAGGCCGTCTACGACGCCATCATCGGCGAGCGCTGGGTGGACCTCGCCGGCTTCAACGCCACGAAGTCGATGGCCGGCTCCCACAACTGCTTCGACGCCGTGGCGCAGGAGCCGGTGGAGGTGCAGTACGACCACTTCATGCGCCGCTACGACGACCGCGAGGGCGACGGCGGCGTGAAGGCCGCCCAGAAGTCGCGGGAGCGGTTCATCCAGTACTTCGTGAATGCGGCGATGGCGCCGACGACGACGATGCGCGTGTGGGACGGGGGCGGCTACAGCACGCAGACGGACGTGGACCGGAACTACTTCCTCTTCGGGCGCGCGGCCCACCTGTTCGAGGACTCCTTCAGCTCCGAGCACGTGGTGCGCATCCCGGTGGACAACTACGTGAAGGTGCGCCAGGTGAAGAGCTACCTGTGCGCGGCGGGCTCGGAACAGCACACGCACTCGAACGCGAAGATCTTGAGCTACGAGAGCGGTGACGTCATCTGGACTCCCGGGACGCAGCTGGAGAGCGGCTGGGGCTCCTACAAGCCAAGCAACATGAAGGTCACCGCGCTCGTCGCGACGGAGGCGACCAAGGACCTGTGGGCGGCGTTCATCCGGACCATGGGCACGCCCATCTCGCAGCGGCAGCAGGTGGCGACGATGGAAGCGACCCGGCTCGCGGACAACTGGATGAGCATCGACGAGAAGGATGCGCGCGACTGGTACAAGAACGATGCGAACCGTGACAGCACCTACGTGCTCGGGACGGGGCAGAGCGGCAAGGGACAGACGGTCTCCGCCTGCATGAAGGGGCTGGGGGTGCCGTCGGGTGACCAGCTCGCGAAGGTGAAGGAGCTGGAGGAGTCGCAGCGCTTCTGCCTCTACAACGTCGTCGCGGAGGAGGGCTATTCGGACCTGTTCGACCCGTCCGTGCACATGCCCTTCAACTGGAGCTGGAAGGGCTCGAACTGGGAGACTCCTCCGAAGGACTGGAAGCTTCCCGACCGGCCGGCCGACACCGGCAAGCGGGTGCGCATCAAGAGCGTGAGCAACGGTCATTACATGTCGGCCCCGGATGGTGTCTCCGAGAACCAGTGGATCTACTGCCGCGCCGGTGCGACGCCGCTCGACTTCATCCTGGTGGGCAGCAAGGACGATGGCGTCTACCGCGTTGCCAGCGCCCCCGGGCTGTTCATGAGCTACAGGGCGGCGAGCGGCGCCGTGAAGCTCTACGGCTCACCGAATCAGGCCAACTACAAGCTGGAGAAGACGAGCACGGGCGACGCCATCAAGAACCTGTACTGGAACCAGTACATGTGGCTCTCCAAGGAGTCGCCGTACATCACCAAGTCCGGTGACCCGAAGAACCGCGACGCCTGGTGGATTTTCGAAGGCCTGTAGCAGGCCTGGCACCGGGGGTGTCAGGCCCCGCCCCCGGTGAAGAGGCTGGCGAAGGCGGCGAGCAGCGCGAAGGTGAGCGCGATGCCCGCTCCGACCATGAGGAACAGCGCGAGCAGCACGCCCGCCACCCACAGCTTGGAGGCGCGGCGCGTCTGCTGGGGCGAGTCCAGGTGCTGCTCCAGGAGGCGCACGTTGCGCAGGTTCGCCTTGAAGCCCGCGTCGAAGAGGTCTCCCACGAAGGGCACCGCGCCCACCAGCACCTCGATGCCCACGTTGCCGAGCATCCGGGTCAGCACCGCTGGCGGCGCTCCCAGTCGCGCCGCCTGGACCACGACGTAGGCAGACATCATTCCCCCCGCCGCGTCACCCACGCCGGGAATCAGCCCGAGCACCGCGTCCCAGCCCACCCGCACCCCGAAGGGCAGGGGGATGGAGGCGTCCAGCGTGTGCGACAGCCAGCGCAGCTGGTCGAGCGACTTCGCATCGCGCGGGGTGAGAGCCGGCGGGGGAGCAGTCCTGGGCAGCGGAGGGGAGGAGGGCATCAGGTATTCGCGGGCACGATGTGAAGGGGGGCGGCGGCGAGTCTAGTGGAGCCAGCAGTCCTTCTGGCTAGGGCTGCGCGGGCAGCAGCCTTGCGTCCCGGACCTCGGCGGGCGGGTTCGCGCCCAGCGCCAGATAGACTTCGAACCACGCCAGGTAGGCACGCCAGGAAGGGTTGCGCTGGTCGATGAGCGCGCGGTGCGCCTCGCCCAACCGCTTGGACACGTCGAAGGGCATCGGCGTATTCCCCTCCGCGTGCAGCTGCGCCGCGAACCAGAGCACATCCAGCTGCCCGGGGTAGACGGGCGCGTGGGTGCGCTCCTTCAGGGTGTCGGCGTGCGCAATCGCCTTGCCCAGCCACTGGGCCGCCAGCGCCGTGTCCCGCCGGTCCACGGCATTCTCGGCCAGCCGCAGCTCCGCCAGCGTCACCGCGCTGATGTCCTCGTCGCGGTCCGACTCGTCGAACTGCTCCAGGAACAGCGCACGCCGCTGTTCGAGCGCCCGGGCAGCGGCGTCCAGGTGTCCGAGCCGGGTCTCTACGTTGGCGCGCAGGCCCGCGGCGATGACGCGATAGGCGCGCTGAACGTGCTTGGGGGTCGCGTGTCGCCCGGTCAGCGTGGCCTGCACGGCGGGGGTGGCCAGGTCCCGCTCGACGAGGTCCAGGTCCTCCAGCGCCCGCTGGGGCTGACCTGCTCCCAGCTGCGCGGCGCAGCGGGCCAGCCGCACCACGAAGCGGTTGCGCAGTCCCTCCGTGTCGCGAGGCCCCTGCTCCAGGGTGGGCAGCTCGCGGTCGTAGAGCGCCAGCGCCCGCTCGAAGCGGCCCGCGGCGAGGTTGTAGAGCGCCGCACGGTCCATCGCGAGCGTGGCGAACCCGGCCAGGCTCGGGGTGGCATCGACCCTGGCCAGGGCCTGGTCCGCCGCCTTCGCTGCCTCCGCCTCGCGGCCGACGTGCAGGAGCGCCCGGGCGCGGGCCAGGGCCACCGCCAGCCCCGCGGCGTCCTCCACGTAGGGCAGCTTGTCCCGCTGGTCGAGGTAGCCCAGGGCGATGTGGAAGTTGCCCACCTGCGTGTGCAGCAGCCCCAGGGCGCCAAGGAGCATCGCCCGGTAGCGGACGTTGTTGCGCACCAGGTCCAGGGCAATCAGGTAGTGCCGGTTGGCGCGCTCGGCGGAGGCGGGGGCATGGCCGCGGAGGAAGTCCTCGTGCTGGATGGCACCGTAGAGCGCATGCATCGCGCGCTGGCTCTTGAGCTCCTTCCATGAGCTGCGCAGTTCCTTCACGGCCGCCGCCACCGCCTCGGCATGGGCGCGGTCATCCAGCTCGGGCAACCGGCGCGCCGTGAGGTAGGCCTTCACGAAGTGCGCGAGCGGCTTCGCCATGCTCGCGGAGGTGGTGGTGACTTCCTTCTCCACCACCTCGGGGCTGACGCCTGCGCGCAGCCGCAGGTTCATGGACTCGACGGCGCTCTCCAGCGAGCCCGTCCTCTGCGTCACGAGGTCGAAGTCCGCACGCGCGTCGTCCAGGCGCTGGCGAGCCAACCGCCGGTAGGCGCGGCCCATCATCGCGCGACGGAACAGCCGCTCGGCCCGGCGGCGCTCCTCGGTGCCGGCCGGAGCGTCGTCGACATAGACGGTCGCCACGGCCTCCAGCACCCCGTCCGCGCCAAGGCCCGCCGCGCGCTCGACGGCGTCCTGCACCACGGCACGCCGACGCAGGGGGTCCGTCTGCTGACGGTAGAACGCAATCAGGGCCTCCCGGACGGGGCGGGGAGGGCGCTCTTCGTGCACCGCGTTGATGTGCCGGCCCAGCTCCAGGGCGAACGCATAGGCCGAGCCGGCTGGGGCCGCCGCGAGGGCCTGCGCCATGGCGGCATCCGCCTCGGCGTAGGGGCGTCCCCGGTACAGGGCGCGGACGGCGGCGCGAGCGAAGTCGAGCTGGTCGTCCTCCTTGAAGACCTTGTTCATGGAGAGCCGCCGGCCGGCTTCGACCAGGGCCTCCCGCTCGTTGAGCTTCCGGTACAGCGAGTCCGCTCGCTCGAACCAGGCTTCCAGCACCGCGCGCGGCGTGGTGTCCGTCACCTGGGCCGCCTCCAGCTCCTTCCGCGCCAGCGTGAAGTCGCCAGCGGCTTCCGCCAGCTCACTGCGCACCACGTGTTGAAAGACGGCGGAGGGCGGGCTGGGCGCCGCGGCGGGGTCCAGCGCGGCCATCCGTCGCCGCTCGTCGTCGCTCAGCTCGTCCACCATCCGGCCGCGTTCGCGCTCCTTCATGGCGCGCCGGTGCTCGATGAGCAGCCGCAGCGGCTCCGCCAGCCCCGCGGTGGCGGGGTCGTTCACCGTCCGCATGTGGCCGGCGTAGAACTCCGCTGCTCCGAAGTCCTCGAAGGCCAGGTGGAGATAGCTGAGGCGCATCAACAGCAGCCGGCGCAGCTTGGGCCGCTCTTCACGCAGCAGGCGCTGGCGATAGAGCAGGAGGAGGTCCGCGCGCCGGCCCGCCATCCTCAGCTCTTCACTGAGCCGAGGAACGTCCCAGGTGCTGGGGACCTGGCCATCCAGGGGCAGCTGATACACATCCAGCGTCTGGTCTCTCGAGCAGGTCGCGATGAGCGATTCGGCCCCGGGCGCCGGGTACTGGCAGTTCCAGGACGCACTGGTGAGCTGGTCCGGGCTGGAGGCGGCGGCCAGCTGGGGCGCGTCCTCGCGCTCGCTGGCGAAGGGCGCGCGGAAGAGCACTCCGCTGTCGCTGGCGTCAATCACCCCGTCCGCGTTGGAGTCGGTGAAGAACTGCACCACGTACAGGGAGCGCCCATCGCGCGCGAACACCGGCTGCCCCGTCTGTCCGGGGAGGTTGAGCTCCAGGGGGATGGGGGCCGCACCGGGGACATCCAACCGGAGGGCCTCCAGATGGGCCGAGGCGCGCGCGGCGAAGCCGGGCCCCACCTGCCGGACGGAGCGCTCAATCGGGACGTACACCAGCCAGCGTCCATCGGGGGAGAGGGTGGGACTCGTCAGGTTGCGGTCGAGCAGCGGCTTCGCGCTCAACTTGCGCTCCACGGAGACGCGGGACAGGCGCAGGTCGCCCTGGATGGTCGCCCGACTCACCAGCGCGATGTGCGAGTCATCCATCCACTCCGCCTGCAGCGCGCTGGTCTCCTCTTCGAGGCAGCGGCGGTCCTCCGCACCGGGCAGCTCCCGCACACAGAGCTGGCCACTGGCCTGGTTCCGGAACGAGATGTAGAGCAGGTGCTTGCCGTTGGGGCTGACCCGCGGCCACGTCACATCGGCGCCTTCGTCGAAGAGGCGGCGCTCACGGCCCTCTTCCACGTCCTGCGCGTAGATTTCGGTCGCGATGTTGCGGTTGGACACGAAGATGAGCCGGTTCCCCGCGGGCTCCAGCTGCCCCAGGAAGTGGTCTCCCGCGCCCACGGTGAGCCGTGAGAGCGTGCGCAGGCCTCCCTCGTTGTCATCGTCCTGCGCCCAAGCGCCGCTCGCGAGGAAGACGGCCAGGGCCAGGATGCAGCGGCCACGGGGCGTCAGCACTTCTTCTCTCCCCAGGTGCCATCCGCGGCTTCGACCCAGCCGCCGCAGACCACCCCCTCCGCGTGCACCCGCTGCCAGCTCTGGCGCAGCGCCTCTTCGGACACGCTGGGGCGCATCGTCCGCATCCACTGCCACAGGTGGAGCCGGCTCCGGTTCACCCGGGCAATGAGGGCCACGTCATCGGCGGACAGGCGTCCGGACTGGCATTGGCGCCGGGTGTCCACCAGCAGCCCGTCCCGCCCCTCGCCCACGCAGTGCGCCGCAGCAATTCGTCGATGCGGTCCGCCTGCGTCTTGTTCAGGTTCTCGACCAGTGGCGGAGGGGCGGAGCCCAGGTCCTCCAGTTGATTGGGCGTGAGCGGCACCGGCGTCGGGCTCATGCCCGCGCGAGCGAGTCGCCGCTCCACGTCCTGGAACGAGCCCGAAGCCTGCTCTTCGAGCGCCGTCGCGCGGTCGACCATGACGATCTCCGGCGCGCTGATGCACCCGGAAGCGGCGAGGGAGGCGAGCAGCAGCAACCCGCGGGTGTTCATGGTGTGGCCTCCGGGGGGTACATGGAGTGGATGGCCCGGTCGATGATGGGGCCCATGGGGATGCCTCGGACTTCGTCGATGCTGATGAGCCGGGCCAGGCCGCCCATGGTGATGCTCAGCCGGCCGAAGCCCTGACTGAAGCTCACCCGCACGTGCTCCGGGTAGCCCAGGCGCAGCGCGTAGCGGATGCGGTTGGTGGCGGGGTCGGCGTGGTGCGGGTCTTCGAGGTCGAGCAGGTCGAGCAGGTGGCGGTTGCCGATGCGCAGAATCTCCGCGCGCCCGTTGACGCTGCGGTCCTTGCCCGAGATGACCACGGCGACGTTTCCATCAAAGGGCTCGCCCCGGGACGACTGCACGCCCGTTGCCCGCACGTGTGCCTCCAGGGTGGAGTGCGCGCCCTGCCAGTCCAGCACGCCCCGGCCGGTGATGCGCCCGCCGCGGACGCCCATCTCCAGCTGGCTCATGGACACCACGCTCTGGTTGATGGACAGGTTTCCCGCCAGGGGCGCGATGGAGACGCGCGGCGTGACGATGTTGCCCACCGACATGAAGCCACTGCGCGAGAGCAGCGGGTGTTGGTCGGAGAACCGCAGCATCGAGTACGGGTTCACATCAATGTCGCTCAGCAGCCGCACCCCGTCCTGGGTGAGCTCCACGTTCTCGGTCACCGGCACGTTGCCATCGAGCGCCTCGATGAGGATTCCCGAGCCGGGCAGTTTCAGATTCACGTTCTGCAGGAGCAGGTTGGAGAGGGTCCGGAAGACCACCAGGTCGGGCGAGGCCACCCGGAAGTCGACGGTGACCTTGCCGCTGCTCTCCATGAAGCCAGGCTGCGCGAGCTTGGCCAGGTCCTGCTCCAGCTCTCCGTGGACCGCCAGGCGGCGCTGGTTGTCGCTGAGGTCGAGCCGGCCTTCGGCTTTCAGCCGGGTATGCGTCCCCGCGTTGAACACGTGCAGGTCGGGGATGTGGATGACGCCGTTGGCCTTGCGGCGAGCGGAGAATGAGGCCTCCACGCCTTGAACGGGGTAGGGCAGCGCCGGCCGTTGTTCGAGGGCCTGGACCTTCAGGCTCTGCTTCAGCTCGCTCTCGTCCACGTCCCACCGCTCGGTGAAGGTGGCCGTGGTGTCGCTGGACAGGCCCGCGAAGGACAGCCGGCGGTCATTCAGCCCCACGTTGAGCTTCTCCACCGTCAGGAGGCTGTGGACGCTTCGTCGGGGCCCATCGACATGCGAGTCGACCTGCCAGTTCAGCGCGGGGACGTTGAGCGACTGCGCATCCTGTCTCCAGCGAAGGCCGCGCGCGTCCACCACGGCTTTCCCCTCGAAGCCGGCGGTATGCAGAGGGGAGGGCGCCAGGCGCGGAGTTCCATCGGCGGCGATGTCCGTGAGCACGCCGTGCAGCGTTCCATGCAGCTCCACGTTCAGCGCGAGCCGCGAGGAGTCCAGCTCTTTGGGTACCCGCGCCCTGGCCAGGAGCAGTGACAGCGCGGCATCCGGCGACAGGTCGCCCTTCACGTCACAGCGAAGCGCACGGGCCTTCCGGTCGAACGCCAGCGCTGCATCGAGTCCGACCTTCAGCCCTGCATGGCTGGTGAGCCCCACGCGCAGCGACGGCTTGCGACGGTCCACGTCCAGCGTCAGCGTCTGGTGCTGCGGCCCCACGTCGCTTTCACCGGCGCGCAGCCCGTCGACCCGGAGGTCCACCTCGCCTCGATGCCGCCAGGCATCTCCCTGCGAACGCACCGCGACGGCGACGTTGCTCGCCGACACGTCGTCCCAGCCCGGCCGCTGAAGGTTCAGCTCCGTTTGGTGCTCCAGCCGTGGCGAAGCGGAAAACAACGCCGCCAGCCTGCCCGTGGAGGTCAGCTTCACGGCCAGGTGCTGCCAGGGAAAGCGTGCGGCAACGGAGTCAGGGATGAAGGGCCGGGCGGCCACCAGGTCCGGTGTCTGGACGCCCAGGGTGTACGCCACGTCGTCGGTCCCCTTGGTGGCATCCAGCGACGCGTGCAGCGTGCCCACGTCGAGCTCCAGGCGGGCGCGGGCCCGGCTGAGCCGAGGGTCGTCCAGGTCGGGGAACACCTCCGACGCGTGGAGCTTCACGTGCACGGGGCCCTTCAGCACCTCGCGTCCATCGTCCATGGCCACCCGGAGCGTCCCTACGGGCACGTCTGCTTTCAGGGTGAAGGGCGGCTGACTCCCCAAGGGGGCTTGGAGCTTGAAGCCCAGGCGCTCCGCCGTCGCATGGAGCCCGGAGGCGCGGACGTCCAGTGCATCCACCATTCCGGACAGCGCCGCATCCCCGGCGACCCTGATGGGTGAGGAGAGGTCCGGCCGCAGCTGATGCGCGGTCAGCTCACCGTGGGCCTTCGGCGCCCGCAGGGTGAGGGGGCCTCCGACGTCGAGCCCCTGGAGCGCGAAGGCGAGGCGAGCGGCCAGCCCCTGCTGTGCATCCGGCGCCGCCACCAGCGAGACGCGTCCACTGCCGAGCGCCACCCGAAGCGCATCCTGAGCGAGCTGGAAGGCCGCGACGTCGACGTCCAGCCCGAGCCTTCCCTGGGCGCCCAGCTGCGGCACGGCGCTGAGCGTGACGTCCTGCGCGTCCAGATGAACCTTGCCGCGCTCCAGGGTGAACGGCCGCCAATCCGCGGGCACCCATTGCAGCAACCGGCCGAGGTCGAGGTCCACCAGCGCCCGCGTCAGGACGGGGGGAACCTCCGCCGCATCCGGCAGCACCAGCCCTGCCTGCACTTCGGCGCCGTCGGCAACCTGGGTGCGCTCCAGCTCGACGGCGATGTGTCGCTGCTTCGCATCGAACTTCGCCGAGGCCGCGCCGTGCAGCAGCGTGCGGAGCGTGAGCCGTGGCTCGAAGGTCTGCCGCGCGACATCGAGGTCCACCCGCGCCCGGGCGTCCGTCGCCCCGGCCTCCGCGGAGAGGGTCAGCTCCAATTGGGCCAGGGCCGACGGAATGGCAGCGCCCTCACGGGTCAGCTCCAGGGGAAGCGGCGCGCCGGGCTGGCCCATCTTCGCGAAGAGCTTCCAGCCAGCGTCCTGCTGCTTCGCTTCGACAGCAGCTGCGAGCCCGCGCAAGGACCAGCGCTCCAGGACTTCGCCGTTCCGAACGCGGACGTAGCTGAGCGACACGCCCGATATCTCGACGGTGCCGAAGGGAGGCGCGGAGGCCAGGAGGGTCGCGAGCTGCTGAGAGGCGCCGAGCGGTGCTTCCACGGGCTCCGGCTCGGGGGCGTCCGGCCCCGACAGTCCCGTGAGCGACGTGGGGCCTGCTTCGTCGGCCACCAGGGCCAGGGCCACATCCCGCACGGCCACCCGCTCCACCCGAGGCGTCCGGCTCAGCAGCGCGCGGGGCGACCACTGTGCCTCCAGGGTGCCGACGCGCAGCAGCTCGGGAGCGGCGCTCTGGAAGGGCGACGGGGTGCGCACCACCAGCCCTTCCACGCGCAGGCCCGAGAGCAGGGCGACCCGGGCGGACTGGTAGTCGAGCTGCAGGCCCGTGGCTGCTTCCACCTGCGAGGTGATGCGCGGCTTCAGCCAGGGGTGACCGAGGTGGTGCAGCGCTACCACAGTGGCGAGCAGCACCAGCGCGACGATGGCAACGAAAAGCAGGAGCCCGCCTGCGAGGATTCGCGCCAACCGCCTGCGAGGTCGTCCAGCTCCGGGGGATTCCATGAGGTTCGATTGGGAGCGAGCGGGCTTCCTCGTCCTACCATGCGGTGGACTCGGGCCTCAATCGTCGGCCCCGCCAGTGCGAGACGTGAAAACGCCTGTTCCCGGGAAATGGGAGCAGGCAGGCAGGGATGCTGCGCACATGCCTTCCGGCACAGCCCGGCACGGCCGTGAACCCGGGCTTCGCTCTGTGGGCGGAGGACGCGGAGCTTGAGGCAGCACATGGCGGCGGCTACCGTCCTGCCGTCGTTTCCAGTCCCATTGCTGGATGCACCATGCTTTCGAACCCGGTTCCCTACCTCGTCGCAGCCATCATCCTGGCCGTCATCCTCTACCTGAGCTTCCACGAAGCCCGCGCGCAGAAGCGAGAGCAGCGCCTCCGCGAGACAGGGAACCGCGTTCAGGCCACGGTGGTGTCGGCACGGCAGACCGGCTCATGGATCGCGAACAACCCGGTGGTCGCCATGACACTGCGGGTGAGCGGGGATGGGCAACCCGACCGGGAGCTCCAGGCAGAGAAGGTCATTCCCGTCATGGCGAGCGGGCTGTTCATGCCAGGCGCCGTCGTCCAGCTGTTGGTCGACCCGATGAATCCGGACGAGTTCATCTTCGACGAGCCCTGGGCGCGCAGCAGTAGCCCGACGTAGGTGTCCTCGCGCTGCTCGCAGCACACCCGGAGTCGACGGAAGCGGTGGGTGAGGAGGCATCAGGCGGCCAGCCCCCCGTTGCCGGGGGGCCACGACTGGCGGCCTACAGCGCCTTCCGCACGTTCACATCATCGAGGTAGTACGAGTCGGCCGCTGCCGGAGCATCGGTGAAGATGAGCAGCACGACGTCCGTCACCACGCCTGTTTCGGTAATGGTGTAGGTGCCTTGTGCCTGGCTCCACGCCGTGGTGCTCAGCCCCGGACTGGAGTGCATGACCAACTGCTTCTGCACCCCGTCCAGCTTGTACTGCAGCCCGAGCCGCAGCACTTCGCCGGGTGTCGAGCCAGCCGCCAGCTTCGCCCAGGCCGAGTAGTGGTAGGCAACGCCCTTGGCAATCTCCAGGGGGAACTGGACGCTGCCGTACGCATGCGTCTTGGTGACCTGGAGCGCCTGGGCGCCGCTGTGTCGCTCGGCCGTGGTCAGCTGCTGCGAAATCTCCCAGCCCGAGTAATGCGGCACGCTGCCTTCGAAGCCCGGGTCCGTAATCAAGTCTGGTTTGACTTCGAGGTCATCCAGATAGACAGGCTCCGCGTACGCCGGGCTGTCGGTGTAGACGAGCAGCGTGACGTTCGACACGAGGCCCGCCTCTTCCAGGGTGTACGTGCCGGACACCTGGGACCAGGCCGTGGTGAGGCTCGGGCCCGTGAGCATGATGATCTGCTTCCGGGCACCGTCCAGGTTGTACTGCAAGCCCAGCCGTAACTTCTGCCCCGCGGTCGCGCCAGGGGGCAGCTTGGCCCAGGCCGAGTAGTAATAGGCCTTGCCCTTCTTCACCTCGACGGGGAACTGGATGCTGCCGTACGGGTCGGTCTTGTTGACCTTGATGGCCTGGGCCCCGGTCCGATGCTCCGCGGTGCTCATCTGGAGCGTGACCTGCCAGCCGGAGTAGTAGGGGAAGGAGCTCTCGAACCCGGGGTCGAGAATCATGTTGGCCCCGGCGACCTGGCCCGTCGAATCCACCGCGCGGATGTGGTCGATGGCGAAGGTGCCCGGTGTCGCCATCATGTCGAACCGGAGCTGCCGGATGGTGCCGGCCCAGGTCGGGTTCTCGAACATCGGCACGTGAAACACGGTCGGGTTGCCGCCGTTCGGCCCGATGTAGAACTTCACCGACTTCTCTTCACTCCAGCCCGTCACCGGGTCATCGACCTGGGTGATGAAGAAGACCTGGCCTGTCGTCTCCGCCGAACTGCTCATGCGAATCTGCAGATAGGACGCACGCGCGGCATCGAGCCCCAGTTGGTCGCCGGACTTGATGCTCGGGTCGTTCCCGGTCGCGGTCCCCGTGTAGCTGCCACCCGTCACGCTCACCGAGCCCACCTGCCAGATGGGGCTCCAGCCCTCGCTGTTGCCCGCCGTATTGAACTCCCACCGCTTCGAGTACGTCTCGGTGACCGAAGGCCGCGACCAGACCGTCTCGACCTGTCGGTCGGACGGATAGAGCACGTTGATGCGATTCTTCTGCGCCTGGGTCGGCAGCGTGTGCGCGTGCAGCCCCCCAGCGGTGAAGGCGCCTCGGAGGCTGTCCAGGTAGCCGAAGCCGTTCAGCCCGGTCGGCATCAGGAAGTGGCCCTCGCCGTACTCGTTCCAGTTGTCCAGCATGACGAGCTTCCTGCCGATGCTGCCCGTAGGCAGTGACGGGACGAAGCTGTTCACCGCCCACTGCGCCAGCGCGTTGAACTCGCTCACCGACGTCCAGTAGCCGCTGATGCCGCGCCAGGGCGTGTCGTCACGGCCCATGCTGAGCGTGGCCATGACGTCGATGGCGCCCGTGTTCCGCTGCGCCGTCAGGGTCTGCTGCTGCAGGCCGATGCGGGAGCCCGCCGCCCCGAACGAATACGCGTAGATGGCATCGAAGCCGGCCGAGCTCAGCTGGTTCAGCGAGCCGGAGTCCGTCGCATTGCTCGGCGTAATCAGGATGATGTCCGCGAACCCGGCCGCCCGAACGGCGGAGCGCAGGAACGCGATTTCGTTCTGCACTGTGGCCAGACTGCCGAACTGCTGAATGAGCAACTCCAGATTGTAGATGGAGAGCACCGGCTTGTTGTCGATCTTCAGGTACCGGGGGTCCTTGAAGTAATACTCAATCCAATACGGCACCATGTTGTTCTCGAAGTCGGCCGTGTTGGAGGCAAAGGAGCTGTAGTTCTCCCACATGATGGCGAAGGACATGGCGTTGCTGTACCGGGCGTTGAAATAGCCGTCATGCAGTGCCTGGCCGAGGTACGGGTCCTTGATGGGGAGGCCCTCGTTGCCGCGCGGTCGGAACCAGCAGTACAGCTCGAAATCAATGCCGTGCTCCACCTTCCACTTGATCTCCCAGTCCGCCGTCTCCGGGCTGCCTTCGTCATAGAAGCCCAGCAGCGGAGTGCGCTCCGGATACGGATTGATGGTGTCCCAGCCGAGGTGGTTTCCCTCCCTCCACATGGAGCAGGACTGCACGCCGACCCGCTGGGTCGAGGAGGAGACGGCGACCGGCGCCGGGACATAGTCCGCCGGGAGTGGGTAATCCCTGTAGAGCTGCACGTCATCCACCCACATCAACTTGCCGGTGCCCGCGGGCGCGAAGAAGCGCAGGGAGTCGACGCTCGTGACGGGTGCGGCGAACGGCGCATTCGACACCAGCAGCTTGCCGTTCAGGTAGATGTCGGCCCGGTCCGTGGACGGGCGCACCTTCACGCGCAGCGCGTACCAGACATTGGCCCTGTAGTTGTAGAAGGGAACGGCGGTGCCCGAGCCGTTGATATAGGCGAACTGCCCGCCCGCCGTCGTCAGCTTGACCGCGCTCGTGGTGCCGCTCCGCAGCTCGAACACCAGACCGTCTGTCTTCGTGGGAATCAAGGTCTTGAACTGGAAGACCTGGTCTTCGGCCTGCGCCGGCACCGTCTTCGACAGGCTGACCCCGCTGGTGGACGCGGCTCCGTTCAGCTTCAGACTGTAGACATCCGGCTTCGTCGCGCTGTTGTTCTGCTCGACGGCCACCGTTCCACCGCTGTTCGTCACCTGCCAGTCCGCCGGCAGGTTCGTCATCGTGGAGATGAAGGTCTCATTGACGGCATAGCCCTTGTAGACCTTGACGGGGGTGAAGTTGAGGGCGCCGGTGGACGCTGCGCCGGTCTGCATGAAGAACCCGTTCAGCTTGCCCACGGGCTGACTGAAGGTCGCCGCGTTCGCCTTCAGCGCGCCGTTGACGTAGACGGTCGACCTGTCGGTGTCGATGTTCGCGACGACCTTGATGCCGTACTCCCCGTTGGCGGCGTACGTCCCAAGGCTCACCCACTGGGGGCTCGTTCCCGTGGAGGTGAGCAACCTGAGCTCATTGCCCACAGTGATGATTTGAACGGGCGCCACGGTGTCGCTGCGCAGCTGCCACTGGAGTCCGTCAATCACCGTGGAAGGCTTGAAGCGGAACTCGAGCGTCACCGTGCCGGCCGTCTGCGTGACGAACTTCCGGTACAGCGTCACCGGCTGCGTGGTGCTGGTGTCGCTGATTCGCAGATGGCTGTTATAGGAATACGCGACGGTGCCGCCGCCCAGCCCGATATCCCAGCCCGAGGCGAGATTGCGGTCGTCCGGCGTCTTCAGCAGGAAGGAGAAGCTCTCGTCGACCAGATAGCCGACGTTGACGGGCCCGCCCTCGGCCCGGGCCTCCTGCGCGGAGACGGCGAACAGACATGCGAGCAGGGGCAGAAGTATGGCGGTTCTCGGAGCGGCCGGCGGTCTTGGCATGGATGTCATTCAGTGGGATGAGGGGATGCTGGGTTGCCATGTCTGGGCTCGACAAGGCACACGGGAGTCGTCTCGTCGGCCTGAAGGGCCTCGAGTGCAATCGCTTCCAATGCTGAGTGCTGGAGATGCCCCCACGTTCAATGACGTGGGGTCACTCCGGGTGCCGCTCCGTTGAGGTGCGCGCGCTACCTGCTCACGCTGCTTCGTGCCGCGTCGCAGTCCTCACACCCGGCGCTCGGGGGATGGAGGAACACGAGCAGGTCCCGGGCCAGGTGCTCGCGCGCGACGGCGACCACGTCCCGCGCACGGAAGAGCCGCGCGGGCGCGTGTCCCACGAGGCCTTCGGCCTGGAGGCCCCGCTCGTGCAGCCACCCGTCCGCGAGGTTGAACCCCTGGCAGCAGTGGTCGTTTTCACCGTAATGGATGCGGACCGGACGCCCCTCCTGCAGGACGGTGATGTGTCTGGGCTCACGGTACGGAACCCCCGCGAGGAGCTCCGCCAGGTGGAGCGTGGTGTCCGCGTCGTGATTGACGCCGAGGAGCAGCACCTGCCCGTCCAGGTCGTACACCTTGCCAACGGGACTTTCGGGGGTGTGGGGCGGAAGGGGGAGGGGACCGGACGTGATTCGCTCCGCCTCCGGCCCGGCCGCCGCGAAGGCGAACGGGTGGTTGCTTCGCAGCACTCCCGGGAGCCGCCAGAAGGTGTCTGGCACCACGCCCAGGTCCGGCGAAGCGGGCGTGGTGGCCGGGTCGAACGGCTCCTCATCGCTTCCAGTCCACGCGGGGGTGACCAGCGTTCCCTCGGGACCGAGGGCGGAGCGGAGCGCGTCGATGAGCCCCTTCGGGCCTCCCTCGATGGGCCTGACGGCCCGGAAGGACGTGTGGACGAGCAGGACTCCACCGCGCCGGACTCCCAGCGCGCGGAGCTGCGCTACGACTTCGTCCCTGGTGACTTCCTTCGGCGGGGCCTGATTCGCGGGCATGTGTGACTCGCTCCTCTCAGGCCCCATGATTCCAGGCCCGCCGCGGCGCGGGAAGGCGCCAGCCCATCAGGGCCGGAATTCCCAGTGCCAGGGCTCGGAGGGGACGGTGCGCACGAAGCCGTAGTTCTTCGCGTTCGCCGCCAGCCACCGGTACGTGGAAGTCCCGGTGCCGCCCACGTTGATGTCCACGGCGATGCCGCCCTGGTGGTTGGAGTAGCCGGGCTTCGCCGCGAGGTTGCCCGTGCCGTTCTGGTACGCGCGGTACAGGGCCTGCTGCTCCGCCATGGTGCGGAAGCCGCTGTTCACCTTGAGGTCGATGCCCTGGGCCCGGGCCGCCGCGTGCATGCGGTTGAAGGCCGCCGCCGCATCCGTGCGCAGCGTCTTCCCATTGGGAATGGAGGCCACCGTGATGTTCCGGGGCGTGCCATTCACATAGCCGGTGACGACCTTCCCGCCACCGCCGCCGCCCGTCACGGGGCCCGACACCTTGATGCCCAGCTTGTCCCACGTCTTGGGGCCCACGACGCCGTCGGCCGTCAGGCCCTTGGCGCGCTGGAACGCCTTCACGGCGGCCTCCGTCTTGGGACCGAACGCGCCATCCGCGGTGCCGGCATTGAAGCCGAGCTGGTTGAGGCGGTTCTGCAGCGCGCGCACCGGCTCACCTCGCGCGCCCTCGCGCAGCGTGGGGCCCGAGCCACCCGAGGAGGCCGGGGTGTTGAGCGCGCTCCACGTCTTGGGTCCGACGATGCCGTCGGCGGTGAGCCCACGGGCCCGCTGGAAGGCCTTCACCGCGGTCTCCGTCTTGGGGCCAAACGCGCCGTCCGCCGCGCCCGGGTTGAAGCCCGCGGCCTTCAGCTTGTTCTGCAGGGTGACCACGGCGGCGCCCTTCGAGCCCTCACGGAGCGTGGGCTGGGCGGCACGGGCCGTCGAACGGAGCGCGGCGGTGGAGGAGGCACGGGCGATGGCGACCATGGGGGGCTGGTCCTTTCCCTGGAAAGTAAGAGAACGCTCCTATTCTCTGAGGCTCGGGAAGGAAGTTGCCTCGCGACGCGTCAGAAAACACGGATTTCAGGTTGTCCGTTCCTGCTCAACCTTTCCAGTGTGTTAATGTGTTTCACCCATGAGCATCTCCGAGCGACCGCCGGGCGGGGGCCGTCCTTCCGAGGGCCCCGAGGACGTCCAGCAGACCCGCCCCGTTGGTACGGGCCGGCCCGGCTTCTCCGGCGCGGTCCGCCGCTTCCGCTTCACGCTCCTGGAGGGACCGCAGCCCGGCCTCACCAAGGACTCCAACGCGGACACCTTCTCCATCGGCTCGCACGCGCTCAATGACTTCGTGCTCGACGAGCCCACCGTGTCGCGCTTCCACTGCGAGGTGAAGATCGACCGGGACGGCGCCCGCGTGAGAGACCTGGACAGCCGCAATGGCACGGTGCTCGACGGCGTCCACGTGCGCGAGGCGTTCCTGCGCGGTGGCAGCGTGCTCCGCCTGGGCCGCGTCAGCGTGCGCTTCGACTTCAGCGCGGAGAGCAACCGGCTGCTCATCTCCGAGCGCACCACCTTCGGCGAGCTGGTGGGCCACTCCGCGGTGACACGCGCCAGCTTCGCGCTGATGGAGCGCGCCGCGGCCAGTGATGCCACCGTGCTGCTGGAGGGGGAGACGGGCACCGGCAAGAGCCGCGCGGCCCTGGCCATCCACCGCGCGAGCGCCCGCGCCTCCGGGCCCTTCCTCACCGTGGACTGCGGCGCCATTCCCGGCAACCTGCTGGAGAGCGAGCTGTTCGGCCATGAGAAGGGCTCGTTCACCGGCGCGCTCCAGCGGCGCGTGGGCGCCTTCGAGGAGGCGGACGGCGGCACCATCTTCCTCGACGAGATTGGGGAGCTGCCGGCGGAGCTGCAGCCCAAGCTGCTGCGCGTGCTGGAGCAGCGGGAGATTCGCCGCCTGGGGGCGAACACGTACCAGCCCGTCGACGTGCGCGTCATCGCCGCCACCCACCGCGACTTGCGCGCCGAGGTGAACGCGGGCCGCTTCCGGCCGGACCTCTTCTTCCGGCTCGCCGTGGTGCGCATCGTCATCCCCGCGCTGCGCGAGCGCCCCGAGGACATCCCCCACATCGCCCAGCGCATCCTCGCGTCGTTCGGCGCCGACGCCGCCCAGGTGGAGTCGCTGAGCACGCCCGAGTTCATCGACCAGCTCCAGCATGCGGCGTGGCCCGGCAACGTGCGCGAGCTGCGCAACCACCTGGAGCGCTGCCTCGTCTTCCAGGACGCCATGCCTCCGGCCACCGAGGATGTGAATCCCCAGGGCGTCCTGCGCAGCATGGTGGACCCGAAGCAGCCCTACGCCGAGGCCCGCCGCCGCGCCCTGGAGGCCTTCGAGCGCGAGTACCTCGACGCGCTCCTGAAGCTCCATGGCGGCAAGGTGTCCCAGGCCGCCACCGCCGCGGACATGGACCGGGTGTACCTGTACCGGCTGCTGCGCCGGCATGGACTGCGCACGTAGCCGGCGGTAGCAGTGTTCAGCGGGAAGGGGACGCTTCGGCCCACGTCACCGTGTTGGCGGTGCCTCCCGTGGCCCAGAGGTCGATGCGCAGCAGCTCGCCCCCGGCGAGCCTGGGCCGTCCCTGCGCGTCCTGGGTGACTTCGCTCGGCGCGCTGTGGACGTAGACGCGGACATGGACCCGGCTGCCCGCTGCCTCGCGGGCCTGGGTGAGGACGCTCTCCGCGAGCGCGCGCACCGAGTCGATGGCGCGGGCCCGGGCCGCATCCCCCTCGGGGAGCGCATGCCAGGCGAGCAGGACGTTGCCGCCGTCGACCGCGAACCTCCAGCCCGCCGCTTCCAGCGCGCCCCGGGCGTGTCCAGCGCGGCTTCCTTCGCGTCGAAGTCCTCGTCGGTGGGCTCCTCGTGGGATTCGGGGAACCGCGCGTCCACGTAGATGCCCACGGCCCACGGCGGCGACGTGGCCGGGGCGAGCGCCGCGCGCAGGGCTTCGAGGAACGCGGGCACATCCGGCCAGCGCTCCTCGGGGCGCTTCGCGAGACAGCGCTGCACCACGGCCTCCAGGGCCGGGGGCGCATGGACCCGCTCGCCCAGGCGCGGAGGCGGGGCGTGCAGGTGCTGCTCCTCGACCTCCACGGCGCTCGTGCCCTCGAAGGGGAGCCGCCCCGTGAGGAGTTGGTAGAGCAGCACGCCGAGGGAATAGAGGTCCGTGCGTGCGTCCACGGCCTGGCCGCGAATCTGCTCCGGCGCCATGGCCACCGGCGTGCCCAGCACCGCGCCCGCGCTCGTCAGCCCCGTCAGGCCTTCGGGCGCCTGGACCCGGGCGATGCCGAAGTCCACCAGCTTCACCGTGAAGCCCTCCGCGCGCGGGATGACCATGACGTTCTGCGCCTTGAGGTCGCGGTGCAGCACGCCCTGGCGATGCGCGAGGTGCAGCGCTCCGCCGAGCTCTTCCATCACCGTGAGCGCCTCGGCGGCGGAGAAGGGCCCCCGGTGCGCGAGCCATTGGTCCACGCTCTCGCCAGGGAGCCACTCCATGGCCAGCCACGGGCGGCCGTCGCGCAGCTCGCCGTACTCCAGCACCTCCACGATATTCGGATGGCGCAGGGCCTGGAGGGTGTCCGCCTCCTGCTTGAAGCGGCGCAGCACCTCGCTCACGTGGTTGAGCTCCGCGCGCACCACCTTCACCGCGGCGGGGACCCGGGTGGAGATGTGGGACGCGCGGTAGAGCCACGCGGTGACACCGGAATGGACGCGCGCTTCCACGACCCAGAGGCCTACCAGCGCGCCGGGCTCCAGCTCGTCGCCGTACAGGGACACCTCCGCTCCAGGAGGTGCGTTGTCACGTGGGGGTGTTCCGGCCATGGACCCTCCGTCTCGTCGCGTCGTCCCTCCCTGCTAGCACGGGCCAGGGTGTCTACGCTGTACCGCGAGCCTCCCGGACCACCGCGCGGACGCGCTCCGTCCAGAGCGGCGCCTCGTGCGCGGTTTTCTCGACCTCTTCCGCATGGGACCGCGCCGTCACGTCATCACCCGCCGCTCGCGCCGCGCGTGCCGCCCAGACGAGTATTTCCAGCCGCTCGTCCGGTGTGGACTGCTGTCGCGCGGACTCCACCAGTCCCGCCCATTCCGCCGCGCCATGGGGCAGCCTGCCCTGGGCCTCGCCCACCACGCGGTGGACCACCGACAGCATCAGCTGGTCCCCCGGTAGCAGCCGCGACTGCGTGGCCGGCTCCTCCAGCCATGCGAGCTGGCGCGCGGCCTCCGCCACATCCCCCAACTCGCAGCACAGGCGCGCTACCAGCAGCGCGTCCTGCGCCATGGAGCCGGGGAAGAATCGCTGGCTCAGCACCCCGGCCCGTCGCGCGAGGGGAAGCGCCTCCGCCGCCCGTCCCTGATAGCCCAGCAGCAGCGCGAGGTTGAAGGCCGAGGTCCGCTCAATCTGTACGTTGCCCAGCTCGCGCCCCAGGGACACCGCGCGCTCCAGGTCCGCGCGAGCGCTCGCCACGTCCCGGCGCTGCACGTGCAGCACCATCCGGTTGTTGAGCGACACCCCCAGGTGCAGCGTGTCCCCCGTGGCCTCGCACAGGGCAATCGCCTCGTTGAAGCGCCGCTCCGAGTCCTCCAGCCGCCCCGTCCACGCCAGCATGGCGCCCAGCATCGCCAGCGCGATGGCCTCCGTCTCCGCGTCGCCTCCGGCCCTCGCGGCCTCCACCGCGCGCTCCAGTGGAGGCACCGCGCCCGTGATGTCCTCACGCCTCACCACGACGCGTGCCTGGGCCAGCGCATGGCGGGCCGCCAGCTCCGGAGGCACGGCATCTCCCAGACATCGAAGGGCCTGCTCCAGCAGGGCCGTGGAGCCGTCCGGGTCGTCCCGCCAGTCCAGCGCGGTGGCCTCCTCCAGCAACAGGTCCGCCTCGCGCACCACGTCGCCACGGGCCTCGGCCAGTGCTCGTGCGGCGCGCAGGTCTCCCAATGCGTCGTCGATGCGCTGCAGCCGGTAGCGCACGCGCCCCCGGCCGGACAGCAGCTCCAGGCGGACGACCTCATCTCCGGCGGGCAGCAAGTCGAGCGCGGCGGAGTAGTGCCGTTCCGCCTCCAGCAACCGGTGCGCGCGGCGACCCGTCTCGGCCAGCATGCGGTGAAGCCCGA
>JBKGHK010000580.1:0-6492 GCA_046520375.1 Pyxidicoccus sp. 3LFB2
ACCAGTCGGCCACCTTCGGCACGGGCAGCTGCACCAGCCGGCGCAGCCGCTCGTCCAAATCGAGCGGCTCGGTGAGCACCTCGCTGGCGAGCGCCAGCAGGCTCCGGTCCAGCTCCGAGCGTGCCCGCTCGCGCCGGGCCTGGGCCTCCGCCAGCTCGCGCTCCACCGCCGCGCCCAGCCGCACCAGCCGGTCCTTGGCGAAGTAGTCGCGCGCGCCCGCGCGCATCGCCTCCACCGCCTCGTCCTCGCCGATGCTGCCGGACACGACGATGAAGGGGATGTCCCGCCCCGTCGACTGCAGCACCTTCAGCGCCTGCAGCGCGGTGAAGCGCGGCATGGAGTAGTCCGACAGGATGATGTCGAACTCGGAGCTCGCGAGCGCCTCGCGCATCGCCTCCTCCGTCTGGACGCGGAGGGCCTCCGGATGGAAGCCGTTGCGGCGGAGCTCCAGGAGCACCAGCGCCTCGTCATCCGGGTTGTCCTCCACCGACAGCAGCCGCAGCGGCTTCATCCAGCCGCCCCCGAGGGCGGCCTCGTCGGCGGCTCGTGGTTGAGCACCAGCCAGTACAGGCCCAGCTGGCGCGCGGCCTCCACGAACTCCGTGTAGCTCACCGGCTTGCGCACGTAGCTGTTGGCCCCGCCGCCATAGCCCTTCATCAGGTCCGTCTCCTCCACCGACGAGGTGAGGATGACCACGGGCAACAGCCGCGTGCGCGGGTCGGCGCGGATGCGGCGCAGCACCTCGTGCCCGTCCATGCGCGGCAGCTTCAAGTCCAGCAGCACCACCACCGGCGGCGGCTGGCCGGCGCGGTGGGCGAAGGGGCCCTGGGCGAGGAGATAGTCGAGGGCCTCCACTCCGTCCCCCACCACGTCCACCGGCCGGGTGATGCCCGCCCGCTTGAAGGCTCGACGGGTCAGGTCCACGTCATCCGGGTTGTCCTCTACCAGCAGGATGGGCCGCTCCGAGCCATTCATGGTTGCGACTCCTCGAGGGTGAAGCGGAAGGTGGCACCGCCGTCGGGGACCGACTCCGCGGTGATGTCGCCGCCGTGGCGGTGGATGATGCGCTGGACGGTCGCCAGGCCAATGCCCGTACCCGGGAACTCGGTGGGACGGTGCAGCCGCTGGAAGGGAGAGAAGAGCTTGCCCGCGTACGTCATGTCGAATCCCACGCCGTTGTCCCGGACACAGTAATGGGGGCGCCCGTCCCGGGACTCGGCGAAAAATTCGATGCGGGCTCCGGAGCGCTGGCTGGTGAACTTCCAGGCGTTCCCCAGCAGGTTCTCCAGGACGACCCGGAGCAGGCGGGCGTCGCCCCGTGTCGTGAGGCCGGGGGTGATGTCGAACGTCGCGTCACGCGCGGGCTCGGCGCGCTGGAGCACGTCCCCCACCTCGCGGGCCATGGCGCTCAGGTCCACCGGCTCCCGGGTCAGCTCGGCGCGCGAGAGGCGCGACAGGCGCAGCAGGTCGTCGATGAGCTGCCCCATCCGGGTGGCCGCGGCGCGCAGCCGCCGCAGGTGCTCGTGGCCCTCCTGGGAGATGCGGTCGCCCTCGTCCTCGGCCAGCGCCTGGCTGAAGCCATCCACGGCGCGCAGGGGGGCGCGCAAGTCGTGCGAGACGGAGTAGCTGAAGGACTCCAGCTCGCGGTTGGCGAGCGTCAGCTCCTGCGTGCGCTGGACCACCCGCTGCTCCAGCCGGGCCTCGCTGGCGCGCAGGGCATCGGCCTGGGAGCGGGCCCGCTCCAGCAGGGACTCATAGTCGCCCGACAGGAGCACCAGCTGGCGCCGGGACATCCAGGCCAGCAGCATGCCCAGGACGAGCAGCCAGGCGGCGCCGCCCCACAGCACCATCCGGGCCTGGCGCTCGGCCAGGGCGCTGCGCTGGGTGGCCCGCTCGCGCTCCACGAAGGTCAGCTCGTCGAGGAGCAGGCGCAGGCCGTCCATGCGACGCTTGCCCTGTCCCTCGACGACCAGCGTCAGCCAGTCCTCCTTGTCCTGGTACCGGCGGAGCTCTTCGCTGGCAAAGGCCTCCCAGTCCTCCGAGCGGCGGCGGAGGTCCGCGAGCCGGGTCTGCTGGTCGGGCGCGTCGGCCACCATCGCATCCAGCCGGGCCAGCGCTTCCGGCAGCTGCTGGTTGGCGGAGTGGTACGGCTCCAGGAAGGAGGGGTTGCCGGTGAGGAGGAAGCCGCGCACGCCCGTCTCCCGGTCCACGAGGAGCTGCCGCACCCGGACGGCCTGGGCCAGCACCTGGTCGGAGCGGTCCGCCGTCGCATCCGCATGCAGCAACTGGCGCACCTCCCAGAAGAGGAGCACCGCGAGCAGCGCCATCAGGGCCGCGGGCAACGCCACGGAGCGCAGCAGCAGCTGACGGAAGCGGTGAGGGTCCAGGTAGGCCAATGCGGACATCCAGGGCGAGCACGGTGCGTACTTCCCAAGATGCGCATGTGTGAGGCACGCAGTCCGCCAGGACTCACGCGGCGGCACGGGAGGCGGCCAGCGCCCGCTCGCCGCGATGTGGGGCGAGCGGGCAGGCGGCTTGCGAGCGGTGGGAGCTGCTACACGGGTGTGAAGCGCACCCCCGTGGCGCCGAGCCCCTCCAGGGCGTGTCGAACTTCTTCGGACACAATCAGCGAGACCGACCAACCCCAGGCACGGAAGACCTTCGTGTCCCCCACCTTTGCCGGGTCAATGCGCATCCCCGCGACCTTCCGATACCTCCCCACCTTCTCTGGCCGGCCATCCGCCTCGCGCCAGATTTCGACCTCGGCGGAGGCCATGTCATCGATGCACCTGACAAGCTGGCTTGCGACGAGAATACGGAACTCGTCGGGCTGCCCAGGAATTGTCGCGGGAACGAGCTGGACATCCGCAGGAGCCAGCTTCGCCAGGTGCGTGGCCACCCGGAGATGAACGACGGGGATGGCGAAGGCTGCACGGGAGAAATCGAGGGCCTTCCCTGGAATGACCACGGGAAACCGCGGACGGCCCGGGCTGGCTACAGGAGCTCCCTCCGTGAAGACCCAGGGGTCTTCGACTTCGCGGCCTTGCTCATCGGTCGGAACGCCGAGCGACCAGCGTCCACGCACAGACATGTCATCCGTCAGCTCGAAAAAGCGTCCTGGCATGAGAGACCCGTGAGTCATTCGCTCCGCGTCACAAGCTTGTTGAGCCTCGAGCCTTCCGTGGAAAGCTCGCGCGCCAGACGTAGCAACTCTTCTGTCAGCGCCTCACGGCATTGAATCATGCTCCGACAGCGGCCCATCGCCTCGAAGAGTCGCTGAAAGACTTCTTCATGGTACGCCTGTGGATGCGGCCCCTGGTGTCCCTTGAGCCGTACGATGTTGGCGCGGTCATTCAGTGACATGCCCGCTCTATCAAAGAGCGCTTGGAACTGAGGCGTCCACGGGCCGCCGTCCCGCGTGGCCTTCGTCCACTTGTTGGTGGCGATGTGGTGGTCATGGCCCTTCGCGTCCACCGGCTCGAGGCCAGCGCCTCCCACTGCATCCGCCGTCGCGAGCACGGCGCCCGGGGCGAGCCCCAGGTTGATGGCCTCTCCCGTCACCGTCACAGTCTGCAGCTCGCCGACTCCCGCCAGGCGGATGCCCAATTGCGAGCCCGCCTGAGCTGACGCCTGTGCCGAGCCGGGCAGCTTCGGCACCCTGGCCGCGAAGCCTGTCGCCGTGTTCCCCAGCGCCACCGTCGCCAGCAGGGTGAAAGCCCGCGCCGCGTTCCGCCCCATCACCTTTCCGTAGCGCTCCCCCGCATCCCTCAGCTCGTCGAACGTGCGGGCCCGGTCCGCCTCCTCCACCAACCGCCGGAAGCCCGTTATCAGCCCCCAGACCGTGTCCACGCCCAGGTACACAATCAGGGTGACCGTCATCACCGCCGCCACGCCTTTCGACAACGGCTCGGGCAGTGAGAGGAGGACGAAGTACATCGTCCCCGTCCACAGCACCGCCGCGCGCATCGCCTCCGGGTCCGCGAGCGCCTTGAAGCCCTCCAACAACTCCTCATTCACAACGGCCATCGCCAGGCCCATCGCCAGCGCGTAGCGGCCATCCCCATCCACCGTGGGGCCCTCGTCCAGCAGCCGCAGGCAGTCCCCCTTCCGCTGCGTGTGCTCGCACCAGCGCAGGTAGACCCGCGTCAGCTCGACATCCACGTCCGGAAGGTCGTCCTCCAGCCGCGCACCTCCTTCCATGGGGGTGAAGCGACGGGTCCGCGCGTCGAAGAGATACGTGCCACCGCGCGCATCCATGGCGAACAGCCGCCGCGCGGCCTCTTGCGGACGAGCCGTGGCGCGCTTCGTCCGGGCTTCGGCGGCCACGGCCTCAAGGAACGCGTCCTCCTCCAGCCGCACGGGCTCGAATTCCTCCGTCCGAGGGTGAAAGGTGATGACGTCCCCCTCGTCCGTGCTCCACCGCACCACGCGCGACGTGGCGCATCCGGAGACGCACGACACCCACAACAGGGCCGTCAGCCAACGCATGGAACGCGGGAGCACGCTCGGACTACCTGACTCGCGGCTCGCCCAGCCCTGGCCCAAGGCGCGCGCTCTCTCCCCCGGTGGGCGCCGGGCGGACCGTTGCCGGCGCTCTCGGCGCGGGACGCCAGCTCAGGTCCACCCGCGCGTACGGCGTGGCGCCCGCGCCCAGGTCCATCCCGCGAATCCGGTCCCTCCGGCGGTCCAGCAGCGTGAAGTCGTTCGCCACGATGAGACCCGCGGCGGTGTTCAGCCACAGCGGGCCCGCCAGCCGCACGTTCAGCGCATGGGCGACCCGCACCGAGGTCTCCTGCACGTAGCGCGCGCCGAGCACCTCGCGCGCCTGGGGCAGCGAGGTGTGGAACGTCTGCCGCTCGAAGCTCCCGGTGAGGCCGACCTCCAGCCCCTCTCCCAGCTTCCGCAGCAGGTGGACGCGGGGGAAGCCCAGCTCGGCGATGTAGTCCCCCTTGCGGTAGACGACGCCCACCAGGGGAATCACCGGCAGCAGGTCGAACGGATACACGACGATGAGCCCGAACGTCAGCTTCACCGCCCGCGCCTCATCCATCGTCCGGCTCGCCAGGAAGACGCCCGTCCACACCAGGTCCGCCCCGGGCTGGAACCCCTCGCGGAAGTCGCTCCGCGCGGACGCCAGCACGCTCCCGATGAGCAGCCACTGCGGCGGCAGCGGACGGATGAGCGACAGCCCCAGCTGCACGTGGTGAAGCCGGTAGCGTGACGCGTCCTCCGCCCGCAGCCCGCTGTCCTCCACCGACAGCACCCGGCGCCCATACGTCACCGTGGGCGCGAGGATGAGCCGCGTCCCATCCAGGAAGAGCGGCGGCAGGCTCAGGAAGACGTCCAGCTGCCGGCGCTGGGTGAGCCACCCGACGCGCTCTCCCAGCGACGTGCCCGGCGCCGCGGTGACGCTCACGAAGGCCCGGTCCACCGACGTCTGCGCCAGGGCCCCGCGGGCCAGCAGCACCACCGCCAGCACCAGCAGCCACGGCGGGCCCGAGGCCCACCCCCGCGCGCGCCGTGCCCTCGCGGGACACCCGGAAGCCGTCATGCCGCATCCCGCCATCATTCGGGCGGGCAGGCTACTTCACTTCCAGGACAGCTCGTACTCACTGTCCAGCAGCGCCACCTGCCGGCCCTGCACCCGGAGGTCTCTCGCACCGACGGCCTCCAGCACGCCCAGGAGCACGCCCTCGTGGTACGCGGCCGGCATGAAGTCGCGCCGCATGATGAAGCGGGCGCTCTTCTCCCCCGTCCACAGCGGGTAGCGGTCGCCGTAGCTCACCGACGCGCGGTACGCGTCACCCAGTGACTGCAGCAGCTTGCGCGGACTGCCGCTCGCCGTCTGCATCAGGTCGCGCCCGAACATGGAGGACAGGAAGTCCACCGTGGCCTGCGTCCCCATGCGCCGCAGCACGCCCTCGAAGCCGTCCAGCTGGGGCGCCAGCAGCCGCGCCGCCGTGGAGGCCATCCGCAGGAAGCGGCTGACGGGGTACATGTGCACGGGGTTGATTTCCCAGATGCCCGCCACGCCCTTGCAGCGGGCCACGGCGCCGTCTCCGCCCAGGAAGCCCACGACGTCGAGCGTGCCCTGGAAGAACATCCCCCGGGCCGTGTCCTCCTCGCTCGCGGCAAGGCGACGCAGCTCCAGCTCCCAGGCCGCCCCACCCGCGCTCGATTCAATTCCCACGTGCATGGTCATCTCCCCCGTGGGGACGCTTCAGGTACGACTCGGAAACACACCGCCGGCCTATCTGGCTGGTACTTCCGAGCTGACCCGATTCCCCCCACTTCCGGGATGGCAACCCTCTCACATTTTTATGCCCCTGTCGAACATATATTCCGTGAGCCTGGAATCCCGGGGGTGCCAGGGGCCTGAAAGGGAGCCCCACCTTCCAGGTCCTACGCGAGGGACCGGGAGGCTCAGCCGGCGACGAGGGAGGCCTGGGCCGCGGCCACGGCGGCGCCGGCTCGGAGCGGTGGCCGGCGGCG
>JBKGHK010000581.1:0-6484 GCA_046520375.1 Pyxidicoccus sp. 3LFB2
GCCGCATGCCTGTCCGGCCGGGAGCGCGAGGCCCCCCGCTCCTGCCCGGAGCCCGAAATCGCCCGCTCCTGCACCGTGGGCCGCGCCGCGGGGCCGCCTACCGCGCGCTCCTCGAGCGTCGAGCGCTCCGACACGCTCCGGGGCGCCATGTCCCGCACCATCGAAGCCATCGAAATGGGCATCGGCGTCGTCGGCGACGTGGAGTCCAGGGGCGACTCCACCGGCGCCACCATGGACTTCGCGGTCTCCGGCTTCGGCTTCGGCTCCGTCTCCACGCGCGGCTGCGGAGGCGGCGGCGTCACGCCCACGGGCCCGCTGATGCCCTCCGCCATCCACTGCGACACGAACCGCGCCACCTGGTACGCGCCCACCGACTCGCCGGTGGACATCACGAACTTCTCCAAATCCGCCTGCAGCGCGTGGCAGTCCGGGTAGCGCAGCTCCCGGTCCTTCGTGAGCGCCCGGTCCAGCACCTGCTGCAGCGCCACCGGCAGGTCCGGGCGCCGCTGCGTGGCGGGGATGAACGGCTCGAAGAGAATCGCCTGCATCACGCTCACGTCCGTCGTGGCGTCGAACGGCCGCTTCCCCGTGAGCAGCTCGTACAGCACCACCCCGAGCGCATACACGTCCACCCGCAGGTCCAGCTTCTTCGCCTGGAGCTGCTCGGGCGGCATGTACGCCACCTTGCCCTTCACCACGCCCGTCTGCGTGCGGTGCCCCTGCCCCGACACCTTGGCGATGCCGAAGTCCACCACCTTCACCGCGCCCTGCCGTGACACCAGGATGTTGTCCGGGCTCACGTCGCGGTGGATGAGCTCCAGCAGCTCGCCGGTGACAGGGTCTCGGAACTCGTGCGCATACGCGAGCCCCTCGGCCGCGGACGCCACCAGCCGGGCGCAGATGGTCGGCGGCAGCGGCGTCTCGGCCGCGCGCTTCACCAGCTTGCGCAGGCTGGGCCCGTCGATGAGCTCCATCGCCAGGAAGTAGCTGCCCTCGGCCTCGCCGAAGTCGAAGATCTGGACGATGTTGGGGTGCTCGAGCTGCGCGGCCAGCTTCGCCTCGCCGAGGAACATCTCCACGAAGGTCGGGTCCTCCGCCAGGTGCGGGAGGATGCGCTTGAGCACGAGCGTCTTCTCGAAGCCCATGGGCCCCGCGGCCTTCGCGAGGTAGACCTCCGCCATGCCCCCGGTGGCGAGCTTCCGAACGAGCTGGTACTTCCCTAATTGCATTTGGAACCGGGTTCTCCCAGGTTTGGTGGAAAAGTGAAACCCTCCCCGGGCTCGCTCTGCCCAGCTCCAGGCAAACGGGCGTACAACGCGTTTGACCCTGACCCGACGCGCTCCGTAGGATCTCCGCACCCATGCCCCCGAAGGTCATTGGTCCCTACCGCGTCCTGGAGACGCTCGGCAGTGGCGGGGCCGGGACCGTGTACCGGGCCCTGGACCGCCGAACCAACGACGAGGTCGCGCTGAAGCTGCTCTCAGCCGGCCCCGCGCTGGACGCTCGTGCCGCGCGCAGGCTCGCCCGCGAATTCGAGACGCTGGCGGACCTGTCCCACCCCAACGTGGTGAAGGTCTTCGAGTCCGGCGTCCACCAGGGCTGGCCGTACCTGGCCATGGAGCTCATCGAGGGGCTCACCCTCCGCCACTACCTGGACATGAGCAGCGAGGACCTGCTTTCCAACCCCGGACACACCCCGCGCAGCCCCCTGTCCATCCGGCGCACCGCGGACGACGACTTCGGCACCGGCAGCGAAAGCATCTCCGAGTCGGAGCACAGCGGCGAGGCCGTCTTCGGCCTGGCGGCCTTCGCCGACGAGGCCCCGAGCGAGGACGTCGCCAGCCTGTCGGGTGGCCTGGCGGCCGCGTACGACTCGGACGACTCGCTGGAGGCCCTGGCCCCGCCGCCCCCCGCGCCCCTGAAGCCCGAGGTGGAGGACCCCGCCCGGGGCGTCCGCGTGGAGGAGCTCAACCGGCCCGAGCGCATGGGGCGCCTCAAGGACGCCATGCTCCAGGTGTGCGAGGCGCTGGCCTACATCCACGGCCACGGGCTGGTGCACCGGGACCTCAAGCCATCCAACATCATGGTGGACGAGGACCGGCAGGTGCGGCTGATGGACTTCGGCCTGGCCAAGTTCCTCGCGGACGACGTGGCCATCACCGAGGCCGGCAAGCTGGTGGGCACCTACCGGTACATGGCGCCGGAGCAGATTCTGGGAGAGCCGCTGGACGGACGCTCGGACCTGTACAGCCTGGGGGTCATCCTCTATGAGCTGCTCAGCGGGCGGCCCCCCTTCGACGCGAAGACGCCGCACGAGCTCTGGCGTCAGGTGCTGGAGACGGAGCCGCCACCGGTGCTGGCGCTGAACCTTCACGGGGACCCGCAGCTGGCGCGCGTGGCCCACCGCCTCATCCGCAAGGAGCCGGACGACCGGTTCCAGACGGCCGAGGAAGTCTACGAGGCACTGTCCGAGTGAATCCCCCCAAGCTGCACACCCTCACCGTGGACGCCGACAAGGCGGGCCAGCGGGTGGACCTGTTCATCGGCGAAGCGCTGGGCCTGTCGCGCGCGCGCCTCAAGCGCCTCTTCGAGGCTGGCGCGGTGAAGGTGAACGGCCGCACCGCGAAGAAGGGCCTCACGCTGGAGGCCGGGCAACGCATCGCCGTGGAAGTCGAGGAGGAGTCGCGCGAGGCGGTGCCGGACGAGGGCTTCCCGCTGGTGGTGCTGCACGAGGACGCGTCGCTGGTGTTCGTGGACAAGCCCGCGGGCCGGCCGTCGCATCCCCTGCAGCCGGGTGAGACGGGCACGGTGGCCAACGCGCTGGTGGCCCGCTACCCCGAGTGCGCTCAGGCCTCCGTGGACGCGCGCGAGGGCGGGCTGTGTCACCGGCTGGACGTGGAGACGTCGGGTGTCGTCGTGGCGGCACGCACGCGCGAGGCCTGGACGGCGGTGCGCGAGGCCTTTGGCGGACGCACGGTGGACAAGCGCTACGTGGCGCTGGTGACGGGGCCGCTGGCGGACGAGGGCGACATCGACGTGCCCCTGCGCCACCACCCGCGCCACCCGGACCGCGTGGAGCCCGCGCCCCAGGGCGCCGAGGACGCCCGCGACGCGGTGTCCCGCTTCATGGTGCTGGCGCGCACGGGCGACTACAGCCTCGTGGAGGTGCAGATTCTCACGGGGGTGCTGCACCAGGTGCGGGCGCACCTCGCGGGCGTCGGCGCGCCCATCGTCGGGGACACGCTGTACGGCGGGCGCGAGGCCCCGGGCCTGGGGAGATTCTTCCTGCACGCCCGCTCGCTGTCCCTGCCCCACCCCGACACGCAGAAGCAGCTGCGGGTGAGCAGCCCCCTGCCGCCGGAGCTGCGCGCGGAGCTGCAGCGCCTGGGCCTGCCCCTGCCGCCGGGCGAGCAGCAGGGCTGAGCTGGTACGCCGGCTTCGCGACGCCCCCGGGTTCCGGCAGCGAGGAGTCTGCCTGATGGCCTTGCGACGGCCCCGGGCTCCGGTGGAATGAACGTTCCTTCCGGTGGACATGCCGCCGGGGCCCCCGCCTCCTCGCCCCACCTGTTACGTCGTCCTCGCGGAGACGCCCCTTCAGGGTGTAGCCCTAGGCGCCCATCACCTTCACGATGACGCGCTTTCGGCGCTGTCCGTCGAACTCGGCGTAGAACACCTGCTGCCACGGCCCCAGGTCCAGCTTCCCCGCGGTGACGGGGATGATGGCCTGGTGGTGCACGAGCATCGACTTCAGGTGGGCATCGCCGTTGTCCTCGCCGGTGCGGTGGTGGCGGTAGTCGGGACCGGAGGGCGCGAGCCCCTGGAGCCACTCCCAGATGTCCTCATGGAGGCCGGGCTCGTCGTCGTTGACGAACACGCCCGCGGTGATGTGCATGGCGGAGACGAGCACCATTCCCTCCTGGATACCGCTCTTGCGGACCAGCGCTGACACCGTGTCGGTGAGGCGCACCAGCTCGCGCCGCGCCTTCGTCTCGAACCACAGGTACTCGGTCAGGGTCTTCATGTCGGCGGCCATGGAGCGTCAGAGGGGCCCACTACAGTGACTCACGCCATGCGAGCCATCATCCACGTGGACATGGACGCGTTCTACGCGTCGGTGGAGCAGCGCGACAACCCGACCCTGCGGGGCAAGCCCATCATTGTCGGTGGGCACGCACAGCGGGGAGTCGTCGTCGCCGCCTCCTACGAAGTCCGCCCCTTCGGCGTGCGCAGCGCCATGCCCATGGCCCGGGCCATCAAGGCCGCGCCCCATGCCATCGTGGTGAAGCCCCGCTTCTCCGCGTACGCCGAGGCCAGCGAGCACGTCTTCTCCATCTTCGAGCGCTACACGCCGCTCATCGAGCCGCTGTCACTGGACGAGGCCTTCCTCGACGTGACGGCCTCGGTGGGGCTGTTCGGCTCGCCCGCGGACATCGCCCGGCGCATCCGCAAGGAGATTGCCGACGAGCTGTCCCTGCCGGCCTCGGCGGGCATCGCCCCGGTGAAGTTCGTGGCGAAGATTGCCTCGGACCTGGCCAAGCCCAACGGCCAGCGCGAGGTGCGGCCCGAGGAGACGGTGGCCTTCCTCGCGGCGCTGCCGGTGTCACGCCTGTGGGGCGTGGGGCCGAAGACGGAGGAGGCGCTCAAGGTCGCCGGGCTGCGGACGATTGGCGACGTGGCGGCGCGCGAGCCGGACTGGCTGGAGCAGCGGCTCGGCTCCAGCGGGCGGCACCTGTGGGAGCTGTCCCAGGGCATTGACGTGCGCGAGGTGGTGCCGGACCGGGCCGCCAAGAGCGTGGGCGCGGAGGACACCTTCGAGGAGGACCTCTCGGGGGTGGAGGCGCTGAAGCCGCACGTGCACTCGCAGGCGCTGCGCGTGGGGCGGCGGCTGCGGCGCGCGGGAGTGAAGGGCCGCGTGGTGCAGCTCAAGCTGAAGTTCGCGGACTTCACGCTCATCACCCGGCGCACCACGCTGCGCGAGGCCACGGACGACGGGCAGGCCATCTATCGCACCGCGCTCGAGCTGATGGAGCGCGCGCACGAGGGCAAGCCCATCCGCCTCACGGGCGTGAGCGTGCAGTTGGACGAGGTGCCGCCGCAGCTGGGTCTGTTCCCGGCGGCGCCGCCCCGCGCCGCGAAGCTGAACGCGGCGCTGGACAAGATTGCGGAGCGCTTCGGCAGCAAGGCGATAACGACGGCGGACATCGCCGGGAGCGAGGCCCCGGCCGACGACGAGCACCGCTCCGAGCGCCCCGTGGACAAGCCGAAGCGATAGGCCGCTCACCGCGGGGGCTACGGACGACAGCCCGCACGGAGGCCGGTTGGCCCGGCCGTGCCGTCACGAGGCAGGGCCGGCATGAAGCGCACCGGCCCGGCCGTGCCGTCACGAGGCGGGAGCCCGCCTGAGACGCACCGGCCTGGCCGTGCCGTCACGTGGCGGGGGCCCGCACGTTCGCTCGGCCGCCCTGAGCCGGTCGACCGCAGGTAGATTCCGGACCCTGTGTGTCCACGGGAGCAGGCGTGATGAACGGGTCCGACAGGGACGGAGAAGCAGGTGCCGCCACCTTGGAGGGCCTTCCCGCCCCCCGCGCTGCGTCCTCCGAGGCGCCCCTCTTCCCCGTGCCCGGCTGGGAGCGCTACCAGCCGGTGCGCTTCCTCGGCCAGGGGGGCATGGGGCAGGTCTTCCTCGCGTATGACGCGCGGCTGCGCCGCCATGCCGCGCTCAAGTTCGTTCGCGACGGAGACGCCGGGCTCACCCGCCGCATCCTCTCGGAGGCTCGCGCCCAGGCCCGCGTCGCGCACGAGCGCGTCTGCCAGGTGTATGAGGTGGGCGAGGTCCAGGGGCTCGCCTTCATCGCCATGCAGTACGTGGAGGGAGTCCCGCTGAACCAGCTCGCGGACTCGCTCACCGTGGAGCAGCTGGCCCTGCTGCTCCGGGATGCCGCCGAGGGCGTGCACGCCGCCCACCGCGCGGGCCTCATCCACCGTGATTTGAAGCCCGGCAACATCCTCGTCGAGCGTACCGGGGATGGCCGCCTCAAGCCCTACGTCATGGACTTCGGGCTGGCGCGCGACTGGAAGGAGCAGGGCCTCACCGCCACGGGCGCCGTGCTCGGCACCCCGCACTACATGGCGCCCGAGCAGGCCCGTGGCGAGGTGTCCCGGCTGGACCGGCGCGCGGACGTCTACAGCCTGGGCGCCACGCTCTACACGCTCCTGACGGGCCAGCCTCCCATTCCGGGAGACAACGGGCTGGAGGTGCTCAGCAACATCGCCACCCGCGAGCCGCGCCCGCCACGCGCGCTCAACCCGGCACTGCCGGTGGACCTGGAGGCCATCGTCCTCAAGTGCCTGGAGAAGGACCGCGCGGCCCGCTACGACTCGGCGCGCGCCCTGGCCGAGGACCTGGACCGCTTCGTCTCCGGCGAGCCCGTGCAAGCGCGCCCCACCGGACCGGGCTACCGGCTGCGCAAGGCTCTCCGCAAGC
>JBKGHK010000582.1:0-6470 GCA_046520375.1 Pyxidicoccus sp. 3LFB2
CACCGCGCCGCTCTTGCGCCCCGGGCTGCTGGCGGGCGCGGCGCTCGTCTTCCTCACGGCGATGAAGGAGCTGCCGGCCACGCTGCTGCTGGCACCCATCGGCTTCGAAACGCTGGCCACGCGCGTATGGAGCGCCACGGCGGAGGGCCGCTTCGCCGAGGCCGCGCTGCCCGCGCTGGTGCTGCTCGGCGTGTCCACGCTGGGTGTGGGGCTGCTCGTCTCGCAGGAGGGCGGCTCGGCGCCGAGCTGATAGGGTGCGCGCCGTCCATGGCCCTGCTCTCGCTCGACGCCGTCACCCTGCGCTACTCCTCCAGCGGCACCCCCGCGGTGGACGGCCTCTCGCTGGCGGTGGAGCCGGGAGAGGTGGTGGCCCTGCTGGGCCCCTCCGGTTGTGGCAAGACAACGACGCTGCGCATGGTGGCCGGCTTCGAGCGCCCCGACGCGGGCACCCTCACGCTGGAAGGCCGCACCCTGGCGGGCCCGGGCACCTTCGTGCCGCCCGAGCAGCGCAGCGTGGGCATGGTGTTCCAGGACTACGCCCTCTTCCCGCACCTGTCCGTGCTGGACAACGTCACCTTCGGCCTCACCTCCGTCCCGCGCGCCGACGCGCAGGCCCGTGCCCGCTCCATGCTGAAGCTGTTCGGCCTGGAGGGCTTCGAGGCGCGCATGCCGCACGCGCTCTCCGGTGGCCAGCAGCAGCGCGTGGCCCTGGCGCGCGCGCTGGCTCCGGGCCCCCGGGTGTTGCTGCTCGACGAGCCCTTCTCCAGCCTGGACAGCGCGCTGCGCGTCTCCACGCGCCTGGAGATGCGGCGGGTGCTCAAGTCGCTGGGCGCCACGGTGCTCCTCGTCACGCATGACCAGGGCGAGGCCATGGCCTTCGCGGACCGGCTCGCGGTGATGCGCGCCGGGAAGGTGGAGCAGGTGGGCACGCCGGAGTCCGTCTACTCCGCGCCGCGCACCGCCTTCGTCGCGTACTTCCTGGGTGGCACCAACCTGCTCCCCGGAGTGGGCTTCGGGAATGGCGCGCGCACCATGCTCGGCATCCTCCCGGTGATGGGGCATGCGAAGGGCAACGTGCTGCTGTCGCTGCGGCCAGAGGCGCTGCGGCTGGTGCCGGACACGGACGCGGTGGCGGTGGGCGGCGCCCTGCGCGCGGAGGTGCTCACCCGCGAGTTCCAGGGCCCCAGCGCCGAGTTCAACGTGGCCTGCGGCGGCCTGGAGCTGACGGTGCGAGGCGCCCCGGAGCTGCCGCTGCGCCCCGGAGACCGGGCACGGCTGGAGGTGGTGGGCCGCGCGGCGGTGCTGGAGGACACGCCCGACTGATGCCCGGCTGCCCTTCGGGCGGGCAGCCGGCCTACGCGGGGTGTGGGCCGGTCCTGCAATCACCCGGGCCCCGCCTCCGTATATCCCGGCATGAACATCGCAGGACTTCGTGGCATGGGTACCCGCTTCTTCAGCTACGTGCGCGACCCGCGGGTGTCGCTCTGGCGGAAGCTCGCTGGCGTGCTGGCGGTGCTCTACTTCGTGTCGCCGGTGGACGTGCTCCCGGACTTCATCCCGTTGCTCGGCTGGATGGACGACCTCGGGGTGCTCTCCGCCGCGGCCTTCTTCATGGTGCGCGAGGTGCAGCGCCACGCGGCGTGGACGCCGTCGGAGGGCGTTCCGCTGGATGAGGCAGGCGCCTCGCGCATGCCTCCCGGCCGGCACAAGCTCGTGTAGCCGTCAGTTGCGGTACTCGTTGCTGGGGGCCACGGAGGCCCGCGCCTTGCGGGCCTTCCGCTGCAGCGCGGCCTGACGCCACGCGTGGCGCCTGGACCAGGCCCACGTGAGGGCGAGCAGCCCGAAGAAGACAGCCGAGCCGACCACGCCCTTCAGGGGGAACTCCCGGAAGGGGCGTGGCGTGGCGCCCGGAGCGAGGTCGGCCTGGAGCCGGGCCACCGCGTCCACGGGGACGCCGAAGACGAGGTTGCCCGCCACGCCCATGCCCGACTGCAGCACGGCGATGACCTTGCCGTCCTCGGAGAGAATCGGCGAGCCGCTCGCGCCCTGGGCGCTGTGCACGGTGAACTGAATCATCGCGTGCTTCGCGGCCTCGCTGCGCTGGTACTCCTCCGGCAGGCCCTCGGGCCGCACGGCGGAGACGATGCCCTCGGCCACCGTGAAGGTGAGCCCGAGCGGATTGCCCACCGTCAGCACCTTCATGCCCTCCTGCACCTTCACGTCCACGCCGAGCGGAAGCGCCGGGTAGCCCGTCCCCTCCAGCTTCACCAGGGCCACGTCGCGCTCCGGGCTGCGCGCCAGGAAGCCCAGCACCTTGCGCGTGCTGCCGTCGGGCAGGCGGGCCCGCATCTCGAAGGCGTCTTCGATGACATGCTCGTTGGTGGCCACGAGCCCGTCCTCGGAGATGAAGAACCCCGTCCCCGAGCCCACGCGCTGGCCGGAGGGCCCCAGCACCTCGAGCTGGACGATGGACGGCTTCACCCGCGCGGCGAAGGCGGACGTGTCCTCCGCGCGCGCCGGCGCGCTGGTGAGCAGGGCCAGGCACAGCAGCGGGAGCAGCAGGGAGACGCGGGCCATCAGGGCTCCGGAGTGCAGGGAGGAGAGCCTCGTTCTCGCAGCGACAACCGGGGAATTCAACCCTCCACGCCTGCATGCCCGGACCCGTGGACATCACAGGCTCGCACTGGGGGTTTCAGTCCGCCCGCCCACCTTGCTCCCTCGGGAAGCCCATGGTTTGTGCGGGCTTCTGGGGGGATGGCGGAGCACACACGTGGACGCATCCCAGGGCAGAGTCGTACTCATCACCGGCGCTTCATCGGGAATCGGCAGGGCCTGCGCGGAGCTGCTGAGCGCGCGCGGGCACACCGTCTACGGCACCAGCCGCCAACCCGATTCGGACGCGCCCTCGGCGTGGAAGTGGCTGGCATTGGATGTCACCCGGGACGACTCGGTGCAGCGCGCGGTGGACGCGGTGCTGGCGGCCGAGGGCCGCATCGACGTGGTGGTGAACAACGCGGGCTACGCGCTGGCGGGCGCGCTGGAGGACAGCTCCGTGGAGGAGGCGCGGCGGCAGCTCGACACCAACCTGCTGGGCGTGCTGCGCGTGTGCAAGGCGGTGCTGCCGTCCATGCGCGAGCGCAAGGCCGGCCTCTTCATCCACATCAGCTCGCTGGGCGGCATGGTGGGGCTGCCCTTCCAGGGACCTGGCCGCCGCGGTGGCACGTGGTACCAGGCCGCGCAGGGACGACGACCGCGGTGCAGGGCCTGGACGTTCGGCGCCATGAGGGGCTGGTTCAACCGCGTGCTGGCGCGCATCGGCCTCACCCGGCCGGAGCTGCGCGCCTGGGCGTGGTACGACTGGGCCAACTCCGCCTACGTCACCACCGTCATCGCGGTGGTGTTCCCGCTCTACTACGCGTCGGTGGTGTCGGACGGGCTGCCGCGGGACGTGGCCACCAGCCGCTTCGCCACCGCCACCGCCATTGCCCTGGGCACGGTGGCGCTGGTGTCGCCGGTGCTGGGCGCGCTGAGCGACAGGGCGGGGCGAATCAAGCAGTGCCTGGGCTTCTTCCTGGGGCTGGGTGTGCTGTGCACGGTGGGGCTGGCCACGGTGGGGCGGGGGGACTGGGCCTGGGGGCTGGTGCTCTTCGGCCTGGGCAACGTGGGCGTCGCCGGGAGCATCGTCTTCTCCGACGCGCTCTTGCGGCACATTGCCCGGGACGACGAGTTGGACCGGGTGTCCACCGCCGGGTACGCGCTGGGCTACCTGGGCGGAGGGCTGCTGCTGGCCGCGCAGCTGGTGATGCTGGTGCAGCCGCGCTGGTTCGGGCTGGCGGACGCGGGGGAGGCGTCACGCGTGGCGTTCCTGTCCGTGGCGGTGTGGTGGGCGGGCTTCTCGCTGCCCCTGTTCCGGCGGATTCCCGAGCCGAAGCCGGTGCACAACGGCCGCGACACGCGCGTGTCCCTGCGCGGCACCTTCACGCAGCTGGCGGAGACGCTGCGCGGGCTGCGTCAGCACCGGCAGGCGCTGCTCTTGCTGGTGGCGTACCTGCTCTACAGCGACGGCATCGGCACCATCATCCGCCTGTCCACGCTGTATGGGACGGAGCTGGGCATTGGCCGGGGGGCGCTGATTGGGGCGCTGTTGATGACGCAGACGGTGGGCGTGCCGTGCGCGGTGCTGTTCGGCCATGGCGCGGCGCGGGTGGGCGCGAAGCGGGCGCTGATGCTCGCGCTGGCGGTGTACGTGGGGGTGACGTTCCTCGGCTACTTCATGACGTCGGCGGTGCACTTCTTCGCGCTCGCGCTGCTGGTGGGCATGGTGCAGGGCGGAAGCCAGGCCTTGAGCCGCTCGCTGTTCGCGCAGATGGTGCCGCGCGACAGGTCCGCGGAGTTCTTCGGCCTCTTCAGCGTCTTCGAGAAGGTGACGGCGGTGGCGGGCCCGCTGGTGTTCGCCGCCACGGTGGAGCTGACGGGCTCCAGCCGGCAGGGGGTGCTGTCACTGCTGTTCTTCTTCGGCGCGGGGGCGGCGGTGCTGTGGCGGGTGGACGTGGAGGCCGGCCGGCGCGCGGCGCGCGAGGCGGAGGCCCGCGCGGGGTGGAGCGAGGCGCCGCTGGAGACCGGCGCCCCGCCGGCTGTGCCCTGAGCCTCGGCTACGGGTGGATGGGCGGGACTTCCCGGGGCGCGGCGAAGAGACTGTCGCGTCCGTGGTTGAGTATCACCTCACCGTGCAGCACCTCGCGGACGTCCGCCAGGGACACCGCGAAGTCATGGTGACGGATGAGCCCCTTCTCCACGATGAGCTCGTCCTCCGTCATCTCGATGATGCGGCCGATGGTGTGGCCATCGTTGCCGCGCACCTTCATCCCCTTGTGGATTTCCGACCGGTTGAACATCGTTTGCTCCCCGGGGGGCAGGATGGGGGGCCCCCTTCGAAAACCTGTTGGGAGGGCGCGAGTCGTGCAGCGGGAATGCGGCGCGGCGGTGCGATTCCTGGCTGCCGGTGAAGCAGGCTTCCAGCCGGCTGTGCCCGTGCTCGGGTTGCATCCCCTAGCTGTCGGCCCCATCGGTTGAAGGGCGGAGGACCGGGCGAGGCGTCGTCGCGCGCCGGCCCTTCCGCCCGTGGGGTGCAGGCGCGGGCCGGCGCCGCCCCCGCGGTTTCTCCTGCACGGTGAGGAGTGCGGATGCCACGCATCGCCGACTACGCGCTCCTGGGGGACTGCCACTCGGCGGCACTGGTGGGCAGGGACGGCTCCATCGACTGGGCCTGCTTCCCGCGCTTCGACTCGCCCGCGGTGTTCTGCCGCATCCTCGATGTGCGGCGCGGCGGCAGCTTCGGCGTGGCACCCGAGGGCCGCTACCAGTCCACGCGCGCGTACCTGGAGGACACCAACGTCCTGGTGACGACCTTCACCACCCCGCGCGGGGTGCTGGAGGTGGTGGACTGCATGCCCGTCTTCCCCGGCGGCCGGCGCGCGGGGCACGCACGTGGGCACCCGGCACGCGCTGCTGCGGCGGGTGCGGTGCCTGGCCGGCGAGGTCATGGTGCGCGTGGTGCTGACGCCGCGCTTCGAGTACGGCGCCTTCGTTCCTCGCACGCGCTCACGTCCTGGCGCACCGCGGAGGTGGTGGGCCGGCGCGGACGCGCTGTGGGTGACGACGACGCACCCGGCTGGTGGCCCGCCGAGGAGCGCTGCGCGCGCGGTGGAAGCTGCGCGCGGGTGACGAGGCCTGGGTGGAGGCGGCCTGGACGCCGTCCTTCGTGGAGCGCTCCGCCGCGGACGCGCCGGACCGGGCCACCTTCCGCCAGCGGCTGGAGGACACGCTCACCTTCTGGCGCACGTGGATTGCCCGCTGCGCGTACACCGGCGAGCACGCGCGCGCGGTGCGGCGCTCGGCGCTCACGCTGAAGGCGCTCACCTATGCCCCCACCGGTGCGCTCATCGCCGCGCCCACCACGTCGCTGCCCGAGGAGCCCGGGGGCGTGCGCAACTGGGACTACCGCTTCACGTGGCTGCGGGACGCGTCCCTCACGCTCATCTCCCTGCTGGTGATGGGCTACCGCGACGAGGCGGACGCGTTCCGCCACTGGCTGCGGCGCACCAGCGCGGGGCGCGCGGCGGACATCCAAATCATGTACAGCATCCAGGGCCACCGGCTGCTGCCCGAGGTGGAGCTGGCGCACCTGGAGGGCCATGGGGGCGCGCGGCCGGTGCGCGTGGGCAATGGCGCGGTGAAGCAGCTGCAGCTCGACGTGCCCGGTGAGCTGCTGGAGGCCGCGTGGCTGTATGTCCGCGCGGGCGGGCCGATGTCGGAGACGAACTGGGCCTTCCTGTCCGGGCTGGTGGAGGAGGTGTGCCAGCGGTGGCGCCTGCCGGACCAGGGGCTGTGGGAGATTCGCGACGCGCCCCGGCACTTCGTGCACTCGAAGCTCTTGTGCTGGGTGGCGTTGGACAGGGCGCTGCGGCTGG
>JBKGHK010000583.1:0-6461 GCA_046520375.1 Pyxidicoccus sp. 3LFB2
CGCCCTGCACCCGGCGGCGCGCGCGGCTCGCGAGCTGCCGCGTCGCCGCCAGCTCGCGCCCCCACGATGGGGGCAATCTCCTCGAAGGGCAGGGAGAACAGGTCGTGCAGCACGAAGGCGACGCGCTCGGCGGGGGCCAGGGTGTCGAGGACCACCAGCAACGCGAGTCCGACGGAGTCCGCCAGCAGGGCTTCCTGCTCGGGATTCACACCGCCCTCACGGCTGGCGAGCGCCTCGGGCACCTGCACGCCCTGGAGCTCCTCACCGCGAGCCTCGCCGCGAGCGCAGCATGTCCAGGCACACCCGCGCGGTGACGGTGGTCAGCCAGCCTCGGAGGTTCTCCACGTCGTGGGTGTCCGCGCGGCTGAGCCGGAGCCAGGACTCCTGGACGGCGTCGTCCGCCTCGCCCAGCGAGCCGAGCATCCGGTAGGCCACGCCGCGCAGATGGGTCCGGTGCTCCTCGAAGCGCGCCGCCAGCCCGTCCTGTTCGCGCATCGGTCACATCTCCTTTTCGAGATTCGTCATGGAATTGAAGGCCGACTTTCCGGCCGAGGTGACCTGGTCACCTGATGCCTCGAAGGACAGACCCATGCAAGCACGGATGAAGAACCCCGCGGTGCTCGTTCCCGAAGCGATGCAGGCCCTGATGGCGCTGGCGAAGTGCGTGAAGAAGGACACCGTGCCCGCGAAGACGCTCGGCCTCATCCACCTGCGCGTGAGTCAAATCAACGGCTGCGCCTTCTGCATCGACATGCACGTGCGCGAGCTGCAGAAGGCCGGAGAGACGAACGAGCGCGCCTTCGCGGTAGCCGCCTGGCGGGACAGCCCCGCGTTCAACGATGCCGAGCGCGCCGCACTGGCGCTCGCCGAGGCCGTCACCCGGCTCAATGACCGGACGGACCCCGTCCCGGATGACATCTGGAACGAGGCCGTCCGGCACTACGACGAGCCAGCGCTGGCGCAGCTGGTGATGTCCATTGCCGCCATCAACTTCTGGAACCGCCTCAACGTCACCACGCGGCAGGTGCCGGGCTCGGGCTGGTGAGCGGGATCGGAATCGTGCAGCACAGTCAGCCGTGGCGGTAGCCGCGTTGCTCTTCCTGAGGGCGGGCCAGGAGAACATCACCGATACGAAGGTACCTGCCGGCCTCAGTAGTACCTAATGGGCGGGAAACAGGTAGGCGCCCTACACCAATACTGGCAGCGCACGACAATCGGCTACCAGCGAACCTCTCTGCCCCCTCCTCTAGCAGTCTTACGGCTGCTCTCCATCCTGCCACTCCTGTTGTGCATAGTAATTGCGAGCCTTCCTGACGTCAGGAGCACGCGATAGGCTCTCCACACGTGGCCAAGCGGGTCACGAGGAGTGAAAGGGGGGGGCATGCCAAAGAGCGAGTACGAGTGGGAGCCTGGTCAAACACCGCCGACGCTATTTGTACATAGCGTCAGGAAGCACGAGGTGCTGGAGGCCTATCTCTTTCGGTACCTCAAAGTCCTGAATTCCCGCCCGCACATCGACAAAGCCCGGCTGACGCTGGTCGACGGCTTTGCCGGTGGTGGGCTTTACGTTCATGAGCAAACCGGAGAAATCGCGTTCGGCTCTCCCTTCATCTTCCTGAACGCAACCCGGAAGGCTCAAGAGGAAATCAACTTCGAGCGCAGGAAGCCGTTCACTCTGGACGCGCACTTCATCTTCGTGGAGATGAATCCGCAGAACCTCCAATACCTGCATCACGCGCTCAAGGACCACGGCCATGGTCCACTCATCGAACAGGAACGCATCCAACTCCTCCAGGGCGAGTTCACGGCTCATGCACCGGCCATCATTCGCTTCATCCAGGCGAAAGGCCGCAAAGGCAGGGCCATCTTCCTGCTCGACCAATACGGGTACAAGGATGTGCCGTTCCCTCTACTGCAACAGATCTTCCAGCAATTGCCCAATGCCGAGGTGGTGTTGACCTTTGCCATCGATGCCCTCGGTGACTTCCTCAGCAACAACGAGGTGTCGCGCAACATCCTCGACCGGTTGGGCATCAGGCGCGTCGTTGACTTGGATCGCATTGCCCAATCGCGGGGCTCCAGCGACCGTAGAGCTGTCATCCAGCGTCTTTTCTCCTCCATCCTCCGAGACGAAAGCGGCGCGGCGTTCTACACGCCCTTCTTCATCTCTTCCCGCGAGAGCAACCGGGACTACTGGTTCATTCACCTATCCATGCACGTGCGCGCACGGGATGAGATGACCCAGTTGCACTGGGAACTGAAGAATCACTTTAAGCACAATGGCGGCCCAGGTCTGGACATGTTCGGTTACCTGCCGGATCGGGACCCCGCTATCACGGGACAGGCCTTCTTTCCCGACTTCAACTTCGATGAGGATGACCGACAGCGCAGCGTCGACAGCTTGCGAGAGCAACTCATGGAACAAATCCTGAAGCACCCCTCCGGCATTAGCTTCAGGACCCTGCTTGAAAGTACCTGCAATTCCACGCCGGCCAGCAGCGAACTCTACCGGACTGCGCTAGGACAGCTTCTGGACGAGGGCGACCTCACCATTTCGCATCCAGATGGGATTCGGAGGCAGAAGGGTTCGAGCATCGAGAACGACGACGTTGTTCGCCCCCGGCCAAAACAACTTGTGATGTTGTGAGTGCTGTGGCGCACTGCCGCCGGTTGCACCATGCCGGAACCTGCACTAACGTTCAGCCCCGAGCCGGCTCAAGGAACTTTTATGTCCGCGCACAGCGACATCGAGTGGACGGACGCGACATGGAATCCCGTGCGCGGCTGCACGAAGATTTCCCCTGGCTGCAAGCACTGCTACGCCGAGACCTTCGCCGAGCGTTTCCGGGGGGTTCCTGGTCACCCCTACGAGCAAGGCTTCGACCTACGCCCTGTACCCGAGAAGCTCGCTGAGCCTCTGCGCTGGAGGAACTCTCGAATGATCTTCGTTAACTCGATGAGTGACCTCTTCCACGACGACGTGAAGGAGGACTACATCCTGCGTGTCGCGAAGGTCATGGAAATGGCCAACTGGCACACCTTCCAGGTCCTCACGAAACGCTCACAGCGCATGCGCGACCTGCTACGTGGCCCACTCCGGTTCGCCGCGAAGCTTCCCCATATTTGGTGGGGTGTAAGCGTAGAGGACCGTCGCTACGGACTCCCGCGCATCGAGCATCTGCGTTCCTCCCCCGCGAAGGTCCGCTTCCTTTCCGTGGAGCCACTCCTCGAAGACCTGGGCCCACTAGACCTAGACGACATTCACTGGGTCATTGCCGGTGGGGAAAGCGGACGAGGGGCCCGCCCCATTCAGAAGAAATGGGTCACGTCGATCCGCGACTACTGCAATCTCGCTGGGGTCCCCTTCTTCTTCAAACAATGGGGCGGCGTTCAGAAGAGTCGTGCTGGCCGGGAATTGGAGGGACGCACCTACGATGAATTGCCCCCACGAGCAGCGGTGAGTGTTCCTGGAGAGGCGCGTCGCCTAGCCCTGCTTGCAGAAGCCGAGAACCTCTCCCTGAGCTGGCAAGCGGCTCGTGCGCATCAGAAGCAGGCGCCCGGACGTCCAATCGGTTCTTCCGCTCATTAAGCCCCTTCCAGCACTTTCGGCGCTGACCTGAGAGCCCCACCACTTCGAAATCCGAGGCTGGACTTTGCTCGGTCGTCGCGGGGGCCAGTTACTCGGGAGCAGGTAGTGGATGGCGGAGCGGAGGGATCGGCAGCGAGGGGGGCTCTGCGCTCGAAGGCCCCCACCTTGAGCGCGTGAAGCGGCGCCGTCTTCACCACCACCGGCGCACCGGCGACGAGGTCCGTCCCTCGCAAGGTCTGAAGCGCGCCTTGTTGATGAAGACACTGGTGCTTCAGGAATCGTTCGCCCACCCGCAGGGGGGAGGTGTCCTCCCTGGTTAAGGTCCGCTCGCCGCTCGTCTGCATGTGCAAGGCCTCCAACGGCCTTTGAAGGCAGACAGCGTCCGTCGCGGATGTGACGGCGCCGAGGCAGCGGACACGCCGCCTGAACGCTCTTCAACAACGACAAGCGCCTGGGGACGTGCCGGGCGGGCATTCCTTCGGTCATCCTGGGCGCCGTCGTGTCATGGAAGGGGGGCGTTCATGTCGCAGCCGCGCGAGGAGGCGCCTTCCTCTCGGGACAGTTCACCTCAGGGCCCACGCCCG
Source organism: Pyxidicoccus sp. 3LFB2 (assembly GCA_046520375.1). Lineage (GTDB taxonomy): Bacteria > Myxococcota > Myxococcia > Myxococcales > Myxococcaceae > Myxococcus. Next base: position 4,174 of record JBKGHK010000583.1, read on the forward strand.
TCCATCTGGCGGGATGCACGCGCGGCACTCGCACTCCTCTTCGGCACGCCGCTCGGCTTCTTCATTCTCTGCGCCCTGGGCTTCGTGGCGACGTACTTCTTCCAACAGGGTCCCAGCGTCCAGCGCCTGGCCTTCCTGAGTTCACGACAGTCGGGGGGCCTGCACGTCGTCCTCGCGATTCAGCCAGTGCTCTGGGGCGTCCACGGATTCATCCTCTGGAGCGAATTCAGGAGTCACCGCCTGGTATGGCCAGGAACGCGGAGGGAGCGAATCGCGGTCCTCCTCTGCGCCTCCGCCGCCCTCGTCATGATCACCCTCCCCTTCGTCGCCCAGTTACGCATCTGGAGGGTGGACCCATCGCTGATAGCGCTGAGCACCGTTCCGAGGGTCGCGACTCGTACGGGGGTGCTCGGCGTGAGCGGCATCGGAATCGCGGTCGGGGCGCTGCACACCCTGAGCCTGTTCTGCTTGCACGTCCAGCTCCTCCACCTGTTGCCGGCATCCCCCTCTCAGGGGAAGGAGCCCGAGGGAGGAGGCCTCGATGACGAGGTGTCTCGGTACCTGCAGCTCCGCGCGCAACTGAGGCTTCTCCTGGGCCTCGCCGCGCTCACCATCGGCACGGCGATGCTGAGTGTCGGCATCCTACGCAACCTGCTGAACGACGCCTTTCCCTCTCGGCCCGAGCTGTTCCCGGCAGCACCGGTCGTGGGTTACGGCGTCTACTTCACCGCGCTCATCGCCAGCAGCTACTTCCCCGTACGAAAGACCCTGGCGGACGTGGGCGAGGCGCTCGCGGAGCGGCTCGTCCGACAATCCCTCGGCGCCAATGCACCCTGGAAGGCCCGGGCCGAGGAGCGGCAGGCCGCGCACGCCTACCTGGGCCTGCAGATGTCCGCCTTCCAGGAGCTCCAGCAGGGCATCGCCGTGCTGGCCCCGCTGCTCGGGGGGCTCTCCTCGCTGTTGCTCGGCCCGGATGCGTAGCCGCGCCCCCCTGCTCTGCACCTATGAACTGGCAGCACCCGGAGGAGCAGACTCGTCGAGGTCGGGCGGTGGCGTGAGGGGGAGCTCCACGGTGAACGTCGCCCCCTGGAAGGGAGTGCTGTCCACGAGGATGCGGCCTCCGAGCCCGCGCACCACCTCGCGCGAAATCCACAGCCCCAGCCCGAAGCCGCCGTAGTTCTCCGACACCGCGCGCTCGAACTTCTCGAAGATGCGGGCCTGGTCCTCGGGGGCGATGCCCATGCCCTCGTCACGCACCACCAGTCGCGCGTGCTCGCCGTGTCTTCGGACGGAGATGTGGATGGGCTTGCCCGGCCCGTACTTCATAGCGTTGCCTAGCAGGTTGTCGAGCACCTGCTCCAGGCGCAGCCCGTCCCAGTTGCCCACCACCGGCTCTGGAGCGTCCAGCGTGTACTCGCACTTCACCCGTGCCAGCTCGTCCTTCCACCGGTCCACCGCGTCCACGGTGAGCGCGGCCAGGTCCACGGGCGCCAGGCGCACCGGCAGCTTCCCGTCCGCCATGCGCGACACGTCGAACAGGTCCTCCACCAGCTTCGCCAGCCGCTGCAGGCGCGAGTTGGCCGTCTCCAGCTTCGTCACCCACGACTCCAGGCCCGCGGCCCGGGCCGGGTTTCTCAGCGCGCCCAGCAGCCCCTGCAGGTACAGCCGCATGGGTGTGAAGGGCGTGCGCAACTCGTGCGAGGCCACGACGAGGAACTCGTCACGCTTGCGCAGCGCCGCCTGGGCCTGCTGGTACAGGCGCTCTCGCTCCTCGGAGAGGGCCTGCACCTCGGCGAAGCCCTGGGCGTTCTCCAGCGCGGCGCCCGCCAGGGTGGCGAGGTACTCGGCGATGCGCACCTCTTCCGGCCCGAAGGCGCCCGCCAGCTTGTGATTGGAAATGCGGTAGACGGCCGCCACTTCGCCTCGCACCAGGATGGGGGCGCACAGCATCGACCGCTCCACGCGGCCGGCGCTCTCCAGCTCCTCCGTCGAGGGCACGTAGGGGCGCCCCAGCTCCAGGGCCCGGCGCATGAAGGGGCCGAGGTGCTCCTCGGTGCCGCCCGCGCCCGACAATCCTTCGGGTGGAATCTCGACGAGCACGCAGTCCTCGCCGCGCAGCAACTCCACCGCGGCCTCCCGCACCGCCGCCAGGACCGCGTCCCGGGTGAGCGCCGAGGCAATGGCGCGCCCCGAGGCGAGGATGCGGGGGAAGCGGTCCACCAAAGAGAGGCTCGCCGGGACTTGCTCGACGGTGGCGGGCTCCAGCGCCGCGCGCATCGCCAGCGCTC
>JBKGHK010000584.1:0-6452 GCA_046520375.1 Pyxidicoccus sp. 3LFB2
GCCACCGGCACCGCCGCCCGGTAGGCCCGGTGCAGCCACGGCCGCAGCGGCGTCACCTTGCCGGCGCCGTCCGCGTGCTCACCGTTGGCGCCCGCCAGGGCCCTCGAGGCCAGCAGCTCCAACTGGAGCAAATCCCTCAGCCCCACCTCGCACTCCGCGCAGCGGGTGAGGTGGTGGCGGAAGGCGTCCGCCTCGGTGGCGGACAGCTCCCCGTCCACGAAGAGATGCAGCTTGGTGCATGGCGTGTTCATGAGCTCGTTGCCCCCTGCTCCCGGGCTACCGCCACCTGGGGCAGCAGCAGTTCCTTCAGGTCCCTGCGAGCCAGGGTGAGCCAGCTGCCCACCGTGCCTACGGGAACGTTGAAATGCTCGGCGATGGCCGTGTAACGCTTGCCCTCCGCGTGTAGCCGATAGGCATCACGCAGGTGCGGCTTCAGCCGCTCGATGGCCTTCTGGAACTCGTCGTTGTTCACCAGCTCCCAGTTCTCCTGGGACTCCGCCGGTGACATCGCCTCGTCCTGAACCAGCGCCAGGTGGGGCAGCCCCCGGGTCTCCGTCCGCTGTCGGCGGCAGTAGTCCAGGAACCGATTGGTCATGGTGGTACACAGCCAGGCCGCCGCCGCCGAGTCCGTCCTGTCCTTCAGGTGCTCGAACTCCGGCATCGCACGCTCGAACGTCTCCTGGACCAGATCTTCCGGCTCCAGGCTCGAGCGCGCGCACAACCGGCGTGCCAGGCCCAGAAGGCCCGGACGGTGCTGACGGATGAACGCTTCAAAGCGCCTCCGCTCCCGGTTGAAGAGGTTTGCCATGACACCCCACGCTTGCGCAGCTGGTGGTTTCCCACCAAAGACGCATGACGGCCCAATCCTTGAGAAGAAAATAGATGCCGTCGGACAATAAAATGCCCGGGAGGGTGGAAAAACCCTGTCCGGGCGGGGGGATCAGCGGGGCTGGGACGCGTCCGCCAGGGGCGGGGTGGCCGGCGGGGGCAGCGGGCTGCGCTTGCGGGGGCTGTCCACCGTGGTGGCGCAGTCCACGTAGTTGCTCTTCACGTTCGGCTCGCCATCGACGGGGTCGAGGGCATGGGCATTCGCGGAAGGGGTGGCACCGGGCGTCATGGCGCTCGCTCCTCATGCTGCGTACAGGCAGCACACAAAGTTGGTAGTGAATGGAAACCTGAGACGTCGGAATCTCTACCACGCCGGCAGCAATTGCGTGAGAGGCCGCCGGTCGAGTTGGACCCAGGAATCCAGGGAGTTCGGAATGAACGTGGAGAAATCCCGCCTCGCAACGGAGTGGCAGGTGTGGCTGGCGGAGAACCTGGCCCTGGGCGTGGGAGAGGACGAGGCGCGGCAGACGCTGGTGGCGGCGGGCGTGGACGAGGCGTTGGCGCGGGAGGAGGTGGCCCGCGTGAAGGCGCACCCCTTCTTCCAGGCCTGCCAGCGGCTGGGCCGGCACTACGGCCGCATGGAGTCCGTCATGGAAGTCTTCAGCCGGCTCCACCAGCAGTCGGGCCAGCACCGGGTGCTGGAGAAGCGCGAGGGGCTGTCGCCGGACGAGTTCTTCACCCGCTACTACTACGGCCACCGCCCGGTGGTGCTGAAGGGGATGATGACGGACTGGCCCGCGCTGGGCCGCTGGTCCCTGTCCTATCTCGCCGAGCGCGCGGGGGACGCGGAGGTCGAAATCATGACCGGCCGCAACGCCAACCCGGACCACTCGCCCCAGGCGGAAAAGCACCGCACGGCCATGCGCTTTCGCGACTATCTGAAGATGGTGGCCACCGGGGGCGAGACGAACGACTACTACATGGTGCCGCGCAACGAGAACTGGAGGCGCGACGGCCTCGCGCCCCTGCGTGACGACGTGCGCCCGCCCGCGGGCATCATCCACCCGGACGTGCGCCCGGACATGATGACGCTGCTGCTCGGCCCCGCCGGCACCGTCACCCCGCTGCACCACGACAACATGAACGTGCTGCTGGCGCAGGTGCTGGGGCGCAAGCACGTGCGCCTGGCGCCCTCCTTCCAGCGCCACCTCATGTACCCGCGCTACGGCACCTTCAGCCACGTGGACGCGGGCGCGCCCGACTCCGAGCGCTTCCCGCTCTACGCCGAGGCGTCGGTGGTGGAGGCGGTGCTGGAGCCCGGGGAGCTGCTCTTCATCCCCGTGGGCTGGTGGCACTGGGTGCACGCGCTGGACGTGAGCGCGTCCGTGACGTTCCACCACTTCCAGGTGCCCGGGGGGAACACGTACCTCCCCGAGCCCGCGTGAGCGTCAGTCCCCCGTCTCAATCAGCAGGATGTGCCGCGTCCAGCTCGCCCGGGCGTCGCGCGCCAGCCACTTCTGGCGCTCGTCGCGCAGGGCCACCGCGGGCTTCGAGCCCGCGCGGATGCGCTGGCGCACGCCGTCGAAGAAGCGGCCGGCGCGTCGGGGATGTCCACGGTGGAGGCCAGCACCGCCCGCGCGCCCGCGTCGATGAAGGCCGCCGGCAGGCTGAAAGGCTCGTAGGAGGCGGACGTCGCCATGCGCCCCGCGCTGCACGCCGCCAGGAACACCAGGGGCGCGCCGGACAGCTTCTGCTCGCGCACCGCGTCCGCGGTGAGGGCATAGCGGCCGTCGCCCTCTGGCGAGAGCACCACCAGCGACGAGTCGGAGATGGTGGGGTCCACCAGCCCGTGGGCGTGAATCTCGATTTCGGTGGCCGCCTTCATGCTGGCCAGCACGCGCGAGGGCGTGGCCTCCGAGCCCGTCAGCAACTGCATGCGCGAGGAGCCCGGGTCCGGCGGCGGCGTCCAGGGCGGCAGCCGGGGAAGCTGGAGCAGCGAGGGCGCCTCCACGCTGGAGACGACCAGCCGCTGCTGCTGCGGCGCCGCCGCCGCCGCCTGCGCCCGGGCGCCCCGGCCCAGGCGGAAGCTCCAGGCAATCTCCGAGGGGAACAGGTCCGTGCGGCCCAGCACCGGCGGCCAGGCGAACACGTCCACCTGCTCACACCCCTTGAGCACCTGCCGCAGGGCGTCTGGAATCAGGAGCGCCGAGTCAATCCGCGCGAAGCTCTCCTTGCGGTCCGCGGCATAGTGCCCGCGCACCTCGCCGCCCGGCCCCTGCACGACGATGACGGTGCGCTCGCCGTGCACCGACAGCCCCATGGAGCAGCGCTGGGGGGCGGGCGTGTCCAGCTGCTCCACCATCAGCGCCAGCGCCTTCTGGAAGTCCCCGGCGCGGCCCGCCTCGGTGATGAGCGTGGAGTTGCTCAGCGCCCAGGCCTCGCGCGCCAGCATGTCGCTGCGGGGCAGCCGCTTCGTCTCGGCGATGGTGCTCTTCAAGAGCGCCTCGCCCTTCTCGCGGTCCTGCTCCAGCAGGAAGCGGCCCTCGAGGTAGCGCGCGTAGGAGATGTCGCCCGGCATCACGTAGATGCTCTTGCTGAGCCCGGCCAGCGAGCGCTTCAGCAGCTCCGCGTCCTGGGGGCCCGGGCGCGTGCGGGCCAGCTCCGCCAGCGTCGCCGCGAACATCAGGTCCAGGTTCTCCCCCTGGCACGCGGCCGCCGCGTCCAGCTCCCGGCGCGCGGCGTCCAGCTTGGCGTCCAGGTAGTAGATGTGGGCCCGGTTGGTGGGAAGCCAGGAGCAGTTGTTGTTGCGCCCGCCGCGCGCGGACCACTCCTCCACATAGGCCCGGGCGCTGGCGAAGTCGTTGCGCGAGCGGGCGGCGTGCAACAGCGCCTCCAGCGCGGTGAGCTCCAGCCCCCACTCGCGCAGCTGGCGCGCCCACGTCCACGCGATGCGCGCGTGCTGCTCCGCCTCGGTGAGCCGCTGCAGGTCGATGTAGAGCATCGCCAGGCGCAGCTCCAGGTCCACGCAGCGCGCGGAGAAGGCGCCTTCGCGGCAGCGCTGGAGCGCGGAGAAGATGCGCTGCTCGGCCTTCCACCACGTTCCGTCCGCCACCTCCTTGCGGGCCAGCTCGCGCTCGATGATGAGGTGCAGCCACGGGTCCTGCTGGCGCCCCGCCTCGGCCTTCGCCTCATCCAGGTTGGCGCCGTGCGTGGCCTTGGTCAGCAGCAGCGTGCCCAGGAAGAGGTCGCCCTCGCCCGCCGCGCGCGACTGCTGCTGCACCCGCGCCAGCTCGGTCAGCTTGCCGCGCACCAGCTCCGCGTAGCCCTTCGCCAGCGGCCCCCGGCGGCGGAAGTCCCGGGCCGCCACGCGCCGCACGTACTCGTTCAGCGCGCTGCTGCCCTGGAGCTTGTCCAGCTCCTGCGCCAGCGGGAGCAGCGCCAGTGCGCGCTCCTTGGAGGGCGCCGAGCGCACCACGTCATAGAAGTTCTGCCGGACGATGCCCGGGTGCTGCCGGGCCTCCTCCAGCGGCAGCGGGGCCTCGGGGTTGTCCACCAGCGCCAGGGTGGCCTCGCGCGCGCCCTTCCACCGCCGGGCGCGCTCCAGCGTCTCGTCGCGCAGGGTGAGCGCGTGGGCATGCGCCTCGCGGCCCCAGCCCGGCTCGTTGAGCGCGGCCACCTGCTCGTACGTCTCCGCCGCCTTCATCGCCAGCCCCATCTCCTGGAGCACCAGCGCGCGGTTCCACAGCGCCTGCGGGTGCTTCGGGTTCGAGGCCAGCACCGCATCCAGCAGGCTCAAGGCCTTCTCATGGGCGCCCCGCGCCAGGTGCACCGCGGCCAGGTCGCTGTCACGGTGGGGCGAGGCGGGCATGCGCTCCAGGAAGGAGGCCGCCTGGTTCCACTCGCCCTGCAGGGCATAGGCGGCGGCGATGCCTCCCCAGTCGCCCGCTTCCTCCAGCCGCGCCAGCTCGCGCAGCGGAATGGGCTCGGGGGGGACGGGGCAACCCCCGGACGACGTGCGCTGTCGGGGCTTGTCCGCCTCGGGGTGCGTAAGCCGGGCCTCGATGTTCGCCGCCGCCCGCCGCTCCGCCCAGAACTGCGCCGTCACGCCGCCGCCGTCTCCCCTGGAAGGAGAGCGTGCGAGCATGAACGTCAATACGAGCACGGGCGTCGCCAGCGCCAGAACCAGGACCTTGTCGTACGCCGGCTTCAACATACTGCCCCCTCGGGCGCCACCCCCAAGCAGTCGCCCACCTATTCGGTTCTACACCAACATCTACTCGCCGCCGACTGTGCTTCCGGACGACGCCTCCACTTCCATCCGCTCGGCCGCTTCAGACTCCGGAAAGCCCCGGACACCGGGGCACACGTCTCCGACAGCGGTATTTTACGAGGTCGATTTATCGCCCCCCCGCGAGTCACCTTCCCCTGCTGACGGGCCTTGCTGCGCTGCGCCGTCAGCCCGGAAACCGGCCGACCCTGATTAGAGACGATGTGCGTCGGAATCCTTGAGTCACACCCCGCGCGCATCCCTCCGGAATCATTGCATCCACAATCATGTGGCGGTGGCGGATGCGAGGGCCTGTCTCTCTGTCTGCCCTTCAGCGGGGACGCCGGGCGCGAGCCCGCCAGGGGGTTGGCAGCCAGGCCATGGCGGGAAGCGTCGGGCGCGCCCGGATGTCCCTATGCGCCAACCCGGAACGAAAGGACCTCGCTTGCCGCATCTCCTTCGCCTCGTCGCCCTGGTGTCCCTCCTCCCCATGCTCGCGTCTGCTGACGTGGCGTGGAAGGGCGACTTCGAGACGGGAAACATTTCGCAGTGGACGCGCTCGCAGGCAGTCGCCAACAGCCGCCTCCAGGTCGTGACGGACGTCGTCCGTGAAGGTCGCTATGCGCTGAAGGCCACGGTGCGCCAGGGCGATGACCCCATCGGGGCGAGCGGCAACCGCAATGAGCTGCTCTACATCAGCAAGGAGAAGACGGGCTCCACGTGGTTCTACAAGTGGAGCACGATGTTCCCGAAGGGCTACCCCAGCTCCGACGCGTGGCAGGTCTTCGCCCAGTGGCACCAGGAAGGCTGCTGCGGCTCTCCGCCGCTCGAGTTCTTCGTGCGCGGCGAGGAGATGAACCTGCGCGTGGGCGGCGCCAGCGGTGAGATTCTGTGGCAGGCGCCGCTGAACCGTGGCGCGTGGCACGACTTCATCCTCGAGGTGAAGTGGTCGTCCAACAAGAAGGTCGGCTACGTGAAGCTCTGGCACAACGGCGAGGTCGCCGTGCCCAAGACGTTCGGCGCCACGCAGTACGGCAGCGAGTTCAACTACCTCAAGCTCGGCCTGTACCGTGACGACTCCATCCGCCCGGAGGCGTTCGTCTACCACGACGGCTTCACCATGGCCTCGAAGCTCGAGGACGTGCTGCCGCCGCCCCCCACGCCCGTGCCCGCGCCGGAGCCCGTTCCCCCCGTGGTGACGGAGCCCGAGCCCACGCCCTCCACGCCCGAGACGCCGTCGGAAGAGGAGCCCGAGGCCCCCGTGGCGGCAGACGCCCGTGCCCGGTCCGCAGCAGCCCGGGCTGGGAGTCATGCCCGGCGACGACCTGCCCGGCACCAGCTCGCCCGGTGATGCGCC
>JBKGHK010000585.1:0-6450 GCA_046520375.1 Pyxidicoccus sp. 3LFB2
CCCCGGCCGGAGGTGCTGGACGAGCTGGCCGAGCGGCCGTCACCGACGGCGTGGCGACCGCGAGCCGCGAGCGCGCCCGGGGCTTCTTCCGCCGCGTCCTCTTCGAGGTGATGCAGGGCTCGCACGGCACGCTGGTGGCGGTGCTGCCCCGCGAGCGCGCGGGCTCCATGCTCTTCGTGGACGGCATCATCCTTCCGCGTCCGCTGGACATCGTCGCCCTGCTGGAGCGCTACCACGCGGAGCCCACCGATGCGGCGGCCACGGCCGTGCGCGCCACGGCCCAGTTGCTCCGGGGGATGATGGCCACGGATGGAATCACCGTGCTCCGCGCGGATGGGTGCATCGTGGGCTACAACATCTTCGTGAGACACCCGGAGACGCTCACGAGCCAGCCGTCCAGCGTCGTGGGCGGCGCGAGGCGGAGGACGTTCGAGGTGCTCTGCGCCGCCCTGGGCAACGAGCTGACCGCCGCGCTCATCCGCTCACAGGATGGGGATGTGAGCTGCCGCCGGGCGTAGTGGCTTGGGTTCTGTGCTCGGACTCGGGGACGGGTGCTCTGGGGGCACGGACCCGCCGGGTTCGGAGTCGAACGGGTGGGAGCCTGGGACACACGCGGACTGCCGGGGTTTTCCCGCTGTTCGTGGTTGTGGAACGGCGTCAGGTGTCCACCGCGTCACGTGCTACCAGGAGGACCTGTTACGTCAGGTGGGTGACCCAGTACGTTTCACGTCGCGCGCTAGACAGTTGAATTTGCTCTCGTCAGAGGAATCCAGCATTCTTACGCGGCTTTGAAATCCCCCCTGTTCCGCATCGCGCGTACCGCGCTCACTGTGCTGTCGGTGTGTCTCGCGGCCTCGCCGGCCCTGGGCCAGAAACTGTCGGACGTCACCGTCCAAGGTCCTCCGATTGCGTCCGCGTTGACTGGCAGTGGCCAGGGCCTGTGCGTGGCCTCCAACGTGTGGACGCGAACGCTGGGCGAGTTCCCGCAGACACGGGGCACGTACCTCGACGGCATCAATGGGTACCTCGAGGACCCGGCGAACAGGCAGAGCCGTGTCACCACCGTGCTGCGCACGCCGTTCGACCTGTCCAACAACCTCAATGACGGACGCACGCTGAGCTATGGCGACTTCGTCAGTCAGGTCACGGCGCCCCGCTGCTCGACAGGTGGCTGCAGCTTCAATGTCATCAACGACAACGATGCGGTCACACCGTTCGTCTCGCGATTCCGCGGCTACCTGAACATCCCCTCCGGGCTCGAGGGCCAGCCGCTGCACTTCGGGTTCTACACGGACGACGCCATCAGCCTGGTCATCTACGACCGGGGCCAAGCGTACACGGTCATCAATCGTCCTCCCCAGCTCGGCTTTCCGACGTGGCGCACGACGAACTCCGTCACATTCACACAGACCGGCATCTATGCCGTTGAGATCCTCTACGCTCAGATTGGCGAGCACGCCGCGCTCGAAATGGCGATGCGAACGGGTGCCTTCACCGACTTCGAGCGGGCCGCGAATCAGCCTCCTATCGTCAACCTGTTCAGCTCGGGCTTCCAGCTCCTGCAGCCGGCGCAGTTCTTCCAGACCGAGAACGGCCTGCCTTCGTTTCCAGGTAACCTCGACACCTGCGAGCAGTGCAGCCGCTCGAACGTCAACGCCCCGAACAACGGTGGCTGCGGCTCGTTCTACTTCTGCAACTCCGCCGCGCTCTGCGCTCCCTGCGACTCGGCCGTGCGGTGTGGCGAGGCCTGCTCCCCTTGCGGCCTGTCCACGCCCTACTGCGCCAACATCAACGAACGCACCCAGTGCGTGCAGTGCACCGAGGACAGCCAGTGCCTCAACGGCCGCTGCGACCTGACGGACAACACCTGCCGCGGCTGCAACGACGACGGTGACTGCCCCGACAATGGCCGCTGCGACACGGCCACCAACCAGTGCACCGGCTGCAACGACGACAGCGACTGCCCGGGCGGCGTCTGCGACGAGCCCACCCTCACCTGCGTGGAGTGCACCGAAGACGAGCACTGCCCCGATAGCCAGGTCTGCGACACGGACACCAACACGTGCAACGAGTGCAACGAGGACTCGCAGTGCCCCAAGGGTGAGATCTGCTCCAACCACCAGTGCTCCCCCTGCGCCACCGATGACTCCTGCGCCGGCAACTCCTGCAACTGCTGCCCCAATGGCACCCAGTGCGCGGCGCTGACGCCCGGCGCCTCTCCTTCCTGCGTGCAGTGCACCTCCGACAGCCAGTGCGCCGCCGGCCAGAAGTGCGACCCGCTCAACGGCACCTGCGTGGACTCGGTGCCCGAGTGCAACACCGCGGATGCCTGCGGCCCCGGCTGCGCGAAGTGCCCCGGCGAGCGCCCCTTCTGTCTGGACGGCGAGGTCTGCGTCCAGTGCCGCAACGACATGGAATGCGGTGACGGCCAGTTCTGCGAAAGCGGAGAGTGCGCCGCCTCCACCACCGACCGGCACTGCGGCCCGCGCGGTACCGCCTGCGAGGGCGACACCCCGTTCTGCCTCTCCGACGGCTCCGTGCAGGGCAGCGCCTGCGTGGGCTGCCGTGACAACGCCGACTGCGGCAGCGGCCAGTGCAACCCCACCACCCGCACCTGTGACAACGCCGGGGCCTGCGCGGTGACCTGCGACGAGGGGCTCGTCTGCAACGGCTCCACCTGCGTCGAGTGCTTCGCCGATGCGCACTGCCCCTGCGGCGGCACCTGCGACGTCTCGGCCAACACCTGCACCACGTCCTGCAAGGACAGCGGAGACTGCCTCGGCGTGCAGCACTGCTCCGCCGACACGCAGGAGTGCGAGCGCGGGCGCCGCAAGCCGGGCACCAAGCCCCAGGGCGGCGCCTTCTGCTGCGGCACCACCGCCGACGCCACTCCCGCCGGAAGCACCACCGTCCTGGTGCTGCTCGCCGCCGGCCTCCTGCTCCTCCGCAACCAGCGCCGCGCACGATGAAGCCCTCGCACCTTCCGCTCCTCTTCCTCGCGCTGGGGCTGTCCACCGTCGCCACCGCCCAGCCGGACACGCGCTTCAACATCCAGCTCTTCCGACCGTCCGGCGCCCCGCAGGACCTGGTGGTCGTGACGCAGTCGCGCCCGCTGTCGCACCTGTCCGTGGCGGGAGGCCCGTACCTCAGCTACTCGCTCAACCCGCTGACGCTGGTGCCCGAGGGCGGAGACCTGGGGAAGATTTCCCTCGTCGGCAACCGCCTCCAGCTCGATGCCATGGCCAGCGTGGGCCTGTTCGACTGGGTCGAGGTGGGCGTCGACATGCCGCTCATCCTCGCGCAGGGCGGGGAGAACCTGGAGGTCATCGGCACCGAAGGCAGCGTGGAGAGCTTCGTGCTCGGCGACCTCCGGCTCACCGGCAAGCTGGCCGTGCCCGGCCTGCGCCGGCCCGCCGAGGGCAAGGGCTTTGGCGCGGCGCTGACGTTCAACGTGAGCTTCCCCACCGGCGCCCAGGAAGCCTTCGCCGGTGACGGAGAGATGACGTGGGCGCCGGGCGTCGTGCTCGACTACCGCTTCGGCAACGGCATCCTCCTCGCGCTCAACGGCGGCTTCTGGAAGCGGCCGGACCATGTCTTCAACGGCGTGTCCGTGGGCGACATGATGCCCTTCGGCCTGGGCACCGAGATACCTATCGTCCGGGGCAGCGGCATCACCGCGGTGGGCATGGTGCACGGCGCCGTGGGCCTGGAGAAGCTGCCGGACGAGCCCCGTCAGGTGCCCGCCGAGTTGCTCATCGGCCTGCGCTGGTACAGCTCCACGGGTCTCACCTTCACGTTTGGTGGTGGCGCGGGCTGCGGGTGCTCGCTCGCGTCGCCGACGCTGAGCTTCTTCACCTCCATCATCTGGATTCCGGCGAAGACGCGCGAGTGGGAGGCGCTGGAGCGCTTCAAGGAGCCGCCCGAGCCCACCCCGCCGCCTCCACCGCCCGTGGACCCGGACGGAGACTCGGTGATTGGCGAGGGTGACCTGTGCCCGGACCTGGCCGGCCCCGTGGGGAACTCGGGCTGCCCGGACACGGACCGGGACGGCGACAGCGTGGTGGACCGGCTCGACAAGTGCCCGGACCAGCCGGCCGGCAGCCGGGGCCGCGACGGGTGCCCGCTCGCGCGGCGCGACGGGAACAAGATTGTCATCCTGGAGCAGGTGAACTTCGCCACGGACCAGGACGTCATCCTCTCCGAGTCGTTCCCCATCCTGGAGGAGGTGGCCCGGGTGATGAACGAGAACACGGAGGTCGACCGCATCCTGGTGGAGGGTCACACCGACTCGCGCGCGAGCGACGCGTACAACCTGGAGCTGTCGCGGCGACGCGCGGCCAGCGTCATGCGCTTCCTCATCGAGAGCGGCGTGGCGGCGGAGCGGCTGTGCTCGCAGGGCTTCGGACGCAGCCGGCCGCTGGCGGACAACGCGACGGAAGAGGGCATGGCGCTCAACCGCCGCGTCGAGTTCACCATCCAGCCGCCGAGCGACGGGCCCCGCCCGCCCTGCCCGGAGGAGCCGTCCGACAAGAAGGGCAAGCGCCTCCGTGTGAAGCCGCCCCTGTTCAAGGGGAAGGAAGCACCCCCGGCTCCGGCTCCAAAGAAGTAGGCGGGCCTCTCCTCTCACCGAGGAGGAGAGGCTGCTCCCGCAGGCGGCGGTGGGCCCTGAGTCCACCGCGCTCCGCGAGGAAGCACGGAGCGCCACCGTGGACCGGACAAGCCCCAGCGGGACGGCTCACTCCGTTGGCGCCGTATTCGAGAAGGAGCATGCGAGGCCTGCCTCGCGCTCCCAACCTCGCGCGCCTTGTGCAGCGGCACCTCGCTCACGCGAGCGGCACCGCCCACTACGGAACGACGAACTCCGCCGCCGAGCGTCGCCGGCCGGCGACGACGGAGACCACCGCGTGCCCTGACCCCACCGCCGTCACGCGGCCGTCGGACGACACCGTCACCACCGAGGCGTCCGAGGTGAACCACTCCAGCGGCACGCTCTCCAGCACCACACCGTTGCGGTTGTAGGCGCGGGCCTGGAGCAGCACGGACTGGCCCCGGCGCTGGAAGACATGGTGCGTGAGGTTGAGGCCCAGGCGCGCGAAGTCCGCCGGCACCACCTGCACGGCGATGGCGCGGCTGAGGTGCCCCAGCACGGCGGTGACGGTGGCGGTACCCGGCCGCCCGGCGATGAGCTGCCCGTCCTCCACGCGCACCACCGTCTCATCGGAGGAGCGGAACTCGGGAGCGGCGTCCGGGAGCGCGTCCCCCTGCTCGTTCCTCGCCACCACGCGCAGCTTGATGATGCGGCCCACTTCCATGAAGTCCGCGCCCGGAGCCCTCACGTCGAGCGTGTTGAGGATGGTGAGGTCCATCGGAATCGCCGTGCGGATGTTGCCGCCGGTGATGCCGATGGTCGTCTTCCCGGACTTGCGCACCGTCACCACGCCGTCCTGGACCAGGGCCACGTCCGTGGCGGAGCTGGTCCACCGCAGCTTCGGCTCGGACATCCGCTGGCCCTCCTTATCGAGGACCACGAACTCCAACTTCACGTTCTGCCCCGGAGTCCGCAGGTACTTCGTCTCCAGCGGCTTCACGGTGATGGAGTCAGGGGACGGACCACAGGCACACAGCAGCCCGAGGACGAGAACAAGGACGGAGCGAATGGGCAGGCGCGTCTTCACGGCGGAGGGGGGCGGAGAGCAGCGGCCATACTAACCCTCCTCGACAGCCCTGTTGGGAAAAGGGGCGCTTCCGTCCAGGGACGCACGCTTGCCCGTCCCCGCGCGGCCTGGAGGCACGGCATCCAGGCAGGCAGGGCCGAGGGACGCAGTGTTCCGCCTCCCCTCACGCCTGGGCATCCCACCGCAGCCGGGGGACATGGCCCGTCGGGCGGGGCCCCGGGGCCAGGGCCAGCGGCGGCACGTAGAGGCCCACCCGCTCGCGCTTCCACCAGGTGCCGGTGCGGCGCCGCTCCTCCAGGTCCGCCATCTTGTAGTCGTAGAGCACCGCGCGGACCATGCGGGGAGGCTTGTCCGGGAAGGGATTGCTCTCGAGCAGCTTCAGCACCTCCGGCGAGCCCTCCAGCAGCCGGCCGAGGAAGGCGATGAACCAGCTCGTCGGAGCCCCGAGCGCCGCGAACCACATCTGCCAGTCCAGGCGGGGCTGGTGGGGTGCCACGAGCCGCGGCGGCCGCGCGGGGTCGCCCACCTTGTAGCGGAACGAATATTCCTTCCAGTGCTCCCCGTCCTCGGAGCCCTCGACGAGGATTTCCGGCCGCTCCACCGTCATCACCGCGAAGAGGCCATACGGGTTGATGGAGCGCAGCGGACGCGCCCGGGACTCCAGCCACCCCAGCATCCCCTGCACGCGCTCATGGCGGAGGGGCCACCAGTCGAAGCGGCGCAGCACCTCGGACGCGCCCAGCACCAGCACCGGCGCGGCCACCGCCGTGGACAG
>JBKGHK010000586.1:0-6436 GCA_046520375.1 Pyxidicoccus sp. 3LFB2
CCTGCCGCCCCCCGCCTACGCGGGCGCGCCACCCACCGCGCCATGGGCCTCGCCGGCGTCGGGCAGCAGCCACCGCACGCCCAGCAGGCCGCAGTCGCGGATCAGCGACTCCACCAGCGAGCCGTAGTTCTCCTCCACCCACTGGCGGAAGTAGACGTCGGGCACGGCGAGGATCAGCCGGCCGTCCTGCACGTCCACCGGACGGGCCTTCTGGAGCCACAGGAGGGCGTAGCGCTTGCCCTGCTCATGGAGCCGGGTGAGGCACCGCTGCCAGGTGCGGCCGGCGGGGCTGGACACGTCCATGGCGGGGAGGCCGGGTGCCTCGGCGGGCTCGGCGGCGTCCTGCTGCTCGTGGGGGACGTAGCGCACCCAGACCTTGGGCGAGCAGAAGGCGACGGACGTCCCCACCGGCTGGCGCGAACGGCCCCAGTCCGAGTGCAGGTAGCCGCGGCAGGCCGTCAGCAGGCGGCCCTCGTCGCCGCCCACCTTGGCCAGGGCGTGGCGGTACCAGTCCGGCCACGCCGCGGGCATGTCCTCGCGCGGCACGCCCCGGAAGGCCCGGGCCCGCTCGTTCTGGAAGGTGTCGAAGAAGGCCTCCGCCTGGGCCTGGGGGGCGCGGGGCGAGGCGGCCTCCGGCTCGGACGCGTCGGCGTGGCGCCGGTCCTCGGGAGGCAGGGACACGGGGACGAGGTGGGTGCCGGGCAGGGCGAGCTGCACGGGGTCGCTGTCCTCGGTCAGCTCGTCGCTCGGAGGCGGAGGCGGTGGAACCGGCGCGAGGTGTCCCGGCGACATCAGGATTTCCATCCCCGCTGCTGCAGAAGAAGAACTCTTCTTCTCCGTCTCCTTCTCCCTCTTCTTTCTAGCGACGGATGTCCCCGGTGCGTCCGCGGGACGTCCGCCGGACGCCGAGGCGGCCTTGTTGGCGCGCTCTCTTCGTTTGCGCTCGGCCTCTTTCTTCCTCTTTTCGAGGACTTGCACGTAGCGATCGCACAGGGTGAGGCGGACGGTGTCGCCTTCACGGACGAGGATGCCGGTGCGGAGCAGCGCGGCCCAGAAGGCGCCGGGAGCGCCAGTCCAACGGACGGCACCTTCGACCGCTTCGCACCAGATGGCCTCGTCCAGGGACGCGTCCGCCGGACGTCCGCCGGACGCGTCCGCGGACGTACCGAAGGGCTCGAAGCGTCCGGAGGGCAGGGCCTGCACGGCCCAGATCTGCAGCTCCACGATGGCGCCCAGGAAGGCCCGGCGCTCCATGCCCAGCGAGCGCGCGGCGCCCACCACGGCAAGGCTCATGGGAAAGCCGACGTCTACCTGCACCCAGTCCAACCCGCCCACGATGCCTGCCTCCCAAGGGCCCGCGCTCGAAGCGTCAGGCCCCCTGCGTGCGTCCGGTTGTCAGCGGTGTCCACGTCCCTGTTCCCGGTGCGCGGGACACCCCGGCGCGCACCTGCCATCCCTTGTGCTACTCTGTCGCACACTCCTGGATGGGGAGTGCGCCGCGCTCGTGAGCTGATCGCGACGCACCACTACGACAGAGACACGTAGGTGATCCAGACCCCCGCGATCTGCGTCCTCAGGACAGGCACGTCTACCCCCTGGGTCCTGGGTACAGGGTCGCTTCACTGGGGGTGCTGGCGGTAGGGCCGCCTTTCCGCGCCAGGAGCGTGGCCACTACAGCGTGCAACAGGTTTCGCGCTGGGTCCGGGGCGGATCAGAAGGGGCAGTTTCGTACATACCCGGCGTGCAGCGCGGAGGACGAAACCTGGCGGATCCGACGCTCCATTTTTTCGCGCGCGGATCAGCCACCGTGGCTCTGCCACAGAGTGCGACTTCAGCGTGTTTGTGCGACCTGGTAGGTCATCCCGGGTTGAGGTAGGTGGGTGGCCCGGGGGCAGAAGCCTGACGACGAGGCTCGCACCAGCGGCGGGGAGGGCCTGCCCGAGCGGAGCAATCCGGGCGCGCATGCGCCGCGCTCCTGCGCATCTTCAACGAGCCTGATTTGCCCGTTGCACGGCCCGGCGGGAGCCGCACGCTCCCGCCGGGCCCACGGCACTAGTCGATGATGTTGGGGTAGTTGATGGAGTAGTTCCACCCGAAGTTGTTGTCCCAGTACGTCACGCCGTCCACCGTGTAGCTGAGGGCGAAGCGCACCGTGGGCAGCGTCGTCGTGGGCGCGGAGACGGGGATGCTGAACGCCCAGCGCTCCAGCACGCCATCGCCGCCGGCCGGTGCACCGAGGAAGGTCGCGGCCTTCTCCTGCACCGTGGCCCAGTCATTCTGGGTGGAGACGACCTTCACGTCCTTCACGCCCGGCAGGTTCTTCAGCACCACGTAGCCGTGGACGAAGAAGCCCCCGCGGCTGGACTGGTAGCTGGCGGTGTCGAGCTTCAGCGCCGCCCCCGCGAGGACGTAGTCCGGCGCGTTGCCGCCCATGTGGTAGTCGGCACCGCCGTTGTTGTCCCAGTACGTCTGGCCCGCCACCGCGTAGCGCACGGCGAAGCGCACCGGGGCGCCCATCGGCAGGTCCCTGGCGAAGACCCAGCTCTCATACCCATTGCTGGAGGGCGCGACGTAGCCGGCGGCGACCTCCGTCCACTGTCCGTCGCCCGTGGTGTACGCGATGGCCACCTGCTTCGAGTAGGCGAGGTTCTTCACCTCCACGCTGCCCACCAGCCGGTTGCAGAAGGTGCTGCCGCAGACCCGCTGGAGCTTCGCGTAGGAGAGCTGCACGTTCGGCGACTGTGCCTGCGCCGTGCCCATGCCGCCCAGCAGCAGGGCCAGGGTGAGCAGCGCCAGGCGTCCGGGATTCGAGTGCTTCATGTCGTGACTCCTTGGGGGAAAGGGGAGCGCATTCAACCCTGAGGGACCGACGTGTGGCGCAAACCCGGCGTCACAGCGGGACGAATCCCTGAAGCCGTGCAGCGGGCCTGCACGATTTCTGCACAATCATTCCTCATGAAGCGCACGAGCCGGTCATCCGGGTTGCACACCGGGACTCCATCCTGCGCTCATGAACGCTCCGCCACTTCCTCCCCGCTCTCCGCGTGTGCCTGACGGCGCCTTTCGCCGGGCCCTGCGGTGGCTCGTCGCGCACCACGTCTTCGGCAGCCTCCTCATCGTCGTGTTCGCCACGGCCGTCATCGCCGGGCAGGTGGCGGACCGGACGGACTTCGCCAACTCCGAGCTGGCCGCCGGAGTGGAGGACCGCTGGGGCGCGCCCGTCACCCAGCCCGCGCCGTCCCTGCGCTACGTGCACAGCGGCACCATCTTCACCGAGCTGAAGCCCCTGGCCTTCGACCGGCAGCACGTCCAGGTGAAGGCGCAGATGAACTACCGCAAGCGCGGGCTGCGCTACTTCTCCGGCTTCGACTTCACGCTCGACGCCGACTACGCGGTCGTCAACCGCGAGGGCCAGGACATCGACGTGGCGTTCATCTTCCCCATCGAGATGGACAAGTCCCAGGTGCTCCTCTCCGAGCTCCAATTCCTCGTGGACGGCAAGGAGTCCAGCCTGGACCTGGGCGAGTCCGGCAACCGGCTGGTGTGGACGGGCCGCATCGCGAAGGACGCCACGTCGCGCTTCTCCATCCGCTACCGCGCCCGGGGGCTCGACTCGTTCGTGTACAAGCTGGACCCGGCGCTGCCCGCCCGCGACGTGCGCGTCCACTTCGCCGTCGAAGGCGGGGACAACTACGACTACCCGGCCGGGGTGCTGGCCGCGTCCTCGGTGCAGACGGCGACGGACGCGGTGACGCTGGACTGGGCGTTCCAGTCGCTGGAGTCCGGTGTGAGCCTGGGCGTCATCCTCCCGTCGGAGAAGACGTTCGACGCCATGGTGACGCTCATGGCGAACCGCGCGTGGGTGCCGTTCCTGTGCCTGCTGGCGCTGCTCGCCGCGCTCAGCCTGCGCCACCGCCGACCCCTGGCGCTCCATGAGACGTACCTGCTGGCCGCCGTCTACGGCTTCTTCTTCGTGCTGCTCTCGTACCTGGCCGCCTTCATGAACTTCTATGTCGCCTATGCGCTCTCCGCCGTTGGATTGGGCGCGGCGGTGGTGGCCTATGCGCGGTGGCTCTTCCCGAAGGAGCGCGCCGCGGTGCTCGCCGGCCTCTGGGGCGCGACGCTGGTGGTGCCCACCGGGGCCGTCATCCTGGAGGGCTACACGGGCCTCATCTACACGCTGGAGATTCTCGCGGCGCTGCTCGGGCTGATGGTGCTCTCCACCCGCGCCAGCGTGCGCGCCTTCCTCTCGGATTTGTCGCAGCCCGGTGAGCCGCCTCGTGCCGCCGCCGTGGCCACCACCACCCCTGTCACCCCGGAAGCGAGCTGATTTCCGCCATGTGGACCTTCCCTCTCGTCGTCGGACTCCTGCTGACCACGGCCGATGTGTCGGCCGCGCCTTCCACCTCTGTCCCCGCGGGCACCGCCACCATGCCGCTGGAGCAGCTCATTCCCCTCTACGCCCAGCGCGAGTCCGCGCCGCCCGCGCCCCCGCCCACCGAGGCCCTGGTGAAGAGCCAGCTCAAGGGCCGGCTGTCGGCGGACACGCTCTTCGTCGATGGCCAGTTCGATGTGGAGGTGCTCGCGGACCAGCGCTGGACGCAGGTGCGCCTGCTCCAACTCGAAGCGGACACGTATCCCAGCGAGCTGCCCACGCTCGACAACGCCACGGTGGGTGTCGTCGATGGCTACCTGTGTCTGCTCACGCGAAAGTCCGGCCGCTATGCCTTCGAGGTGAGCCTCGCCGTGCGCTCGCCGGGCACGGGGCCGGAGCGGCGCGTGCAGCTGCGCTTCGCTCCTCGCGTGTCGCCGGTGCCGTTGGTGCTGGAGGCGGACACCTCTGTCTTCACGTTGCTGGAGCCGCTGCCCACGTCCGGGAGCGAGGCGTATGCGGTCTACCCGGTGCAGGGGGCGCTGCGCGTCGGCTGGCGTCCGACGGTGGCGCAGGTGGCACAGAGCGCGAAGCAGCAGGTGCGCCCGCCGCTGGAGCCGCGCATCACCGAGGCCACCGCGTCCTGGGTGTCCACGCTGGAGGGCCGCGCCACCCTGCGCGTGAGCTATGCGCTGAGCCTGGACCGTGAGCAGCCGCTGGAGATTGAGCTGCCGGAAGGCCACCGGCTGGAGCGCATCACCGTCAACTCCATCCCCGTGCCCGTGGAGACGCAGGAGGGCACGCTGAAGCTGAAGGCCGCGCCCGCGCGGCTGGGGGAGACGGGGGGCACGCTGGAGGTGGTGCTGGCGCGTGAGCTGGGCGTGTTCCACCTCTCCGGACGGTTGAAGCTGGCGCTGCCGCGCGTGTCCTGGCCGGTGGCCGAGCTTCGCGCCCGCGCGCACTTCCCCGCGGTGTTCAACTACCGCCGCGAGGGCGGCAGCCTGGAGCTGGTGGAGGGCGCGGCGACGGATGCGGCTTCGGCGGGACTGCCGGGCAAGGAGCTGCACTTCCGCCAGTACCTCGTGGCCGCCTCGGCGCCCACGCTGGAGCTGGGCTACTCGGTGGACATCTCCAACAGCTACTTCCGCTGAAGCGAGTCTGAGGTCGCCGCTCCTGTTGCTGGCGGCGCACCCGGACCGCCGTTGCTCTTGCTTGCGCTGAAGCGGCACCCGGCAGGGCGTGTCTCGGCGCTCCTGCAGGCCGCGCACCTGGACAGCCGCCTACCTGCGCTGAAGCGAGTCCACGGGCGCCGCCACCAGCACGAAGGCGGCGCCCGGGGTGCCCGTCACGGGTAGCAGCTCCAGCCCGGCGCCAAAGGCCCGCAGCATGGACTGGGAGATGGTGAGGCCCAGTCCCGTGCCGCCCCGCTCGCGCGCGGTGGTGAAGAAGGCGTCGAAGATGCGGGCCCGGTTGGCCTCGGAGATGCCGCGCCCGTTGTCCCTCACCACCACGCGCACCGGACCGGCGCCGTCCGTCTCCACCGCAAGCTCCACGCGCACGCCCTCGCCACCGTGCTGGCGTGCGTTGGTGACGAGCTGCCAGAGCACGTCGTCCAGCACCTCCGCCGGCAGCGCCACCTTCAGCCCGGCGGGCACCGGCGCCACGTGCACCTCCGTCATGCCCTCCGTGCGGGCCCGGACGGCGAGCGACTCCAGCACCGGGGCCAGCTCCACCTGCGCGGGCGTGGCCGTCATCGAGTCCGCGCGCGCCAGCTCCAGCAGCCGCTGCACCAGCCGCGTGAGGCGCCGCGCGTCCGCGTCCACGTTGGCCAGGAAGCGCGCCCGCTGCTCCGGGGACATGACATCCGCGCTGTCCCGCAGCAGCTCCACCGCGCCCTGGATGGAGGCCAGCGGCGTCTTGAACTCGTGCGACACATTCGCCGCGAACGAGCGGATGTACTGGTTCCTGTCTCGCAGCGCCGTGGCCATGCCCGCCAGCGCCTCGGACAGCTCGGCCAGCTCCGCGACGATGGGCCGCGCCACCGGCTCGAAGCCCGAGGGCGCG
>JBKGHK010000587.1:0-6421 GCA_046520375.1 Pyxidicoccus sp. 3LFB2
CGCGGTAGCGGCCTTCTTCTTCGGGGCCTCACCGCTGTCAGGTGCCTGCCAGCGCCGGGGCCGCGGTGGCGGCCTTCTTCTTCGGAGCCTCACCGCTCAAGGGCTCCGCGTTGGTGGACGGAGCCGCGCGGTCCTGCATGAAGCGCTGGAGCGCGTCCTCGAGCGAGGGCATGTGCGCGCCCCGCTCGCTGCCCAGGACGCTGTAGCGCGGGCGCCTCGCCGGCCGGCCCAGGCCGTAGGTGGGATGCGCCACGATGTGCCCGGACGTCACGTCCGCCAGCTTCGCGGCGAGCCGCGCGAGGTCCGCCCAGCTGATGGCGCCGCGATTGGCGAGGTGCCACACCCCCGCTTCGCCATCGATGAGCAGGTCCAGCACCGCGTGCACCAGGTCCACCACGTAGGTGGGGGAGACGACCTCGTCGTCCACCGCCGTCACCGTCTCGCCCCGCTCCAGCGCGGCCAGCGTCTGGGTGACGAAGTTGGCATCGTCCCAGGGCCCGAAGAAGGCGCTGGTGCGGACGATGAGCGCCCCGGGAAGGATGCGCGACACCTTGGCCTCCATCTCCGCCTTGCTGCGCCCGTAGACGTTCAGCGGCGCCACCGCGTCACTCTCCACGTAGGGGCGGTGCAGCGGACCGTGGCGGCCGTCGAAGACGAGGTCCGAGGAGAAGGTGACGAGCCGCACGCCATGGCGCGCGCACGCGCTGGCCAGCAACGCGGGCGCGGTGGCGTTGGCGAGCATGCACCGCTCCACGTCGCGCTCGGCCTCGTCCACGCGCACATAGCCGGCCGCGTTCACCACCGCCCAAGGCCGCAGCCGCTGCACCGCCTCCTCCACCGAGCGCGGGTTCGTGAGGTCCAGCTCCGAGCGGGACAGCAGGTGGTAGGCGATGCCGCGCACGTCACACAGCCGCGCGAAGGCGCGCCCCAGCGTGCCGGTGGCGCCCAGGATGACGAGAGGCCGGGGGCCCCGGTCCTCCATGTCGACGCCCGGCCCCGCGGGAGGCCGCGCGTATGAGCGGCCCTCCATGGGGGGATGGAAGAGCCGGTCCGGCCGGTGCCACCAGCCGGGCTGGGCGAGGAGCGGGTCGTCGTCCCGGCTGCGTCCCGCCGCCAGGTCGCGCATCAGGTGGGCCAGCGCCGTCTGCCGGGGCTGCGGCGAGCGCACGTCCAGGGGACCGGGCTCGTAGAAGCCCTCCACGCGCTGCACCAGCACGTTCCAGTCGAAGGCCCCCAGCAGCGACCACACCGTCACCGCCCGCATGTCCACGCCCTCGCCCCGGAGCTGGACGGCCGTGTCCCAGAACTCCTTGAGCCAGCGCAGCTGCTCCTCGCGCGTGGCGCCGAGGTGGGCCTCCGTCACCGCGATGGGCAGGCCGTAGCGCTCCCACGTCTCGCGAATCACGCCGCCCACGCCAATGGGCAGCTCCAGCTTCGCGCGCACCGCCTCCATGTCCGCGAAGCGCTGCCCTTCCTCCTCCATGTGGGCGCGGGCCGGGTACGTGTCCAGGTTCTCGTCGAGGTACCGGTCACTGCTCGCGTAGTGGTTGACGCCCACCACGTCCGGCGGGCACGGGTTCTCCAGGAACCACTCCAGCTCGGCCTCACCGATGCCCCACTGGAGCATGCGCTCGTAGAGCGGATGCTTCTGGTCCAGCTTCCCGCAGAGCAGGTCCAGCGACAGCCACCGGCGCTGGTTCTGGAAGGCCGCCAGCGACGCCAGCGCGGGCGTGCTGTAGCGCCGGCCCAGGTCCTCCGTCTGGATGAGCTGCGCGCGCGGGTTGACGGTGCGGATGGCCTTCATGGAGAGCACCACGGCCCGGCACTCGGTCACCAGCGCGCGGGCGAACGTCGCGTGGTCCCGGCCATGGGGATACCAGACGCCATAGAGCCCGCTGAAGCGCGCGGTCGTCAGCGGCTCGTTGACGGGGGTATAGGCGTCCACCCACGGGTAGCGCTCCGCCACGCGGAGGGCGAAGTCCGCGAGCCCGGTCGCGAACCCGGGGTCCACCAGGCTGGTGTGGCGCGGCCCGCTGCCGTGGTGGGTCAGCCCGACGATGGGCCGGACATTCAGCTCACGCAGCCCGCCGAGCCGCTCGTCCGGCCAGCGCCAGTCGATGCTGTCGAAGCTGTGCGGGGCCACGCGCTCCCACAACACCGGGTAGCGGATGGCGCGGATGCCCAGGCCCGCGAAGAGCCCCAGGTCGCTGGCGCGCGTCGCATGCCCGTTGCGCTCCATCTGGTCGAAGAACACGTCGCCTACGCGGTTGACCGTGCACTCGAGGCCCCCCCAGAGCTCGAGTCCGCGGGAACCATCCCCATGGGGAAACGAAGAAGCAGAGTCCATGAACCGTCCCGTTGAGATGCCGGGCGACGAGGGCCCTGGGGCAGCCCCCGTGCGCCGGTGGACCCACAACTTTGTGAGTGGAGGCCCTGCTGTGCATTGGCCCCGGGTTCATTGGCCGTTGGTTCATGGGTCATTCGTCCCATCGGTTCACGGAATGTGCGGGGCAGGGGGCTTCCCAGCAGCACCCGGCGAGAAGACCTTCGCTGAGAGGCCTGCGCCCTGCCTGCCTGCCGCACCTGCCGGGGAGCAGGTTCCCACCTGTACTTTCGTCGAATATGGGACCCCCTCCTCGTTTCCCACCTTCGAGGTCAGGTTGCTTGCATGGCCCTTCTTCTCTTCTGGGCACTGCTGGCCCTGTCGCTGAACTTCCTCTGCTCGGTGTTGGAGACGGTGCTGCTCAGCGTCACGCCCTCGTACATCGCGGCGTGCGAGGCGAGCGAGTCGTCCCGGGAGCGCACCACCGGCAACATGCTCCGGGACATGAAGGAGACCGTCGACCGTCCCCTTGCCGCCGTGCTGGCCGTGGGCAACTTCGCGCAGATTGGCGGCGCGGCGGGCGTGGGCGCCCAGGCCCAGGCGCTGTGGGGCAACGCCGGAATCACCGTGGCCTCCGCGGTGCTGACGCTGGGGATGATGATCATCTCCGAGCTCATCCCGAAGACGCTGGCCGCCGTGTACTGGCGGGGCCTCGCGCCGGTGACGGCGCGCGTGCTGCGGCTCTTCGTGTGGGTGACCTACCCGGTGGTGCTGCTCTCCCTGTGCGTCACCCGGCTGCTGTCGCGCGACAAGGACGCCAACGAGGTGAGCCGCGAGGAGCTGACGGCGCTGGCGGACCTGGGCGCGGAGGAGGGCGTGCTCGGGGCGGACGAGAGCCGCAGGCTTCGCAACCTCCTGCACCTGCGCGCCCTGACGTCCGACGACATCATGACCCCACGCACCGTGGCCCTCATCCTGTCGGAGTGCCTCACCGTGCGCGAGGCGCTGGAGCGCGTCGGCAACGGGCGCTTCAGCCGCATCCCGGTGTACCGCCGCGACGTGGACGACATCACCGGCTACTTCCTGAAGACGGACCTGCTGCTGGCCGCCGCCCATGACCGGTTCGACGTGAAGCTGTCAGATTTGCGCAGGGACCTGCTGCAGGTGCCGGAGAAGCTGCCGCTCCCCGAGGTGCTGGAGCGGATGCTGGAGCACCATGAGCACATCGCGCTCGTGGTGGACGACTTCGGCGGCACCTCGGGCCTGGTCACCATGGAAGACGTGGTGGAGACGCTGCTGGGCACCGAGATTCTCGACGAGACCGACGTGGTGCAGGACCTGCGCAAGCATGCCCGTGAGCGCTGGAAGCGCCGTGCCACCCAGCTGGGCGTCCTGGCGGAGCCGGAGCCGGAAGAGCGCCCGGCCCCCATGGCCGCAGCAGAGCCGCAGGGCATGGTTCACTGACGCGGGGAGGGGGCCTTGCGCCGCCCCCGGGCCTTCGCGGGACTCTGCGCGCCCGCCGGCCGCAGCGCGGCCAGGACATAGTCCACCACCGTCTCCGCGTACGCCTCGCTCAGCGGGGCGGTGCGCAGCAGCCAGCGGTGGTAGAGCGGCCCGACGAGCAGCTCGACGGCGACATCCAGGTCGGCACCCTTCGCGACCTGACCGGCCCGCTGGGCGCTGCGCAGCCGCTCCTTGATCGCCTCCAGATGGGGGCGCAGCACCCCGTCCACGAACTGCTTCGCCAGGGCGGGGTCCGTTTGCGACTCGGCCGTCAGGGCGCGCGAGGGCAGGTCGAACCGCGGGTTGCCCAGCTCCACGGCCGTGGCGCGCAGCACCGCCTTTAGATCCGCTTCGAGGTCGCCGGTGTCGGGCAGCGCGGTGCCCTGGTCCGAGCCGCTCAGCGCCATGAAGGCATCCAGCACCACCGCGCCCTTGGAGGGCCACCAGCGATAGATGGTCTGCTTGCCGACGCCGGCCCGGGCGGCGATGGCCTCGATGGTCAGCCGGGCGTAGCCCAGCTCACCCACCAGCTCGACAGCGGCCGTGAGGATGGCCTGGTGGGACTGCTCACTGCGGCGGGCGGCATTCGGCGTCCGGGAGTCACTCATCGGGCTGGACCGTAGCAACACGCGGAACGGTACGTCTCGTCTTGACAGGGGAGGCCCTGGAGGTTCATGGTGGATACATGGCGAGACGGAACGTCTCGTCTCACTGCCTTCAGGAGAGAATCCATGCCCCGCGCACACATCGCCATGGTCAGCATTCCCGCTCACGGGCACGTCAACCCGAGCCTGGAGGTCATCCGGGAGCTGGTCTCCCGAGGCCACCGGGTGACGTACGCCAACGACGCCGCGTTCGCGGACGTCATCCAGGGCGTGGGCGCCGAGCTGGTGCCGTACCCTTCGACACTGCCGCGTGCGGGCACCGCGAACGCGGACTGGCAGGAGGACACCATCGCCCAGCTCGACGTGTTCCTTCAGGACTCGCGGGCGATGCTGCCGCGGCTCCGCGCCGCGTATGAGAACGACCGCCCGGACCTCTTCCTCTACGACATCGCCGGCTACGCGGCGCGCATCCTGGCGGAGAACTGGGAGCGGCCCGCCATCCAGCTGTCTCCGACGTTCGTCGCCTGGGACGGGTACGAGCAGGACATGGCGCCCATGGTGGAGGCCTTGAAGGCGGACCCTCGCGGGGCCGACTACTACCAGCGCTTCTCCACGTGGCTGGCGGAGAACCGCGTCTCCGAGACGGACTCCAGCCTCTTCGTCGGCCTGCCCCGACGCTCGCTCGTGCTCATTCCCCGGGCCATGCAGCCCAACGCGGAGCGGGTGGATACGAAGCGCTTCACGTTCATCGGCCCCTGCTTCGGCGACCGCTCCGCGCAGGGCACGTGGACCCGTCCGGCCGGCGCGGAGCAGGTGCTGCTCATCTCCCTCGGCTCGGCGTTCACCCAGCAGCCCGACTTCTACCGGGCGTGTCTGGCCGCCTTCGGGCGCCTGCCGGGCTGGCACGTGGTGCTGCAGATTGGCAGGCAGGTCGACCCGGCCACGCTCGGCGAGCTTCCTCCCAACTTCGAGGTGCACCCCTGGGTGCCACAGCTCGCGGTCCTGGAGCAGGCGAATGCCTTCATCACCCACGCGGGGATGGGCGGCACCCAGGAGGGGCTGTACTGCGGCTGCCCATGATTGCCGTGCCGCAGGCCTCGGACCAGTTCGCCAATGCCGACCGGCTCGTCGAGCTGGGGGTCGGCGTGCGGCTCGACACCGCCCAGGCCACGCCCGACGCGCTGCGCGCGGCCCTGCTCCAGCTGACGGGGGACGCCAGCGTCAAGGCAAAGCTCGCGGCCATCCGGAAGGAGCTTCGCGAGGAGGGCGGCGCCCGGCGGGCGGCGGACCTCATCGAGGCGGAGCTGCGCCCGGGACGGAGCTGAGGGGA
The DNA here is from genome assembly GCA_046520375.1 of Pyxidicoccus sp. 3LFB2. Taxonomy (GTDB): domain Bacteria; phylum Myxococcota; class Myxococcia; order Myxococcales; family Myxococcaceae; genus Myxococcus. The sequence goes on from JBKGHK010000587.1 coordinate 5,762, forward strand.
TTCCGCCATTGAATGACGCCACCCGCGCCTGTAGATGCTGCCGCCTCGAACAGGGGGCAGGATGACGAGCGCGAACGGCAGTGACAGCGGCATTCAGTTCCCGTCCACCCCGGACGGGCGACGCAGTACGACAGAGACCGCGCGGGCCGTCTTCGAAGCGGCCTTCGACGCCACCGGTGCCGAGTCCTCGCGGGAGCTGCGCGAGGAGCGGCGCTGGCGTGAGCGCTACCCACACTATGTGCGGCAGCTCGTCGAGCGCTCGCTGGAGCGCCCGGAGAATGCCATCGCCATCGCCAAGGCCGGTCTGGACGCGACGCGGCGCGCGTTCCAGTTCTGGCGCGACGGGCAGCCCCGCACCGTCGATGCGGCCATGGCCTCGCCCTCCGAGGCGGGCTTCCGCACGGCCACGCTCGAAGGGAAGAACCGCTCGCGCCCGCGACCTGGGAGGTGCCGTACCGCGGGCAGAGCCTCTCCGGCGACGCGCTCCTGCGCCAGCTGGACGCGTGGGAGCGCGCGGGGGTGATGGAGCCCTCGCACGCCGAGGCGCTTCGGCTGGTGCAGCGCAACCCGGACTGGTTGGACCTGTCGGACCGGACGATGGTGCTGCTGGGCGCGGCCTCGGAGGCAGGCCCCTTTCCCTGGCTGATGCGCTGGCGCGCG
>JBKGHK010000588.1:0-6419 GCA_046520375.1 Pyxidicoccus sp. 3LFB2
CCACCCAGCACCGCCTGCTTCCGCTCCGGCGGCGATGCGGCGGGGGCGGGCACACGCGGCGCCTCGCACGCGCCCACCACCGCCGCCACGAGCAGCAGCACGGCGAGCGGCCCTGTCCGACGAAGGGGCCTCACGCCGCTCACGAGCGTCAGTCCCGGGAGAAGTCGCCCTGCGGCGCGTCCGAGGCCTGGCCGTTGAGGTCCCAGTACTTCCACTCGCCGGTCCTCGCGCCGTTGGCGTAATGGCCCTCGACGGCCAGCGCGCCGTTCGGGTGCCACTCCGAATAGAGCCCCTGCGCCTGGTGTCCGACGAGCGTGCCCTCGGCCCACTTCTGGCCGTCGGAGCGCCACGCCGTCCACTTCAGCTCCTTCGAGCCGGCGGTGTGGACCTCCTCGCGGTTCTTCATGCCCTCCTCGTAGTAGAGGGTCCACAGGCCCTGCTTCAGGCCGCCGCGGTATTCGCCCTCGAGCTGCTTCACGCCATCCTCGAAGAAGCTCACCCAGCGGCCTTCCATCTTCCCGTCGACGTACTGTCCTTCCGTCTTGAGCTTCCCGTTGGGGTGCCACTCCGCCCAGCGGCCATGCTTCACGCCGTCGGACTTCGCGCACCACTGCAGGGTGCCGTCCGGCGGCGCGCGGCCGTTCAGCCGCGCGCCATCGGGACAGGGACCGGAGGACCGGCTACAGCCTGCCGCCAGGCCCACGACAGCGGCCAGCGCCAGCAATGTCCTGGAGGAAGTCATCAACCGCAGGAGCCCACGCCACTGCAGCTGCAGTTGTTGCCAGCGAACGAGTAGTCATCGGAAGCCGCCGCGAAGCTGCCCAGGCCGTAGTCGTGCTTGGCGCAGTCCTGCGTGTACGCCGTCGTCCCCACGCACGGGGGCGTGCTGTTGATGCCGCAGCCCTGGCCACAGCGGCCCTTGCAACCACTGCCCGAGCCGCCGGTGCAGCCACACCCCCGGCCCGCCTGCCGGTAGTAGCCAGACCCGATGTACTGGTTGCCGCAGGAGCAGGAGAGGTGGACCCAGCCGCGCTCGGAGACGAACTCGTATCCCGTGAGCAGCTCACCCACCGGGACGATTTGCATGAAGCTCGTCTGGCGCATCGCCGCGTCCTCGACGCGGGTACGCTGGGCCTCGTCCTTCTCGGCCACCAACTTCGTGATTCCCTCGAGCAGCGGGCCCATCAACCCGGCCTGCGCCGCGTCCAGCGGAGCGCCGCTCGGGTTGAAGCTGCCGGTGCCCTGGTTGTAGTCGATGTGGAAGCCGATGACCGGCTCACCGAAGTCGTAGGTCACCTCGACGACCTTGGACTCGGTCTCCACCACCAGCGCCCGGACCGAAGCGCCGCCGGCCCGGTACGTGGCCTCCAGCGTCGTCTCGTCATGCTGGAGGAGCGCGAAGCCTTCCGCCGCTTCCTCCCGGGCCGCGGGCCCGTCCGAACACCCCAGCGTCAGCGACATCGCCACCGTGATTCCGCACAGCCACAGCGCCTTCATCTCGTTCTCGATTCCGCGCGTCGGCCTCACGCACGAGCACCGAGAAACTAGGAAGGCTCAACAGCGAAGGTCAAAACGAAAACCTAGAAAATGAGAATCAACGTGTCCGGTGTCGTGAGGGCAGCGCCGACCCGTGGGCGGGTCTGAAAGGACTGGAAATGACTTCTGGCAGCGAGGCCCGCCGCCGCCGCGCTCCGTTGAGAAGGCGAAAGTGTTTCCGGAACCGTCACCCGCCGGTTTGCGTGAAACGTAACGGCCTCTGTAACGATATGGGCGAGAGGAGCATCCGACCTTGGCCCCACCTGACGATGATTCCGACCCCAAGACGTTGCTTCCCAAGCTCAGCCGCCGCGCCTTCTTCACCGGCGCGGGCGCGTCCGCGCTGACCGCCACGCTGGTGCAGACCGCCGCGCAGGCGGCCACCACCGCGGCGCCCCCCCGTCCTGGGGCCCGAGCCTTCCACCCTGCAGCTGTCCATCAATGGCCGCGCCGTCTCCGTCCAGGCGGACCCCGGCACCACGCTGGCGGAGCTGCTGCGCCACCAGCTCGGCATGACGGGCACCAAGGTGGGCTGTGACAGGGGCGCGTGCTCGGCGTGCACGGTGTGGCTCGATGGCGAGGTGGTCGCCAGCTGCATGACGCTGGCCTTCGACACCCGGGGCCGGAAGGTCACCACCATCGAAGGGCTCGCCCAGGGTGACGAGCTGCACCCCGTGCAGCGCGCCTTCGTGGAGAACGACGCGCTCCAGTGCGGCTTCTGCACCCCCGGCATGGTGATGAGCTGCGCCGCGCTGGTGGACCGCAACCCGAAGTGCACGCTCGATGATGTGAAGCAGGCGGTCAGCGGCCATCTGTGCCGGTGCGGCACCTATCCCAACGTCTTCAAGGCCACCCTCGCGGCGGCCAAGGAGAGCGGCAAGGGCAAGGGGAAGACCTGATGCAGGACGTCAAGGACACCACGGGCACGCAGGGCCCCAGCAAGCCGGCCGAGGGCGGGAAGCAGCAGGCCGCGGGCCCCCAGAAGCCGCCGCCGCCCAACCCCGGCCCCGCGCGGCAGCAGGTCATGTCCTACGGCATCGTCGGCGAGGGCCTGAAGCAGGTCACCCGGCGCGTGCCCGAGGACGAGCCCCCTCCCCTCGCGGAGAACTCGAAGCTGAAGTCCATCGGCAAGCCCGTCTCCCGCCTGGACGGCGTGGAGAAGGTCACCGGCCGGGCCCGCTACACCTTCGACGTCCAGCTTCCCGGAATGCTCTGGGGCCAGCGGCTGCTGTCGCCGTATCCCCATGCGCGCATCAAGTCCATCGACACCTCGGCGGCCGAGCGCTACCCGGGCGTGCGCGCCATCCACGTCCTGGAGAAGGTCCTCTCCACGGCGAAGCTGAGAGACCCGAAGGCGGAGCAGGGCAACCGCTACCCCACCATCCGCTACGCGGGCCAGCCCATTGCCGGCGTGGCCGCCGACTCGCCCCGCGCCGCCGAGGCCGCGGTCCGGCTCATCAAGGTGGAGTACGAGCGGCTCCCGCACGTCTCCCAGCTCGAGGAGGCGATGAAGGAAAACGCGCCTCGCGTCTTCCCGGGCCCCACCGAGCAGCCGTCCACCGCGGGCGGCGGCGGCGCGCCCCCGGGCCTGCCCAGAAGGGCAACGTGCGCGGCCCCGACACGAAGCCGCGGGGCGTGGGCCCGCGCGGCGATGTGGAGAAGGGCTTCCGCGAAGCCGACGTCGTGGTGGAAGCGGAGTTCCGCACCCAGGTGCAGACGCACGTCCCCATGGAGCCGCATGGGCTCGTCGCGGACTGGCAGGCCGACGGGCTCACCCTCTACGCGTCCACCCAGTACGTGGGCAGCGTCCGGGACGAGGCCGCCGAGCACTTCGACCTGCCGAAGAGCAAGGTGCGCGTCCTCAGCGACTTCACCGGTGGCGGCTTCGGCGCGAAGTACGGCATCGGCAACTTCGGGCTGCTCGCCATCCACCTGTCGCGCAAGGCGCGGGCGCCGGTGCGCATGGTGCTGGACCGCCGCGAGGAGCACGTGTCGGGCGGCAACCGGCCCAACAGCATCCAGCGCCTGAAGCTCGGCGCGAAGCGCGACGGCTCGCTCGTGGCGCTCCAGGTGCAGGCCCATGGCAGCGGAGGCGTGGCCGGAGGCGCGGGCGTCGGCTTCTGCCACTCCACGCTCTATGACTGCCCCAACGTGAAGGTGGAGCAGTACGACGTCTTCACCAACGCCGGCCCCTGCGCGGCCTTCCGGGCGCCGGGCCAGGTGCAGGGCATCTTCGCCCTGGAGCAGGCCGTCGACGAGGTGGCGGAGAAGCTGGGGATGGACCCCGTCGCCCTGCGCACGAAGATTGACGTCTCCGGGACGGATGACTCCCTGGCCCGCGCCTACGAGCGCCGGATGGGCGCCGACCGGTTCGGCTGGAGCAAGCGGCGGCCGGCGGGCTCGGACAAGGGCCCCATCAAGCGGGGCGTCGGCTTCGCGCAGTCCCAGTGGCTCTACCTCGTGCACCGCAACACCGCCTGCGAAGTCCGGGTGACGGGCGACGGCTCCGTCGAGGCCTTCAACAGCACCCAGGACATCGGCACCGGCACGCGGACCATCCTCGCGCAGGTGGTGGCGGAGGAGTTCGGCCTGCGGCCCGAGCAGATTGGCGCCCACGTCGGTGACTCGCGCTACCCGATGGGGCCCGCCTCCGGCGGCAGCCGCGTCACCAGCTCCCTGACGCCGGCCGCCCGCAACGCCGCGTACCGCTGCGTGCGGGACCTGGCCGCGCGGCTGGCACCCCACTTCGAGGCGAGCGCGGACGACATCGTCTTCGCCGACGGGAAGGTCATGGTGAAGGGCCGGCCCGCGACGGCGCTTCCCTTCAAGGAGGCCGTCAAGAAGGCCGGGGTGGTGGAGCTGTCCCACCGCGCCGAGCGCCGGGACGACTACGAGGGCTACATGATGGCCACGCCGGACATGGGCATCAGCCGGCACGGCATCGGTGGCGTCCAGTTCGCCGAAGTCGAAGTCGACACGGAGACCGGAATCGTCAAGGTGGAGCGGGTGCTCGCGGTGCATGACTGCGGGCGCCCCATCAACCCCAAGCTCACGGAGAGCCAGATTTTCGGCGGGGTGATTCAGGGCGTGAGCTACGCGCTCTACGAGGAGCGGCACCTGGACGCCGCGAGCGGGCACCAGCTCAACGCCAACGTCGACCAGTACAAGATTGTCGGCTCGCGCGAGGTGCCTCGCATCGAGGTCGTCCTCCTGGAGCAGCTGGGCGCCCAGTCGTCGACGGATGCCCGCGGAGTCGCCGAGCCCGCCAACGTGGCGACGGCGGCGGCGGTGGCCAATGCCTTCTACAACGCGACGGGCAAGCGCATCCGCACGCTGCCCATGACACCCGCGAACGTGCTCGCGGCGCTGCGCGCCTGAAACGGCTTCGGAGGAAGCATGCAGAGCTTCGAGTGGGTGGACGCACAGTCCGTGGAGCAGGCCGTCTCGCTGCTGGGTGAGACGAACGACCGCCAGCCCGTGCTGGCGAAGGCCGGCGGGATGGACCTGCTGGACCTGATGAAGAACGGCGTCGTCGCCCCCCACCGGGTGGTGAACCTCAAGACCATCAAAGGCCTGGATGGGGTGCGCTTCGACGCGAAGCAGGGCCTGGAGCTGGGCGCCCTGGTGACGCTGGCGCGGCTGTCGCGGGAGTCCGACGTGCGAGGCCGCTTCGTGGCGCTCGCGGACGCGGCCGAGCACGCGGCGACGCCCCAGGTCCGCAACGCCGCCACCCTGGGGGGGAATCTGCTCCAGCGCCCCCGCTGCTGGTACTTCCGGAATGACTTCTTCCACCAGGCCGGAGGCGATGACGCCGAGCGGGTGCGCGAAGGGCAGAACCAGTACCACGCCATCTTCGACAACCAGCGCACGGCCATGGTGCACGCGTCCACGCCGGCTACGGCGCTCGTGGCGTACGGAGCGACGGTGGAGCTCACCGGGCCCGGGGGCAAGACGCGGGTGGTGCCCATGTCGGAGCTCCTCTTGCCGCCGGACATGAAGCGCCAGCGGGACACCGTCCTCGCGCCGAACGAGGTGCTAACGCGCGTGCGCATCCCCGCGCCCGGGGCGGGAACGAAGGCCGCGTACCACAAGCAGGGCGAGCGAGAGAGCTACGACTGGCCCATCTGCGACGTCGCGGTGGTGCTGCGGATGGACGGCCGGGTCGTCCGGCAGGCGTCCATCGCCATGGGCTGGGTGGCCCCGACGCCCCGGCGCGCGACGGAGGCGGAGAAGCTGCTGGTGGGCAAGCCCGTGGACGAGGAGCTCGCGCGCCAGGTGGCGAAGGCGGCCGTGGCGGGAGCGACGCCGCTGTCGAAGAACGCCTACAAGGTCCCCGTCCTCGAAGCGGTGGTGCGCAGGACGGTCCTCGCCGCGTCGAAGGCCTGAGGGGCACGCATGGACTCGAGCAGCGAGCAGAAGCCCCCTCCCGTCTGCCGGCGCCTGCGCTCCAAGGGGACGCCGGGCATCCGGTACGACGCGGCGGTGGAGTGGGACGCGGGCTTCGTCTCGACGGCGACGTTCTGGTGTGTCTCCACGGGCGACAGCGTGGGGCCCGATGACGACTTCGTGCACCCGCACGCCTGTGGCGGGGCCCGCGCGTGCTTCCGGGAGCCCGTGGAGGAATCGGACGAGGGCTCGCGGATTCTGGACTGAGCCGCTCCCGGCGAGGGGCGGCGGAAGGCGCACCTCAGCTGGGCCTGGGCGTCCGGGCCCAGCGCTGCGCACCGGGTGAAGCACCTTCCCTGCCGCAGCGGCCTCAGACGAAGATGCAGCGGCACCCCAGCAGCAGCGGCCTCAGGCCAGGATGCAGCGGCTTCCCAGCGGCAGCGGCCTCAGGCCAGGATGCAGCGGCACCCCAGGCAGCAGCGGCCTCAGGCCAAGAT
>JBKGHK010000589.1:0-6418 GCA_046520375.1 Pyxidicoccus sp. 3LFB2
GCGGCGATGCCTGCCTCCCGAAGCAGCGCGCCGGAGACCTGCGACAGGCCCGCGCCCGCCACCACCGCACGCGCCCGCGGCGATGCCCGTGCGTCAGCGGCAGCAGGTGGCTCAGGCGCGCGAGGCCCTCGGGCAGCAGGTCCACCGGGACGACCGCGCCGCACAGCAGCAGGAGCACGGGCCCGGCCAGGTTGGTGAAGAGGTACATGTCCCGAGCCCAGAGGCCGAGCGCGCCCAGGACCAGGCCCAGCCCGGTACACGACGCCACCGCGACGAACACGGTGAGCGCCAGCAGGGGGAGCGACGCCAGCGGCGGTGAGAAGTCCAGGAGCACCGCCCCCGCGAACAGGCCGAAGAGCGCCACGAAGCACCCGTCCAGCGTCACCGGCAGCGCGCGGCCCAGGAACATGGGGAGCCGCGGCGCGGGGGAGCTCAGCAGGAGGGGCAGGGTCCGCAGGTGCCGCTCACCGGCCACCGTGGCCGTCATGCCGACGAGGCTGGACACCGAGCACGACTGGAGCGCGCTGCCCACCACGAAGAAGGCGTCATCCGCCACGCCCGCGTGGCGTCCCAGGTAGGAATAGAAGAGGACCTGCAGCAGCGGGACGGCCAGCAGGGTGGGCAGGTACAGCCACGGCGTCGCCACCCCGAAGAAGGCCCGATACGAGAGCAGGCCCCCGAGGAAGAAGAGGCGGAACCAGGAGCGGAGCGCTGTCATGACAGGGAGAGGGTGGCGGCCTCGCGGGCCTTGCGTTCGAGCTGTCGCAAGAGCCCGGTGCCCAGAAGGAGGGAGGCCAGCCCCAACAGCAGGCACATGCCCAGGGAGGGGAGCACGGGGCCGCCGGACGCGGCGGCCTTCAGGGCCCGGAAGCCCCAGGTGGGGGCCAGCAGCCAGGACAGCGGCGCGGTCCACGCCGGCAGCAGGGACAGCGGCACCAGCAGGCCGCACAGCAGCCACAGCGGATAGATGAGGAACCGCTCGGCGAGGAAGGCCTGTCGGTACCGGATGAAGACCGCCGCGAGGCTGAGCCCCATCGCTCCCAGGCTGCCCAGCGTCACCCCCACCGCCAGGAGGAAGAGGCCGGGGTGTGCGAAGTCCAGGGGGACTCCGAACAGGGCCCACCCCCACAGCAGCGTCGCCGCCAGCGAGTACGCCCCGAGCGTCGCGGGGGCCAGGGTCAGGGGAAGCAGCACGAGGACGGGCGACGCGGGCGCGCTCATCAGCAGCTCCAGCGTTCCCTGCGCGCGCTGCCAGTGCAGCATGCCCATGGACGTCAGCGCGGACGCCCAGGCGCCCATCATCCCCGCGCCCAGGGCCGCATCGAGGAGCGAGCCTCCATGGCTTCCCTTGCGGAACAGGAAGAAGGTGAGCGTGGCGAAGATGAGGGGCTCGAAGAGCGAGCGCAGCAGGAAGAAGCCCGAGCGCGAGAGGATGCCCAGGTGGAACCACCAGCCCACCGCCAGCAGGCGGACTCCGCGCCACACCCGTTCCGCTCCCATCAGACGGAGCTCCCCGGAGCGGACGCCGCGGCCTTCGTCACCAGCGCCACGTAGGCGTCCTCCAGCGTGGGCTCCCGTGCGCTCACCCGCACCACCCGCGTGCCGGACAAGACGCGCAACAGCTCGGGGATGAGCTGCCCGCCCTCGCGCGTCTGCACGTGCAGGGTCTGCCGGGCGTCGCGCTCCTCCACGTAGACGCCGGTGACTGTCGGCAGGTTCCGAAGCCGCTCCACCTCCGCGGGGCTGGCTCCTCCCACCTCGAGCTCCACCACCCGGTGGTCCGCGAGCGTCGACTTCAGCGAGCCCGGCGTGCCCTCGGCGACCAGCGCGCCCTGGGCGATGACCGCCAGCCTGTCGCACAGCGCATCCACCTCCAGCATGTAGTGCGTCGTGAGGAGTACGGCCTTGCCCTCGGCCTTGAGCGCGCCGATGGTCGCCCGCAGCTCCCGCGCCGCCACCGGGTCCACGCCGATGGAGGGCTCGTCGAGGAACACCACCGGAGGGTCATGCAGCAGGCCCCGGGCAATGTGCAGGCGCTGGCGCATGCCCCGGGAGTACGTCTCGACGCGCGCGTGCTCACGGCCCGTCAGCCCCACGACGTCCAGCATCCGGGCGATGCGCCGGGACTGCTCCCGGGGAGGAACGCCCGCCAGCTCGGCGAAGTAGCGGAGGTTGTCCCGCGCGGACAGCCGCAGGTAGAAGCCCAGGTCGCCGCCGAAGACGAAGCCGATGCGCTCGCGGACCTGCCGCGTCTGCGTCGCCACGTCGAAGCCCTGCACCCGGGCGGTCCCAGACGTGGGCAGCAGCAGCGTGGCCAGCATCTTCAGGGTGGTGGTCTTCCCCGCGCCATTGGGCCCGAGCAGGCCGAACAGCTCGCCCGGGCGGACGGAGAAGCTCACCCCCCGGACGGCTTCGAATGCCTTGGTCCTCCGTCGCAGGAAGCCTTCCCGCACAGAGTACGTCCGGCGCAGCGCGACCGCCTCGATGGCATCCATCACGCCACCGCGGACGTCAGGCGCTGCCCGCCCTCGTACGACTCGAGCCGGGCCAGCCAGTTACCCGCCGACACGCGGTCACCCGTGCCGTCGAACGCCACGGCGATGAGCTTCCAGAGCTGCCGCAGCCGCAGCGGCGCGACGTGCTGGGCGACCCGGGCCTCGGCGGGGAGCAGCAGGTCCAGGGCGCGCGCGGGCTGCCCCGCGCGGATGAGGGCGAAGCCCAGCAGCGAGAGCGCCTCATCGAGCGACTCGGGATGGTGCTGGTCCGCCAGGGTGACGGCCTGCTCGAACACCTTCACCGCCCGTGCCCAGTCCTCCTTCATGCTCGCCAGCAGGGCCATGTTCTCCAGCACCTGCACGCGGTAGCGGTCGGCGACGCGTGGCTCCATGGTCAGACTCGCCGCGGGGCTGGCCTCCTGCTCGCGCCACGCCTCGGTGATGAGCACCTCTGCTTCGTCCAGCCGCTTCGAGCGCACCCGCGCGAGCGCGCGGAGGTTCTTCACCAGGGCCCCGCAGAACGTGGCGTCCGGTGCATGCGGGAGTGCCGCGGCCAGTCGGGCCGCCTCGTCGAGCGCCGCCTCGGTGCGCCCGGCGTCGAGCAGCCGCTTGAGCTCTGCCGCCGCGAGGCGGAGCTGGGTGAACAACCGCTGCTGCGGATCCTCCCAGCGCTCGCTGGCGAGCTGATAGAGCTCGCGACAGGCAGGGTCCGCGCTGGTGGCCAGGACGTTGGCGGCACACGTCAGCACGAAGGCGGGCATGTCGCCCGGCCGCACCTCGCGGGCGATGGGGACCAGCGGGCGCACCAGGCTCTCCGCGTCCTCCCAGCTTCCCAGGACATTCACATAACAATGCAAGACGTAGCTGAGTGTCGACACGTCGTCTGCAACCGCGCCGCGCACGAAGGGACCGAAGTCGAAGGTGGGGGCGGGGGTGGGAACGCCGCGATGCACCGACAGGGCATGGACGCAGTGGTCGATGCCTCCGAGCGAGCCCAGGACATGTGACATCCGCTCGCCCAGCAATGCGCTCGCGTGTGCGTGGAAATACTCGCGGGGCTCCGGTGAGCGGCGCAGCCCGAGGTCCGTGAGCCAGTTGGGATCGCCAGCGGTGATACGGTTGAAGTCCTTTCCAATCGCATTCACTCGCGACAGCGCGCGAACGAAGGGCTCGGGGGCGCTCCCCTGCGTCCGAGACGCATGCTCTGAGAGGAGGCCGGCAAGGCGCATCGCGGGCAGGCTGTGGGGGCTGATACCGAGGCTCACGGAGTGCTCCATGGAGAGAGACCAGGGGGCGGCACGCTGGGCGCGCGCCCGAAGACAGACGCGCGCCCAGGCTGTGACGAACCGCGTGCGACGTTTAGTTGCCGCCGCCCGGGCCGCCGTGGTTCCACTCCATCAGGAGCTGCTTGGTGAAGAGGACGGTGTTCTCCAGCTCGGCGCGCAGCGCCGCAATGCGGGCATCAATCTGCATGGCTGTCTCGTGATTCTCCCTTGAATGGAAAGGAGGTTCCGCAGGGAGAGTGGCGGGGGCCCTCACCTTTCAAACGAGACGCTTCCGAAGTTGTCGCATGGACATTTGTCTGAGATTTTCCTTGGGGCATGCATTGAGGAGTCCCTTGCCTGCCGAGCGACCGCGAGCAGCGGCCATCCAAGAAAGTGGATGGCCGTGCACGAAATGGGATGTGCCAGGGCGGCAAGTGTTTGACGGCACTGGGGTGGGCGTTGGCGGAGGGGCTGCAACCGGACAGGGCTCCTCGTGCCTGAGAAAGGGCGCCGCATGTCCCGCATCCCTTCCCCGACGTCTCCCGCCTCCACCCCCGGCCTCGTCGACACCGAGGCGGCCTCCGCGTCCCAGCCCCTGACTGCGGCACGGCCGGCACCGTCCCGCTCCGCGGCTGCCGCCCCTGCCAGCTCCATGGAGGTGTTCCGCGGCTTCGACGTCGGGACGCGGGAGAGCACCCCGGTGACGGGGCCCCGCTCCGGCCCGAAGACGGGGGCGGACAATCGGTTCGACTTCGCCATTGGCGGTGCCTTCCCGCCGAAGCCCACGGGCAACCTGGCCGAGCAACTCAAGCAGGCGGGTCTGACGGCCGCGCAGTCCAACGCCGCGGCGGCCAGCCTGGTGATGGGGGAGCGCGCCATCGTGGACGCCTACGCCCGCCAGCACCTGCGGATGCTGGAGGCGAGCCCGCCCGTGCAGGGGGCTCCCACGTCACTGACGGACTACACCAGCGCCATTCCGGGGGTGGCCCCGGAGACGGTCTACGCCTACTTCGTGCGCAACCCGGGGGCGGTGTTCGAGGCGGCGGGCATCCAGGTCCGGCCCGCCGTGGGGGCGCTGACGGACGGGGTGAAGCTGTTCCTGGAGGAGAAGGGCATGCCACCGGTGTGGGCGCCCATCACCGTCCGGCTGGAGCCGAAGGCGAACACGCTGCACATCACCACCCTGGACGGACACCCGCTGCGGGGGACGAACCGCTTCGTCTTCGAGGGCGACGGGGAGGGGGGCACCCGGGTGCGCCAGTATTCCGCCTTCCAGGGCAGCTCCCCCGCCACGTCCGTGGGGATGGCCGTCATGGACCCGATTGAGCGGCAGCACGGCATCTGGCGCAGCGTGCATGGGCACCTGCACGACACCCTGAGGGAGCACTGAGCGTCATTGCGGGTGTCGGTGCACTTCTAATGGGAGGACGGCGGCGGATAGCATGGGGCATCCCCGCCACCTCTGGGTCGTCCGTGCACGCTCATCAGTCCCCCTACCTCCAGGCCGCCCGGGCCTTCCGTCACTTCTTCGGTGAGCTCCGGGACGCCTATCTGGAGCGAGAGACGCTCTTCACCCAGCTGGAGCTGGCCCTGCTGGGCCGGGAGCATGTGCTGGTGGTGGGCCCCCCGGGCACGGCGAAGAGCGCCATCGCCAGCGCGGTGCTGGGGCGCATCATCGACGAGCGCACGGGCCTGCCCTCGCTGTTCTCCAAGCAGTTCACCGAGTCCACCGTGCAGACGGACCTCATCGGCCCGGTGGACTTCAAGGTGCTCACGGAGACGGGGCGCACCGAGTACCTCACCGACGAGGGCATGCTGGGCTCCGAGCATGCCTTCCTGGACGAGGTGTTCGACGGCCGGGACATGCTGCTGCGCTCCATTCTCAACGTGCTGTACGAGCGCGAGCTGAAGCACGGCAAGCGGGTGACGGCGGGGCGCACCGAGTGCGTCATCATGACGAGCAACCGGTACCTCTCCGAGGTGCTGGCACGCTCGCCGGAGCTGCTCCTGGCCTTCGCGGACCGGCTGAGCTTCATCTGCTTCGTGCCCAAGTCCTTTGCCCGACGGGAGAGCCGGGCGGCCATGCTCCAGCGCTTCTCCACCGGGGCGCGGCCGGACTTGCGCGCCCAGCTGACGCTGCAGCAGGTGGACCTGCTCCAGGACGCGGTGACGAAGGTGAAGGTGCCCAGCGACGTACTGGAGGGCGTGGAGCTGCTGGCGGACGCGCTGGAGCGGGCGCTGGCGGCGCAGGTGTCCAAGCTGCCCGACTACGTGCCCACGAAGTACTTCTCCCAGCGCTCGGCGGTGAAGGCGCTGTGGGCGCTGAAGGCGGCGGTGGTGAGAGATCAGCTCTACCGGCGGCCGGACCGGCCGCTGGAGGCGACGGTGGAGGACCTGGACTCGCTGCGCTGGTTCTTCCTGCTGGGCGGCCCGCCCGCGGCGGAGACGGAGGCGCTGCTCAAGTCGGTGGTGGACCCGCGCGAGCGGGCGCAGCTGGAAATCGTCCGGCTGGAGCAGCGGGCCTTCGACGAGGCCCTGGCCAAGGTGCGGCAGGAGCTGGGCAGCGGCGTGGAGCGCGAGGCCGCGGCGCTCGGCTCGAATGAAGAGGTGACGGCGGCGGAGGCGCTGGGGCGCAACTGGCAGCCCGCCTGGTCTCCG
>JBKGHK010000058.1:0-25178 GCA_046520375.1 Pyxidicoccus sp. 3LFB2
CACGCACGGGCGTGAGGTCCGCGCGCTCAGGCGGCAGCGCCCGCGTCACGGGCCCCAGGCCGTCGCCGCCCCGGGCCAAGGAAGTCTGGCAGCGCCACCCGGTACGTCCTGCCCGGCTCCAGCGCGGCGCCTCCCGCCAACGTCACTTCCTGGAGCCGCTGGGGCCCCGGACAGCGGGCCAGCGTCAGCTCCATTCCGGAGACGGGGAAGACGGAGCCCCGCTCCGAGGCATGGGCCAGCTCCAGCAGGCGCCGCAGTTCCGCGCCGCTGAGCTGGAGCACCGCCACCGTGTTGTCGAAGGGCAGCACCTCGTACAGCTGGCCGAAGGACAGCGGGCCCCCGGGCAGGTCCGCGCGGATGCCGCCGGGGTTCATCACCGCCACATCCGCGCGGGCCGCCTCGCGCATGGCGTCCGCGATGAGGTTGCCCAGCGCGCCCTCCGCCGTGAAGCCGCGCACCAGGGGCGTGGCCGCGGAGACGCCCAGGGGACGCTGCTGGGCCTCCTGCGCCGTCTTCAGCGCCGGAGCCAGCAGCCGCACCACCTCCGCGTCCGGAACCACGGGGCCGCCCAGGAACGTCGCCGGCTGCAAACGCACCCCGGACTGCTCCCGCAGGCGGCGCCCGTCACACGTGCCGCTGGCCGCGTCCACCTGCGCGCAGAGGGGAATGGCCGCCTGGATGCGGGTGCGCTCCGTCAGCACGCGGCGGCTCTTCGGGTCCACGAACAGCTCCACCACGCCCAGCGAGCGCGCCTGGCCTGACGTCTCGATGACGGGCACGCCGCCGAAGAAGTGGCCCATGGGCTGGTGCGTGTGCCCGGCCACCACCGCGTCCAGCGTGCCCGGCGGGAGCGCGTCCAGCATGGCCAGGATTTCCCCATCGCCCCTGTCACAGCTGGACGTGTCGCGTGGGTCCTTCAGGTTCGAACACCTGCCCCCCGCGTGCGCCACGGCCACCACCACCTCCGCGCCCCGCGCGCGCAGGGCCTGGGCCGACTCCAGCGCGGCGGGTGCCAGCGGGAGGAAGCGCAGCGAGGCCACGTTGACGGGGTTGGTGACGTCGGGCGTCTCCTCGGTGGTGAGCCCCACCAGCCCCACCTTCACGCCGTTCACCGTCAGCAGGCGCGTGCCGTCATTGCCTGTCCACGCCGGGCGCTGGCCGGTGGCCGCCTCGCGCAGGTTGGCGGACAGGAGCGGGAAGCGGGCCTGGCGGACGCGGGCCTTGAGGGCGCCCAGCGGGTCCTCGCCGGGGCTGCTCGCCATGACGCCGGGGCCCACCGGGCCGTAGTCGAACTCGTGGTTGCCAATGGCCGCCGCGGCGACGTCCAGGTGGTTGTACACGTCGATGACGACGGCGCCCTCGGTGAGGTTGGAGGGCAGCGTCCCCTGGAAGAGGTCCCCCGCGTCCACCAGCAGCACCCCGCCAGGGTTGTCCTGCCGCAGCCGCGCCACGTAGGCCGACAGGAGGGCCGCCCCACCCTCCTCCAGCACCTGCCCGTCCTTCAGGGGCGTGCGGTGGGGCTCCACCTGGCCGTGGAAGTCATTGAGGCCCACCAGGGTGAGCCGCACGGGGCCGGACAGCGCGGCGCTTCCGGTGGAGCCAGTTTCAGGAGGCGGGGCCGAGGGAGGAGTGCTGGCGCACGACGCGGCGAGGGCCGCCAGCACGAGGACGAAGGGGCGCGGGGAACGCATGGAGGCGCGCACTTCAGCGCCTCGCGTGCGCGCTGGCAACGCGCTTCAGCTCCGGCGACGCCGCCGGCCCGCCAGCGCCAGGGCGAACAGCCCGAGCAGCGCCGTGGCGGGCACCGAGGCCGAGGAGCACGAACACCCCTCGCCCTCGGGGCGGTCGATGGGGTTGCCCGTGGGCGGCGGAGGCCCGACGACCACCGGACCGCCGTCACTGCCCGTGCCTCCATCCGTCCCGCCGTCAGCGTCCTGCCGCGTGTCGACGCGCAGCGGCGGGTCGAACGCGTTCGCCACCGCCGGCCAGGAGACGAGCTTGAGATTCTCCGGGTTGTTCTGGCTGTCGTGCGCGATGAAGAGGCCCTCCGGGAAGGCCGCTCCCACCGGACGGGACGTCACCGCCAGGGCCAGGGGGCGCTCCACGGCGTCGCCGATGCCGGCGTCCCGGTTCCCCGTCACGCTGAACCGGCCGACGAAGGCCAGGGAGCGGCGCTCGAAGACGGAGAACGCGTCCGCATCCCGGTCGGCGGCGATGAGGTAGCCCTCGCGGCTGCCCGCGCGGTACAGGCCCACCCGGCCCACCGTCGAGGACAACTGCCCGCCGTCCGCCGCCGCCACCACGCGCGCCTCGGTGCCCCCGTCAGGCTCGGCGTCGAAGCGCACCAGTCCCTGTCCGGACACCATGGCGAACAGGGTGCCGTCGTCCTCATCCACCGTCAGGCCGGCGACGGTGCCGTTGAGGTTGGTGGTGCCCAGGTCGATGCTGCGCACCCGGGTGCCCGACACGCCGCCATCCGCCCCGCTCAATTCGAACTGTTCGATGAACCGGTCAACGCTCCTGAAGACATAGAAGCGGCCCGAGGCGCCTCGGTAGAGCGCCAGCGACTGCGAGCCCGAGGCGGCCACGTCGAAGTTCACCGGCCCGATGCTCTGCAAGCGGTCCGAGCCCTGGGACGTCACCCGATAGGCAACCACGCCCGTGGGCTGGGCGGACAACACCAGTGTCTGGTTGGACCCGCCCAGCGGAAAGTCGTCCATCACCGCCAGCCCCCGGCTGGGTGCGCCTGGCTCCAGCTCCAGCCGGTTGCCGTCCAATCCATAGGTGACGAGCCCCGAGTTGAAGCTGTCATAGGCCGTGAAGATGAGGCTGGCGCCGCCGTCCGGGTTCACCCAGAGCGCAACGTCCCGGAGGGCATTGGCGCCAGCGGCGACCTCCACCTCCGTCTCCAGCGAGGGCACCACGGAGACAGGCTGCGCGGACACTGCTGCACTCGCGAGCAGTGCCGACAGGGCCAGGGGGATTGAGTTGCGCATGGCTGGCTCCTTGAGCGTCTTGGGAGCACCTACCTTGTCACGGGAGGTGTGTCTTTCAAGTACGAACCAGGTGGGAACGGTTGGCTATAAGAACGGCCTCGGGTAGAACGCCCGCGTCCTCCAGCGAACATAGAAAAAAACCATGGCGACCAAGCGCGCACTCATTACGGGCATCACGGGGCAGGACGGCAGCTATCTCGCTGAGCTGCTACTCTCGAAGGGCTACGAGGTGCACGGCATGGTGCGTCGCTCCTCGGAGGAGAAGTTCGAGCGCATCCAGCACCTGCACGGGAAGATTCAGCTCCACCAGGGCGACCTGCTGGACCAGTTCTCCCTGGCGTCGCTGCTGAACCTGGTCAAGCCGGACGAGGTCTACAACCTGGCGGCGCAGTCCTTCGTGCCCACCAGCTGGAACCAGCCCGTCCTCACCGGTGAGTTCACCGCCCTGGGCGTGACGAAGATGCTGGAGGCCATCCGCCACACCCGCCCGCAGGTGCGCTTCTACCAGGCGTCCTCCAGCGAGATGTTCGGCAAGGTGCTGGAGGTGCCGCAGACGGAGGAGACGCCCTTCTACCCGCGCAGCCCGTACGGCGTGGCGAAGGCGTACGGCCACCACATCACCGTGAACTACCGCGAGTCCTTCGGCCTGTTCGCGGTGAGCGGCATCCTCTTCAACCACGAGTCCCCGCGCCGGGGCCTGGAGTTCGTCACGCGCAAAGTCACGTACAACGTGGCGCGCATCAAGCTGGGCCTCCAGGAGAAGCTGCCCATGGGCAACCTTGACGCCAAGCGCGACTGGGGCTTCGCGGGCGACTACGTGGACGCCATGTGGCGCATGCTCCAGCAGCCGGAGCCGGACGACTACGTGGTGGCCACCAACGAGACGCACACGGTGCGCGAGCTGGTGGAGATTGCCTTCGGCCGCGTGGGCCTGGACTACCAGAAGTACGTGCACATCGACCCGGCCTTCGTGCGTCCCGCCGAGGTGGACCTGCTCATCGGTGACTACGCCAAGGCGAAGAAGAGGCTCGACTGGGAGCCCACCGTGCGCTTCAAGCAGCTGGTGGAGATGATGGTCGACGCGGATCTGGAGCGGGTGAAGGCGGGGCAGCGGTAGATGCGCATCCTCGTCACGGGAGCAGATGGCTTCGTCGGCCGGCACCTTTGCGCGCTGCTGCGCGCGGCCGGTGACGAGGTGGTGGAGGCGCACGGGCCGCGCGGAGAGGGCATCAGCAGCAGCGCCCTGCACTTCGACGTGTCCAATGAGGCGGCGATGAAGGCCGCCATCACCGAGGCGAAGCCCGAGGGGGTCATCCACCTCGCGGGCTTCAGCTCGGTGGCCAAGAGCCACAACAACCCCTCGCGCGTGTTCGCGGTGAACACGATGGGGGTGGTGCACCTGCTCACCGCGCTGCGCGACACCGCGCCCAGGACGCGCGTGGTGCTGGTGGGCTCGGGCGAGGTGTACGGCCCGGTGCCCGAGGGCACCCGCGCCACCGAGGCCACGCCGGCGGTGCCGCTGAGCCCCTACGCGGCCTCCAAGTCCGCGGCGGAGCTGGCGGGCGTGCAGTTCCACCGCAGCTACGGGCTGGAGGTGATGATGGCCCGGCCCTTCAACCACCTGGGCGCCGGGCAGGACCCCACCTTCGTGGTGCCCTCCTTCGCCTCGCAGATTCGGGCCATCGGCCTGGGCACGGTGGACCCGGTGCTGCGCACCGGCAACCTGGAGGCCGTGCGCGACTTCTCCCACGTGCGCGACGTGGTGGAGGCGTACCGCCTGCTGCTGACGAAGGGCGAGCCGGGGCAGGCCTACAACATCTGCAGCGGCGAGGCCGCACCATCCGCAGCCTGCTGGAGGAGATGCTGACCCTGGCCGGCGTGAATGCGCGAATCGAACTGGACCCGGCGCGGCTGAGGCCCTCGGACATCCCCAGCCTCGTCGGCGCGCCCGACAAGCTGCGGGCGCTGGGCTGGACGCCGAAGCTGACGGTGACGGACGCGCTGCGCGACGTGCTCGGCCCCAAGGTGCCGGCGCTCGCCGGGAAGACCGCGGGCTGACGCCGCGTAGGGCCTGTGCATCCCCCTTCTGATATTCCAGGGGGATGCACGAAGGCGCCTACAAGTTCGTGGCCCGGGTCGTCACCCAGCTCGAGCCCCGCAAGCAGGTCCTGGAGCTTGGGAGCCGGACGGTGGCGGGCAACTGGCCCTACTCCGGCTCCATCCGGCCCCTGTTCCCCGGCTCGGAGTACGTGGGCGTGGACATCGCCCCGGGGGAGAACGTGGACTTCCTCGGGGACGCCGCCACCTGGCGCCCGGAGCCCTTCCGCCAGTTCGACACCGTCGTCTGCACCGAGACGCTGGAGCACACGCCCGAGGCCGAGCGCATCTGCCACAACGCCCTCGGTCTGCTCCACGTGGGCGGCGTGTTCATCCTCACGGCGGCGGGCGTCGGGCGTGCGCCCCACTCGGCGGTGGATGGTCAGGGCTTGAGGCCCGGTGAGTACTACCGCAACGTCAACCGCGAGCAACTGCGACAGTGGCTGGCGCCGTTCGGCTTCGCGATGATCGACACGACCTCCACGCCCGGGGACATCTACGCGCTCGCGGTGAAGCTGGGGCCCGGGACGTGAAGCCGGGCGTCACGGTGGTGATGGTCGCCTACGACAACGAGGAGCGGGCGCTCACGCGCCTGATGCGCGACCTCATGCCGTCCCTGCTGCTGTACCGGGGCGCCCTGGACGCCGAGCTGCGGGTGGTCGACAACAGCGCCCGGCCGCAGCAACGGCTGGCCGAGGCGGTGCGCGACAATGGCGTCGTCCCTGGCAGGTACCTCTGGAACGAGGGCCGGAATCTCTTCTACGGCCCGGCGCTGAACCTCGCGGTGCAGGCCTCGACGCACCCGTTCCTGCTCTATGTCTGCGCCAACCACGGGCGGATGCTGGACCCGACGTGGCTGTGGGACTTGCTCGCGCCGCTGGTGAACGACACCACGGGCAAGGTGGCCCTCACCGGCTCCCACTACGACAGCGGGCCTCCGTCCAAGCTGGGGTTCCCCAACTCGCTGCCGGCCATCCACATCCAGGGTGGCCTGTTCGCCGCGAGGACGGCGGTGCTGGCGAAGCACCCCTACCCCGACGGGGAATATGCCCACTGGAGCTCGGACATCTACCAGTCCTTCCAGCTCATGCAGCAGGGCTACCAGCTGGTGGACGTGCCCACCGTCAAGTCCGTGTGGCGCTCCCGGGTGACGCGGGGCCACTACAAGTTCATCCACGACGACGACTGAGACGCCGTGCCGGGCCGGTGGGGCCTGGCAGTCCGCCGCGCAGCGCACGGGAGTGGGCCTGCTCGCGCCCACTCCCGCTCACCGCTTCGGTGCATCACTGCGCGGGAGACCACTCCCTCGCATTCCACCTGCGACGGTCATGGACGCGATGCGGCTCCAAGAGGCGCCGCGTCACCGGCAGGCTCCTCGGCAGCCGGCGGCCGTTTCCGCGAGACTCGGACAGGTGCGACGAGACGATGTACGCGAGGCCCGCGAGCGGCAGCGCGAAGGGCAGGACCTTCTTGGCGCGGTACTCCAGCGAGTCCACCTTGTCGCCGAGCAGCTTCAACAGCCAGTGGCTCGGGTAGTGGTCCGGCTTCGAGTAGGCGAAGCGGCGGATGGCCCCGGACAGCCCGCGCAGCGGCGTGGAGGTGCCGAAGACGGGCGGCATCTGCTTGTTGGTGCGCCCATGCATCGGCGAAGCAGGGACCCCCGGCTGGCGCTCCAGCGGGAAGCGGGTGTTGGGGAACGGCTGGGGCTCACGGTGACTGGGGACGCCGGGACGGCGCGAGTGGTCCAGGTCGACACCCCACCAGGGGGGCCGCGTCACGGGCTGCATGGACTGGAACCCGGACCGCCGCTGAATCGTCTCCGGGGACGTCACTTCGGGTGTGCGGTGGTTCATCTGGGTCTCCGTCCTAGTGAAGGGTTCCGTTGGGGAAGAGCGCCACCTTGATGCAGCCGTCACGCTTCTGCGCGAACGTGTGGTAGGCGTGCGCCGCCTCCTCGAGCGGCAGGCGGTGCGTGAAGACGCGCGACGGCTGGATGCGCCCGGCGCGCACGTGCTCCAGCAGGTGCGGCATGTAGCGCTTCACGCTGGCCTGGCCGGTGCGCATCGTCTGCGCCTTGTTCATGA
This sequence comes from Pyxidicoccus sp. 3LFB2, assembly GCA_046520375.1. Taxonomy (GTDB): domain Bacteria; phylum Myxococcota; class Myxococcia; order Myxococcales; family Myxococcaceae; genus Myxococcus. Next base: position 7,178 of record JBKGHK010000058.1, read on the forward strand.
AGGTGCCGATGTCCACGCCGTTGAACGGAGGACCGTAGGCGCCGATGAGGGAGATGATTCCGGCCTTGCGCGTCGCGTGGATGGCGAAGTTGATGGCCTGCGGCGAGCCGGCCTCCAGCTTCCCGTAGACGCCCATGGCACGGTGCACCGGCGAGCCCGCGGCCTCGCAGCCCACGGCATCGATGGTGGCGTCCGCGCCGCGGCCGTCCGTCATCCCCTTCACCATGGTGACGAGGTCCAGGTCCGTGAAGTTGAGCGTCTCCACGCCCAGCCAGCTCCGCGCGAACGCCAGGCGGTAGTCCTCCTTGTCGACGGCGATGACCCGGCCCGCGCCCATGGCCCACGCGGACCACATCGCGAACAGGCCCACCGGGCCGGCCCCGAGGACGAGCACCGTCTCACCGCCCCTGAGGTCGCACATCTCGGCGGCCTGGTAGCCGGTGGTGAAGGCGTCGGTGATGGGCAGGGCGTCGAGGTCCGAGACGTCCTCGGGAATCTTCTCGGCGTCCACGCCGATGAAGGGGACGCGGACGTACTCGGCCTGACCGCCGTCGTAGCCACCCATCGTATGGGAGTAGCCGTAGATGCCGGTCCCCGCGTCGGTGGCGGGGTTGGTGTTGTCACAGCAGGAAGTGAGGCCGCGGGTACAGTAGTAACAGCCGCCACAGAAAATCTGGAAGGGCAGCATCACCCGGTCGCCCCGCTTGATGCCCTGGGCGTGCGGGCCGACTTCCTCGACGATGCCGGTGAACTCGTGACCGAAGGTGAACCCGATGCGCGTATCGGGCACGAGGCCGTGCAGCAGGTGGAGGTCGGAACCGCAGATGGCGGCGCTCGTCACGCGGACGATGCCGTCTTGAGGATGCTCAATCTTCGGGTCGGGCTTGTGACGCACCGCCACGCGGTACGGTCCTTCATAGGTAAGAGCTCGCATGGACCAAGCGTGGGGACCCACCCTGGGCCTGCCAACGGGTTCCGAACGGCATCCAGCGCCCAGACGCTCGGCTGCCCCCACCACGGAGAGGCAATGTCCTATGACTTACCGTCAGGGATGACAGGACGCGTGGCCCTGCGCCCTTCCCTCCTGCGCCAGCTCAGGCCTCCAACGCCTGCCAGGCCTCCAGGCGACGGTCCAGGGCGGTGAGGGCCCAGAGGTCCGCCGGGTTGTCAGGCCGGACAGCCGCCAGGTCTCGCTGGAGCGCGGCCCGGGCCCGCACCACGCCCCACTCGGAGAGCACGCGCAGCGCCATCAACGACGGCTTGCGCGCCACCAGCGCCACCAGCGTCTCCACCACGCGCGGGCTGCGCTCGGCGGCGAGCCGCTGCACGGCCTCGTGGCGCTCCTCGTGGGTGGAGTCCGCGTCCTCCAGCGTGGCGGCCAGGGCCTGGAAGCGCGCGTCGTCCAGCAGGGGGCTGGGGCCCGGCCGGTCCCAATGCTCCACGGTGACGTTCGTCCTGCCGAAGGTGACGCACTCGCGCTGGAGGCCGTCGTCGCCCACGAGGTCGAGGATGCGGTCTCTCGACGGCGTGCCCCCTTCGAGCAGCCGCCCTGCCCGCCCCGCCAGTTCCGGTGAAGCGCCGAGCAGGTGGACCCGCAGCACCGTGGCCTCCGCCCCGGCGCTCTGCGCCACCGGGCCGCGCCCCCACTTGAGGAACACCTCCGCCAGCCCGCGGGCATGGATGTACCAGCGGTACTCCAGCCACACGGCGCTCTGGCGCAGCGCGAAGCGCGGGTCTCCGGGCTCGGAGAGTCGGGGCGCGCCTTCCGGCAGGCCGGCGAAGCAGCGTTCCAGCAGGGACTGGGCGTCGGAGAGCTTCATGGGAGCGTGGGCCTGCGAGGTCCGGGGCGGATGGACAGTGTAATCCCCCTGTCAGGTTCCCGCGCCCCGAACGTTAGTGTAACCTCAACACCAACCAGGAGACACGGCACATGACTGGAGCAGAGCAGCGCAGGTTCACCTTCTTCTGGCGTGAGGAGTCCCCCTTTTCCCAGTGGCACCGCTCGGACTTCGTCGTGGACGGCGTCCGGTACCTGTGCGCGGAGCAGTACATGATGGCGGGCAAGGCGCGTCTGTTCGGGGACGCGGAGGTGCTGGCGAGCATCCTGAAGTCCAGCTCGCCGAAGACGCACAAGGCGCTGGGGCGCAAGGTGCGCGACTTCGACGCCGCCGTGTGGGAGCGGGAGCGGGAGCGCATCGTCTACGAGGGCAACCGCGCCAAGTTCACCCAGCACGCGGAGCTGCTGGCCGCGCTGCTGGCCACGCAGGGGACGGAGTTGGTGGAGGCCAGTCCGCTGGACCGCATCTGGGGCGTGGGCCTGGGCGCGGAGGACCCGCGCATCCAGGACCCGTCGAAGTGGCGGGGGATGAATCTGCTGGGCAAGTTGCTCACGAAGCTGCGTGAGGACCTGCTCGCGGAGGGCGTCACGGAAGCCCGCCCCGCCGCGCCTGGCACGCCTCCCTAGAATTCGTACCGCACGGTGGGCTGGCCCGACAGGGCCAGGTCCACCGCGCCGGTGCTCTTGCCGTACTTCTCGCGGAAGCGCTGGGCGACGGGCTTCAAGTCGTACCTCGGCGTGGCCATGACAATGGCCTTGCAGTGGTCCTGGTTCCCCTCGTGCACGAGCACCAGGTTCGCCACCGGGGTGCCGTCCTTCCCGGGCTGGAACTCGCCATCCCACGCGAGCGTGTACGTGTGCTCCTTGCAGCCGCCGCCGTGCGTGACGCTCACGTCCAGCACGTCGCGGAACGCGCGGAAGCCCTCGATGTTGATGGAGTCCTTCGGCGCGAGCTGCTGCCCGATGACGAGCTGCTGGATGGGCGCCTTGCCCTCCTCGGACGTGGTGTTCTTGGGGGACTCGCCGGGCTTGAACTCGGGCGGGGCCGGCGCGGGCTGGGCCGGCGCGGGCTCCTCTGTCCGCGCTGGAGTGCTCGTGCACCCGCCCAGAAGCCCGCACAGCACCACGCCAGTCCAGATGAGCTTTCGCATCCGTGTCTCCCTTGTGTTGGTTAACGCCGAAGGGCGGCCTCGTACGCCGCCAGGGTCGCCTCGGCGGTCCGCTTCCAGGTGAACGCCGCGGCCCGGGCCTTCCCCTTCTGCGCCAGGGCCCGCCGCTCCTCCGGCGAGCGCAGCAGCCGGTCGATGGCCTGGGCCAGCCCGTCCGCATCATCCGGCCCCACCGCCAGCGCCGCGTCGCCGCAGACCTCCGGCAGCGAGCCCGCGTTGGAGACGATGGTGGGCGTGCCCAGGCGCATGGCCTCCAGCGGCGGCAGGCCGAAGCCCTCGTAGCGCGAGGGGAAGACGAACACGGCGGCGCGGCGCATCAGCTCGTAGAAGACGGGGTCGGCCTGATAGCCGAGCGAGCGCACGTCATGCCCCTCCGAGCGCAGCCGGGAGATGCGCTTCTCCACGCGGCCGGAGCCGAACCAGCTCTGCCCCGCAAGCACCAGTGACACCGGACGGCCCCGTTCGCGCAGCCGCTCCATGGCGTCCAGCACCAGCTCCACGTTCTTGCGCACGTCCAGCGAGCCCGCGTAGAGCACGTAGTCCTTCGGCAGCGACAGCGCGCGCAGGAAGTCGACGCTGGTGGAGTCCAGCACCGGGGTCTCGACGTGGTCCACCCCGTTGGGCACCACGACGGTGCGCGCTTCGGCCTCGGGGAAGCGGGCCAGCAGGTCCTGCCGGGTGCGCTCGCTCACGCACACCACCTGGTCCGCCACCGCGAGGCTGCGCCCCAGCCACAGGCGGAACTGCCAGCGGAAGGCGTTGGACACGGTGTCCCGCATCAGCAGCGGAATCAGGTCATGCACCGTGAGCACGTAGGCCGTGCCGGGCACGCGGGTGAGCGGGAGGTTGAAGTTGCCGTGCGCGTGGTACAGCGGCGCGCCCGTGCGCTGGAGCACCCGGGGCAGCCGGCCGAGCGTCCACGCGGTGCGGCCGGAGTCGCCACGGGGGTGCTCGCCGGAGCCGTGCGCGCCCAGCTTCTCCAGGCGTACGCCGAGCCCTTCCAGGGCGGAGGCCAGGCAACGGGTGTACAGGCCGATGCCGGTGGTCGGCTCGTCCCAGAGTGTCGCGTCGAAGGCGATGGGGCCGGTGGACACGGTGCGCCTCATACCACGGTCGTGTGATAGGCAGGGCGCGCATGGCGATCCACCAGTTGATTCCAAGCTTTGTCCCCGGCGACGCCACCGGGCAGGCCGCGCTGCACCTGCAGCTGCTGCTGCGCCGCATGGGCCACGCGGGCGCGCTGTACGCGGACGAGGTGGGCGCGGGCCTGGAGGGTCTTGCCAGCCCCGCCTCTGCCCTGAAGCCCGGGCCCGAGGACCTGGTCCTGTACCACCACGGCATCGCCTCGCCGCTGAGCAGCCGGCTCATGCACCTGCCCTGCCGGCGCGGGGTGGTGTTCCACAACATCAGCCCCGCGCGCTTCTACGCGGGCCTGCCGCTGGCGGACGCGCTGGTGGCGGGGCGAGCGCAGCTGGCCGCCATGGCGCCCTTCGCGGACGTGGCCATCGGCGTGTCGGACTTCAACGCCGCGGAGCTGCGCGCGGCGGGCTACCGCAACGTCCACACGGTGCCCCTCTTCATCGAGCCGGAGCGCTTCAGCCGGGCCAGCGCGGACGCGAAGATGCTGAAGCAGCTCTCCGGCCCCGGCCCCGTGCTGCTCGGCGTCAGCCGGGTGATGCCGCACAAGCGCTTCGAGGACCTGCTCACCCTGCACCGCGAGCTGCTGCGGCTGCGGCCCCAGGCGCGCCTGCTGATGGTGGGCGGGTACGAGCCGGGCAGCCGCTACTTCCGCTCGCTGAAGCAACAGGCGCGAGGCCTGAGCGGCGTGCACTTCCTGGGGCGGCTGAGCCACGCGCAGCTGGTGGCGGCGTACCGCTCCGCGTCCGTCTTCGTCTCCATGAGCGAGCACGAGGGCTTCGGCGTCCCGCTCATCGAGGCCATGGCCGCCGAGGTGCCGGTGATGGCGTACGCGGCGGCGGCGGTGCCGGAGACGCTCGGCGGCGCGGGGGTGGCCTTCGACCAGAAGCGCTTCGCCTTCCTCGCCGAGCTGGCGGTGGACCTGAGCGAGGACCTGTCCCTGCGCGCGCCCGTCATCGCCGGACAGACGCGCCGGCTGGAGCACTTCTCCGCTGCGTCGGCACAGCTCGCGCTCTCCCGCGCGCTGGAGGGAGTGTTGCCCCGGCCCGCGCCGCGCCCCGCGCAAGGCGCCGAAGCGGCCGCGCGTGGCGTTGGTGGTGCAGCGGTACGGTGAGGTGACGGGCGGCGCGGAGAAGCTGGCCGCGCAGATGGCCGAGCACCTGGCCCCGCACTGGGACCTCACGGTGCTGACCACGTGCGCGAAGAACCACCTGGAATGGGACAACTTCTTCCCGCCGGGGCCGGACGAGGTGGACGGCATCAAGGTGCTGCGCTTCCCGTCGACGCGGGTGCGCAACATCCGTGGCTTCAACGGGCTGTCGCGGCAGGTGTTCGACAAGCCCAACGAGCGGCTGCGCGAGGAGCAGTGGGTGGCGGAGCAGGGCCCGCTGTGCCCCGGGCTGCTGGACCACCTGGCCACCTCGCGCGACGCGTACGACGGCTTCCTGTTCTTCACGTACCTCTACGCGCCGACGGTGTGGGGCCTGCCGCTGGTGGCGGACCGGGCGCTGCTGGTGCCCACGACACATGACGAGTCGCCCATCCGCTTCGGGGTGTACTCGGACGTGTTCGAGCGCCCGCGCGCGCTGCTCTGCCTCACGCCGGAGGAGCTGACCATCATCGAGAAGTACTTCCCGAACCACGCGAGGACACGGGTGGTGGGCGTGGGCGTGGACCGGCCCGAGGCGGACGGCGCGCGCTTCCGCGAGAAGCACGGCATCCGCGGGCACTACCTGCTCTACGTGGGACGGCAGGAGCCGGGCAAGGGCGTGGGAGAGCTGCTCCAGTACCACCAGGCGCTGAAGCAGCGGTACGCGGACGCGCCGGACCTGGTGCTGGCGGGCGACACCAACATGGAATTGAAGGGCGAGGGCGTGCGCTACCTGGGCCGCATCGAGGAGCAGGACAAGCACGACGCGCTGGCCGGAGCGCTGGCGGTGGTGGTGCCGTCCCGGTACGAGAGTCTGTCGCTGCTGACGCTGGAGGCGTTCGCGCAGGGCACGCCGGTGCTGGTGAACGGGCGCTCGGACGTGCTGGTGGGGCAGGTGGAGCGCAGCGGGGCGGGCCGGACGTACACGGACCTGGACTCGTTCATCCGGGGCCTGCGCGAGGTGGGCGACGCGCGGGGCCCGCTGGGGATGAAGGGGCTGGCGTACGTGAAGAAGCAGGGCTGGCCACAGGTGGTGGCGGCCTACCGTGAGGAGCTGGAGCGCATCCTCGAGGAGAATCGCCAATGAAGCTGCTGGGACGGGACATTCCCGCGAGGGAGCTCATCTCCCGCATCGAGGAGCGCCTGCGCACGCGCGGCCTCCCCACGTCGGAGCCGGTGGAGGTGCCCGCCGGGGGCGTGGAGCCCCGGGTGGAGCCGCTGACGTTCAACCTGCACGCGCTGGAGGAGAACGCGGACGCCACGCGCGCGCTGCCGCTGCACACGCACCGGGGCGGCGCGGGCCAGCTGGTGCTGGTGGCCAAGTGGGCCTTCCGCAAGTCGTGCCAGGTGTTCATCAACGAGGCCCTGGGCCGGCAGCGCGTGTTCAACGGGCACGTGCGCGACTCGTACGCCCAGCTCTCCGCCGAGGTGATTCGCCTGCGGCGCGAGGTGGAGGAGCTCAAGGCTCGCGGCGGCAGCAGGCCGTACGGAGAGGAACGGCGGCCCATGCCCGCGCAGTCGTCCCCCATGGCGAAGGTGGCGCAGACGGAGAGGAAGCCGGAGGCGTCGGCGAAGATGGCGCCGGCCGCGACGCAGATTGCTTCCGACGCGCGGGAGTCCGTCGCGAAGGCGGTCCCGGTCGCGAAGCAGCCTGCTTCCGAGGAGCGGGCGTCGGCCGTGAAGGCGGGCCCTTCCGACAGACCGTCTCCCGCCACGGAGCGTGCACGTCGCCCCGGAGAGTTCCCGCCCGTTGGCGGGTCAGCCGCGCCTGCGTCGGAGCGGAACCTGCGTCGTCAGGGACCGGCGTCCGCCGCGAAGGCGCCCTCGGCACAACAAGCCACGCCCGCGCGGGAGGCGCGTTCTTCCCGTGGCGCGGTATCGCCCTCCAGGCCTCCGACCTCGCGGCGCAATACGCCTGCGGCGAAGACGGCGACGCAGGCGAAGCCCGCGTCCCATCGGAAGCCCACTCCCGAGACGACGACCACGCCGCCGTCGTCCGGAGAGCCCGTACTGCCCAAGCCCCGTCACACGAGGGCCGGCGAGAATCAGTCTTCACGCGCGCAGGACGGAGCCTCCCGGGCTCGTCCCGAAACCGGGAGTCCAGCTTCGACCTCCACGGCGGAGAAGGCCGGTCAGGGGACTCGCAAGCCGGGCTCCAAGGGCCGTGGCCGCAGGAAGTAGCCCGCGGCTCCGTCGCACCTACGGGTGCGCCACCTGGAATGACGGTTCCTTCCGCCACTGTCCGCGCAAGGAACCCCGTTCCGACGGGCAGCTGAACCCCGGAATGAACGTTCCGTCCGCCCCGGCCCACGGGGCCCCAGCCTGGGACAGTCGCTCCGGAATGAACGTTCCGTCCGCCTCCGTCCCCACGGGGCTCCAGCCTGGGACAGTCGCTCCGGAATGAACGTTCCGTCCGCGCCTGTCCGCCACGGGGCCACGGCCTGGGACATGGCCTCCGGAAGGAACGTTCCGCCCGCGCCGTCCAACCGGGGTCTGGCCCCTGGCCACTGACGTGCGGAATGACGGTTCCTTCCGCCCGAGCCCGCTCGGGAGGTCCTCGTCCCACCTGGCGGCTGGTGCTCGGCGCATCCCCTTCCCCCGGCCTTGAGAACCCCACCGCGCCCCTGCGCATCGAAGTTGCCGCATGGCTCCCTCCCCTCCTCCGCCCAAGTCCTGCGCCGTCTGCGGGCGCACCATCACCTGGCGCAAGAAGTGGGAGCGGGACTGGGACTCGGTGCGCTACTGCTCGGACCGCTGCCGGGGCCGGAAGGCCGGGCTGCGTGACAAGGACGTCCTGGCCCAGGCCATCCTGGACCTGCTCGCCACCCGGGCCCGGGGCGCCACCCTCTGTCCCTCCGAGGTCGCTCGTGCGCTCGGAGAAGTCGACTGGCGCGAGCGCATGGAGCCCGTGCGCGAGGCCGCGCGGAGGCTCGTCCAGCAGGGCATGCTCGACATCGTCCAGGGCGGCCGGGTGGTGGACCCCTCCACCGCGCGAGGCCCCATCCGCCTGCGCCTGCGCCAGGACACGGCCCCCCCCTGACACCTCGCATTGACGACCCCGGCGCCCGCGTGTCAAACCCGGCGCGTGGACGAACCTTTCATCAGCGTGGTCATCCCTGCCTACAACGAGGGCCAGCGCCTGCCCCGTTTCGTGGGTGAGCTCACGCGCGTCTTCCTGGAGCGCCCCGCCCCGCCCGTCGAGTTCATCGTCGTCGACGACGGCAGCCGCCCCGAACACGCCACGCTCCAGCGCGCCTGCGTCGAGGAGGCCCAGTCCCAGCTCGCCGCGAAGGGCGCGCAGCACCGCTTCACCTACGTGGCCGCGCCGCGGAATCAGGGCAAGGGCTCGGCCATCCGGCTGGGCTGGCGCTCCGCTCCGCCCGGCGCCACGTGGCTCGCCTTCCTGGACGCCGACGGTGCCATCAGCGCCGAGGAGTTCCACCGGCTCGTCGCGCTGGCCACCAGCCCCACCGGCCAGGACGTGGACGTGATTGCCGGCTCGCGCATCCTCATGGCCGGCCGCCGCGTGGTGCGCAACCTCCACCGTCACCTGCAGGGGCGCGTCTTCGCCACGCTGACGGACTCCAACTTCGGCCTCCACTTCTACGACACGCAGTGCGGCGTGAAGCTCGTCCGGGGCGCCCTGCTGCGCCCGCTGCTGGACGTGCTGCGCGAGGAGCGCTGGCTCCTGGACATCGAGCTGCTGGTGCTGCTCAAGCGCCAGGGGCCGGCCCTCGAGGTCCCCATCGACTGGGAGGACTTCGGCGGCTCGAAGGTCATCCCCGGCCTGGACGGACTGCGGATGTTCTGGGGCCTGGTGCAGCTGCGGCGCAGGCTGGAGCGGGTGTCCCTCCCCGCCCCCGCCCCCGCGCAGCGCACGGCCCCCGAGTCCCTGCCCGCGAGCAAGTAGCCGTCCCCGCCCCCCAATCAGGGGAAGCGGTAGACGGTGACGTAGCCGTCCTGGTGCACCAGCTCCCCGCCCAGCTCCTCCACCACGAAGCGGTGGCGCACGGGGTGGTGGTAGTGCGCGACGTACCAGCGGAAGTGGTTCTCCTTGAGGAAGCGGCGCATCTCCTCGCGCTCCTCCGGCGTCACCGTGCCCGCGGACCCATGGAGCCCCTCCAGCGCGCGGAAGATGCGGGACTCCATCATTTCCGCCTCGCGCACGGGCAGGCGGGACAGGCGCGCGAAGGACACCGGCTTGCCGTGGTAGACCTGCTCCCACTGGCCCACCACGTGGTCCGTGAAGACAGCCGCGGGCATGGGCGCGAAGCGAATCTCGTCGAACACCGGCGGCAGCTTCGGCAGCGCGGGCATGGGCAGCGGCTTGCCGAGGTACTCCAGGTTCGGCACCACCGCCACCGCGAGCGCCACGCCCAGGCCCACCCACGTGCCGCGCCGGGACGCCAGCTGCCCCAGGTGCGCCGCCGCGAAGGCCACGAGCACGCTCAACGCCAGCGTGGTGAGCAGCTCGAAGCGCACGGGCATGCCCCCGCGCGAGAAGAGCGGCACCACGTGCTTGAACACCACGTACGGCATCGGCACCTGCACCAGCAGCGGCTGCTGGAAGGCGGTGAGCGGCGACAGTGACGACAGCAGCGTGCACAGGCCCAGCAGCACCACCACGTCCCGGTGCCACGTCCGCCCGCGCCACACGGGCGACCAGCCCACCAGCAGCGTCACGGCCAAGAGCAGCACCACCGGGGACAGCCTGTCACTCAGGTTGATGTTGAGCACCGTGCCCATGGACAGCACGGCGAAGCCCAGGCCCAGGCCCGCCCAGCGCCGGCCGTCGGGCACGCCGCGCCAGAGCGCGAACACGGCCAATAGCGGCGTCATCCACCCCAGGAAGGTGCCCGCCTCCTCCGCGTTGCTCGACATCTTCCCGCGCACCACCCCCACCGCGAACTCCTGGGCCCAGGCCGGCATGGACTCGTGCCACCCGGACAGCGTGTCCGGCAGGAAGAAGGCGAACAGGTCCGTGAAGTAGTCGGAGTCCCCGTGGTGGATGGCCAGGGGCGCGGGGAACAGGTGCAGCACCAGCGGCACCACCGGCGGCACACATGCCAGCCCCGCGGCCAGCGCGGCCAGCCCCGCCCGGCGCACGCCCGCGTCCTTCAGCGTGTCCACGGACAGCAGCGGCCCCTTGCGCCAGCGCTCGGCCACCACCCAGAGGAAGGAGAAGAGCGCGATGTAGAGCAGGTAGTAGTAGTCCGACAGCAGCGTGTAGAGCGCGGCCAGCGCCAGGCCCGCGAGCCACCGGCGCTTGCCCTCGTCCAGCCAGCGCAGGAAGAAGTACAGGTAGAGGGGGATGCCCTCCAGCGCGGACAGGTTGAGGTGCGCCACCGCGTGGCTCAGGTGGTAGCGCGAGAAGTCGAACACGCACGCGCCCGCCAGCGCCGCCACCGCCGAGAGCCCGGGCGGAAAGTCCGCGCGCCGCAGCAGGTAGTCCAGCAGCAGCCACGCCGTGTACCCCGTCAGCACGAAGGTGCTGAAGAGCACGAGGTTGTACGCCGTCTCCACGCGCATGAACGGCAGCAGCACCACGCCCCACAGCGTCTTGGCGGGCGACAGCGTGTGCCAGTACAGCTCCGCCCCCAGCGGCCAGTGCAGCAGGGGCGAGAAGAAGGGGTTCTGGGGGTCCACCCACGCCGCCTGGCGCATCCACCAGAGGTGCCACATGTTCATCAGCACGTCTTCGCGCCCGCCCGCGACGTGGCCCTTCAGCTTCGACAGCAGGGGCCAGGTGTGGAACGCGGACAGCAGCGAGAACGTCAGCAGCACCAGCGGGTGGAGCACCCGCCGCGAGAGTGGTGACATAGACAGTGAGGGTCAGGCCGGCCGTTCAGCGGCCATCAGCATGTTGTCGCCCAGGTTGAACGGAATGGCCCACGCCCCCGGCACCACGCGGCGCAGGGCCTCCAGCACCGGCGCCGCCGGGCGGAAGCTCGCGCCCACCTTCCGCAGCAGGTAGTCCGCGGAGATGATGTGCGTGTACGTCCGCGTGTCCGTCACGCGGAAGCCCACCTCTTCCAGCAGCGTCGCGAGCGTGGCGCGGCCGAAGTAGAACAGGTGCATGTCCATCAGCCACGGCCACTGGCCCCCGAGCAGCCGGGCCACGAGGCTCCCCGCGTCGATGGTGGACAGGTAGATGCGCCCACCCGGGCGCACCAGGCGGAAGGCCGCCTCCAGCTCCGCGCGCGGGTCCGCGAAGTGCTCCACCACGTCCCACAGCGTCACCACGTCGTACTGCACGCCCCGCCCCGCCAGCTCCGCCAGCGGGACGCCGTGCACCGTGAAGCCCAGCGAGCGCGCGTGCCCCGCCGCCCAGCGCGACAGCTCCAGCCCCTCCGGGCGGAAGCCCGCCTCGCGGGCCACGTCCAGGAAGTAGCCGCAGTAGGCGCCCACATCCAGCACCGTCCGGCCCTGCGCCGGCCCCAGCGCCTCCAGCACCTTGCGGAAGGTGTGATAGCGGTTGTCCTTCTCCGCCACGTAGAGGGGGTCCTCCACGTCCTGGTACGCCGAGAGCAGCTCCGCCGCCGAGCGCATGGGCCACTGGAAGAGCATCCCGCAGTCCAGGCAGTCCCAGATGGGCGGGTGGCTCCGGTGGCCGAAGGAGGTGCAGTTGTAGGCCGCCGCGCCTTCCGGCTCCCCGCTCCCCCGGGCCGGGAACTTCATCCGCAGCCTGCCTCCCTTGCAGAGGTAGCAGGCGTCGGGCACCGGAGCCAGCTGGGGCTCGGGGTGGCGGCGGTAGGCGCGTTCCGTCATGGCGGCGCACCGTATCCTCAGGCCAACGCCCCCCACAACACGGCAGGTGGGGAAGAGCCGCCTTCCGCCCGCCCCCTCTCCGGGTACGACGCGGAGCAAGGTGCCTCGGGCGGCCCGACGCGTTACAACCGGAGCAGGGCCCATTGCTCCCATCGCGGCCCTTCACGCACGGTGACGAGCCCGCTTGCATTCCGGACGACTCACCGCGAAATAGCCCCCGCCCGGGAGCCGTTCCCCCAGGCTCCTCCCACACCTTCAGTGATATGCGCGCCTTGACCGACCTGCCCTCCGACCCCGCCCCCACGCTGACCCTGGGCCTGCCGGGCTTCACCTTCGAGGACCTCTACCGCCCGCAGGGCCTGCGGCGGCTCTTGGAGCGCTTCGACGCGCAGCTCGCGGAAGACGAGCCCGAGCTCTTCCAGGCGTATGACGCATACCGCAAGGCCGGGGGCACGGGCCTTCCCGGGCCCGCCGAGTCGGACCTGCTCATCCGCGTGTCCCGCCACGTGTCGCGCTTCGTCGCGAAGCTCTTCCGCCTCGAGTCCGAGCTGGAGCGCCTGGCCGGCCGCCTGAAGGGCGAGCTGCCGCTCTTCGACTTCAAGCGCGAGTTCATCACCCGCCGCGTTTTCAAGAAGGGCGCCGCGGACCGTCCCACCCTCGCCGAGTTCCCCTCGCTGGACGCGCGCATGCGGCTGCTGATGCAGCTGGGCTTCCCCGAGGCGCTGGCCACTGGAGACATGGAGCGGGGCCTCGCCGAGTCCATCCTCACGCTGATGGACCTGGAGCGCCTGTTCGCCGGCAGCCTCCCCGCGGAGCTGCAGCCCCGCGCCGAGGCAATGCGCGCCCGCTGGGCGGCGCTGCGCGAGGGGCTCGTGTCCACTCCTGAGGGCGAGGACGCCTTCGGCTCCAGCCTCGTCACCCAGGGCGATGACGCCGCGGAGCTCCAGGCCGTGCGCGCGCTCCTGTCGCTGGCGGACCGCTGGACGTACGCGCGCGCCCTGCACCCCGAGACGAAGGACATCTTCCACGCGTGGTCCACGCACCGGATTCCCAAGCCCCTCGTCTTCGACCAGCTCGTCCAGCTGAAGCGGCCGGACCCGGAGCTGCCCGAAATCACGGAAGGGGACGAGCACCACCTGCGCCACCGTGACGGCTTCAAGCTCACCGACCGCCGGGGCACCCCGCGCGACGTGATGAACGAGGTGGACTACTGCGTCATCTGCCACGAACGCTCGAAGGACTCGTGCTCCAAGGGCTTCCCCGCGAAGGACCCGGTGGCGGAGGGACACAGCTTCAAGAAGAACCCGCTGGGCATCCCCCTCAACGGATGCCCCCTCGACGAGCGCATCTCCGAGGCGCACGCCCTCAAGCGCGAGGGCAACTCCGTGGCCGCGCTGGCCATGGTGACGCTGGACAACCCGATGTGCCCGGGCACCGGCCACCGCATCTGCAATGACTGCATGAAGGCGTGCATCTTCCAGAAGCAGGAGCCGGTGAACATCCCCCTGGCGGAGACGGCCACCCTCACGGACGTGCTGGATTTGCCCTGGGGCTTCGAAATCTACGGCCTGCTCACCCGGTGGAACCCGCTCAACGTCCGCCGTCCGTACGCCCTGCCCTACGTGGGCCGCAACGTGCTGGTGGTGGGCCTGGGCCCCGCCGGCTACACGCTGTCGCACTACCTGCTCAACGAGGGCTTTGGCGTCACCGGCGTGGACGGCCTGAAGATTGAGCCCTTCCCGGATGACCTCGTCGGCCGCAACGGCCGGGGCCTGCGCCCCATCCGCGACTGGTCCGCGCTCACCAACGAGTTGGACGAGCGCGTGCTGGAGGGCTTTGGCGGCGTGTCCGAGTACGGAATCACCGTGCGCTGGGACAAGAACTTCCTCACGCTCATCCACCTGACGCTGGCGCGCCGCGAGGGCTTCCGCATCTACGGCGGGGTGCGCTTCGGTGGCACGCTGACGATTGATGACGCGTGGGCGCTGGGCTTCGACCACATCGCCATCGCCGCCGGCGCGGGGCGCCCCACCATCATCGGGATGAAGAACAACCTCATCCGGGGCATCCGCAAGGCGAGCGACTTCCTCATGGCGCTGCAGCTCACCGGCGCCTTCAAGAAGGACTCGCTGGCCAACCTCCAGGTGCAGCTGCCCGCCATCGTCATCGGCGGCGGCCTCACCGGCATCGACACCGCCACCGAGCTGATGGCGTACTACCCGGTGCAGGTGGAGAAGACGCTCTCCCGTCACGAGAAGCTGGTGGCGGACCTGGGCGAGGAGGCCGTGCTGGCCCGCCTCGACGCCGAGGAGCGCGCCACCTACCAGACGTTCCTGGAGCACGGCCGCGCGGTGCGCGCCGAGCGCGAGAAGGCCCAGGCCGAAGGCCGCAACCCGGACTTCATCAAGCTGGTGCGCGGCTGGGGCGGCGTGAGCCTCGTCTACCGCCGCGGCCTCACCGAGTCCCCCGCCTACCGTCTCAACCACGAGGAGGTGACGAAGGCGCTGGAAGAGGGCATCCGCTTCATCGAGCGCATGAGCCCGGTGGAGGCGCTGCCGGACGCGTCCGGCGCGGTGCGTGCCCTGCGCTTCGAGCGCATGGTGACGAAGGACGGCAAGCTCAAGGGCAGCGGCGAGTTCTTCGAGCTGCCCGCGCGCACGGTGTGCGTCGCCGCCGGCACGTCCCCCAACGTCACCTACGAGAAGGAGTACCCGGGCACCTTCCAGCTCGACGCGCGCGGGGAGTACTTCCAGGGCCACGAGCTGGTGGAGGACGGGGACGGCTTCACCCTCAAGCCGGTGGCGGCGAAGGAGGACCCGGGGGCCAAGGCGGGCTTCTTCACCTCGTACCGGAAGGACGGCCACCTCATCTCCTTCTACGGCGACAACCACCCCACCTACGCGGGCAACGTGGTGAAGGCCATGGCCAGCGCGAAGGACGGCCACCCCGAGGTGGCGCGGCTGTACGCGAAGGAAGTGGCCGCGCTCGACTTCGACGACGAGGTGGCCCAGGCCCGGCGCGAGGAGCAGCGCGCCGCGCACTTCGCGAAGCTGGATGAGGCCTTCACCGCCACCGTCGTCGCCGTCAACCGCCTGACGCCCACGATTGTGGAGGTGGTGGTGCGCGCGCCCTTCGCGGCCAGCCACTTCTCGCCCGGCCAGTTCTACCGGCTGCAGAACTTCGAGCGCAGCGCGCCCGTGGTGGACGGCATGCGCCTCACCATGGAGGGCCTGGCCCTCACCGGCGCGTGGGTGGACAAGGAGAAGGGGCTGATGGGCACCATCGTCCTGGAGATGGGCTCCTCGTCACGACTGTGCGCCGCGCTCACCCCCGGCGAGCCCGTGGTCCTCATGGGCCCCACGGGCGCTCCCACCGAAATCGGCCACAACGAGACGGTGGCGCTGGTGGGCGGCGGCCTGGGCAACGCGGTGCTCTTCTCCATCGCCCGCTCGCTCAAGGCGGCCGGCTGCCGCGTCGTCTACTTCGCCGGCTACCGGCAGAAGTCGGACTCGTTCAAGCAGGACGAGATTGAAGCCGGCACGGACCAGATTGTGTGGTCGGTGGACGGAGGGGAGACGATTGAGCCCCGCCGCCCGCAGGACTCCGCGTTCCGGGGCAACGTGGTGCAGGCCATGCTGGCCTACGCGGAGAAGCGGCTGGGCCCCGCGCCCGTCGTCTCCCTGGCGGAGGTGGACCGCATCATCGCCATCGGCTCGGACCGGATGATGCGCGCGGTGGCCGAGGCGCGCCACGGCGTGCTCCAGCCGCACCTGAAGCCCGGCCACGAGGCCATCGGCTCCATCAACTCGCCGATGCAGTGCATGATGAAGGAGATCTGCGCCCAGTGCCTCCAGCGGCACGTGGACCCGCTCACCGGCAAGGAGACGTGGGTGTTCTCCTGCTACAACCAGGACCAGCGGCTGGACCAGGTGGACTTCGTCAACCTCAACCAGCGCCTGCGCGGCAACACCGTCATGGAGAAGGTGGCGGACGTCTTCCTCGCGCAGCTGCTCAAGAAGGCGCCGCACCTCAAGCGCGTCTGAGGCGGGGCTTCCAGGCCCGGGGCCCGGGGCCCGGGCCCGGGTCTTCACCGCCGCGTGCCGGTGAAGACCCGGAGCATCTCCTGGTAGTTCTTCATCAGCTCGTCCTCGCGGGTGAGCACGACGTCCACGTTGGCGTCGCCGTAGTCGCGCCGCGCGTCGGCCAGCTTCTCGAAGGCGTCCACCTGCCGGCGCATGGAGGCCACCTGGGCCGCCAGCCCCTCCTGCTGCTCGGGAGGGAGCTTCGCCTGGAGCGCCTCCAGCTTCTTCAGTTCCTCCTCGTACTGGAGCGTGCGCCCGAGCTGCCGCTGGCTGATGACGGCCGTCACCACCTCGGCGATGCCGTTGACGTCCGCCTCGCTCAGCCCCGCCTGTGCCCGGGCCTCGGCTTCGGCCTTGGCCTTGGCCTCCACCACCTTCAGCCCGGCACGCGCGGAGGCCATGGCCTCCGGGGTGCCCGCGTCCACCAGCGCGCCCAGGCCGTGCAGGCCCTTCAAGAGCGAGCCGTACACCTCCAGCATGCGCCGCTGGTAGCCCACGTAGGCGTCCAGCTTCTCCTTCGTCACGGCATAGGGGCCGGCCTCGGCGTCCCCCACCCCGGGGCTGCCGGTGGCTGCCTCGGCTGCCTCCCCAGGTGCCGGGCGGGACGGCGCCTCCTCCTTCTTACAAGCCGAGAAGGCCAACAGTACCAACAGTCCCGAGAGCACCTTGCGCATGCGTTCTCCTCCAGACGGGCCAGGCCCACCCAGCGTGTTCGCCCCTTGCGCGGCGGGAGGCGGAGCCTTTCTCTCTCTGTCACGACGGGGTTGTTCCGGCCACTGAACAATCGCCGCATTACCTTTGACCAACCGGGCCGCGCTCGTGTACGAACCGCGGTCCTGTCGAAAGCGGTGGAGGGACTTTGAGGATTTTCCTGGTTAGGCACGGCGATGCGGACGCAGAGATCCCCGAGGGTCTTGGCGACGAGGCGCGCGCGCTCACCGCGAAGTCCCGCGCCAGCACCGCTCAGCACTTCGCGTCGCTGTCGGAGCGCATGGGGCAGGTGGGGCTCATCCTGACCAGTCCCCTGGTTCGCACGGTGCAGACGGCGCAGCTGCTCTCGTTCGTCACGAAGCACGAGGGCTCGCTGAAGGTGCACCGCTGCCTGCTGCCCGACATGCCCGTGGGCGCGGTGGAGCCGGTGCTGCTGGAGCATGCGGACCAGAACCTGGCCCTCGTGGGGCACCAGCCGTCCATGGGCGCCCTGGCGGCCCACCTGCTGGGCATGCAGTCCTTCCCCAAGCCCGTCAACCCGGGCACCGTCATCGCCCTGGAGCGCTCGGACGGGGAGACGCCGCAGCTGAAGTTCCTGTTCTACGCGGCCCCCGGGCAGCAGGTGCTCGACGTCATCCAGTGAGGCCCGTACGGCCATGATGGACGAAGCCCGCTACAACCAGCTCGCCTCCGCCGCCTTCAAGCGCATCCTCGCCGCGGCGGATGCCATCGACCCGGACATCCTCGAGGCCGAGAGCACGGGCGACATGGTGACGCTCACCGCCCGCTCGCGCGAGAAGTGCATCGTCAACACCCAGCGCGCCGTGCGGCAGATTTGGGTCGCCGGCCGGGGCCAGGGCATCCACTTCACGTACGACGCGGCCACCCACGCCTGGAAGGACGACAAGGGGCGGGGCCTGGAGCTGCTCGCCTTCGTCGCGGACGTGGTGCACGACATCAGCGGCGTGTACTTCGTCTACCCCGCCTGAGGCTTCCCGCCCTGAGGCTCCACCCGGTCTCCGCCGGCGGCCTGCGCGCGGCGCAGCGCCTCGCCCGCTTCCTTCAGCAGGCTGCCGAAGCTCACCTGGACTCCGGCGCCTGACGCGGGGGTCCGAGTAGCGGGCGGCTCGGACACGGCGACGCCCAC